>NZ_WTKS01000039.1:0-1443 GCF_011378625.1 Pseudoalteromonas sp. c7(2019) | reverse complement strand
GCTGGAAAGCGCCACGATACAGGGTGATAGTCCCGTACATGAAAAGACATTTTAAGTGAAATCGAGTAGGTCGGAGCACGTGAAACTTTGACTGAATATAGGTGGACCATCATCTAAGGCTAAATACTCCCAACTGACCGATAGTGAACCAGTACCGTGAGGGAAAGGCGAAAAGAACCCCTGTGAGGGGAGTGAAATAGAACCTGAAACCGTGTACGTACAAGCAGTAGGAGCCCACTTGTTGGGTGACTGCGTACCTTTTGTATAATGGGTCAGCGACTTATATTTTGTAGCGAGGTTAACCGAATAGGGTAGCCGTAGGGAAACCGAGTCTTAACTGGGCGAATAGTTGCAAGGTATAGACCCGAAACCCGGTGATCTAGCCATGGGCAGGTTGAAGGTTGAGTAACATCAACTGGAGGACCGAACCCACTAACGTTGAAAAGTTAGGGGATGACCTGTGGCTAGGAGTGAAAGGCTAATCAAACCGGGAGATAGCTGGTTCTCCCCGAAATCTATTTAGGTAGAGCCTCGGACGAATACTTACGGGGGTAGAGCACTGTTAAGGCTAGGGGGTCATCCCGACTTACCAACCCTTTGCAAACTCCGAATACCGTAAAGTAATATCCGGGAGACACACGGCGGGTGCTAACGTCCGTCGTGAAGAGGGAAACAACCCAGACCGCCAGCTAAGGTCCCAAAGTCATAGTTAAGTGGGAAACGATGTGGAAAGGCCCAGACAGCCAGGAGGTTGGCTTAGAAGCAGCCATCCTTTAAAGAAAGCGTAATAGCTCACTGGTCGAGTCGGTCTGCGCGGAAGATGTAACGGGGCTAAACTATGCACCGAAGCTGCGGATTCAGAATTTATTCTGAGTGGTAGGGGAGCGTTCTGTAAGCCGTTGAAGGTGTACCGGGAGGTATGCTGGAGGTATCAGAAGTGCGAATGCTGACATGAGTAACGATAATGGGAGTGAAAAACTCCCACGCCGGAAGACCAAGGGTTCCTATCCCATGTTAATCAGGGTAGGGTAAGTCGACCCCTAAGGCGAGGCCGAAAGGCGTAGTCGATGGGAAACAGATTAATATTTCTGTACTCGATATAATTGCGATGGGGGGACGGAGCAGGCTAAGCAAGCATAGCGTTGGTAGTCTATGTGAAAGTGAGTAGGGCGTTTGTTTAGGTAAATCCGGACAAACATTAAACCTGAGACACGAGACGAGTCACTACGGTGATGAAGTTGCTGATGCCATACTTCCAGGAAAAGCCTCTAAGCTTCAGATTATATGGAATCGTACCCCAAACCGACACAGGTGGTCAGGTAGAGAATACTAAGGCGCTTGAGAGAACTCGGGTGAAGGAACTAGGCAAAATCGTACCGTAACTTCGGGAGAAGGTACGCTCCTATCTGTGATGAGACTTGCTCTCTAAGCGGACGGGAGCCG
>NZ_WTKS01000038.1:0-1653 GCF_011378625.1 Pseudoalteromonas sp. c7(2019) | reverse complement strand
ACCTAGAAGATCGTTCAAGTGCTATTAACTAATTCTTAAATGATCGGCATTAGAGCCGTAGCTCGCTGTTTATTGTTTATTTCCAGGCCTCGGGATCGACCTCTTTAGCAAGTTTAGGATGCTTACTTTTGTCAAAGGTAGGTATTAAGCCCTTTTTGCGTTGTTCGTTGTAATCTTTAGAGAGCCATACAACAACACCTGAAAGCATAAATAGCGCTATAACGTTTACAATGGCCATTAAACCCATTGATATATCTGCCAGCGTCCAAATTAAACCAAGCTCACCAACAGCACCAAACATCACCATACCTAAAACAACAAGTCTAAAGATAAACATACCTTTATTAGAGTTGTGCTCTAAAAACATTAAATTTGTTTCAGCGTAAGAGTAATTAGCCACAATAGAAGTAAAAGCAAAAAACAATATAGCAATGGCAATAAAGTAAGTACCCCAGTCGCCGACATGTTCTTGTAATGCTGCTTGTGTAAGTTCAATCCCCATAACACCAGATTCAGGTACTAATTGCTGCGATAGTAAAATAAGAGAAGCAGTCGCTGTACAAATAACAATAGTATCAATAAATACACCTAGCATTTGCACATAACCTTGTGATGCTGGATGAGGAGGGTAAGGTGTCGCAGTGGCTGCAGCATTAGCTGCACTACCCATACCAGCTTCGTTTGAGAATAAGCCACGCTTTATACCTTGGATCATAGCTTGTGTAACACCATAACCAATTGCACCTGCACCAGCTTGTTCAATACCAAAAGCACTTTTTATTATAAGTACAATTACATCAGGTAATGCAGTAAAGTTAATAGCGCATACATAAAGAGCCACTAACAAGTAAGCTAATGCCATAAATGGGACAACCATTTCAGCAAAACGAGAAATCGTTTTCAAACCACCAAAAATAATAATACCAGAGCCAATAACCAAGCAAATGCCTACTATATACTTAGGTACATCAAACGCTACTTCAAATGCTGCAGCAATAGAGTTTGACTGTACGGCGTTAAATACCAAACCAAAGGCTAAAATTAAGCATAACGAGAATAAAGTCCCCATCCAGCGTTTACCTAAACCGTTTTGCATATAATAAGCAGGGCCACCTCTAAAATTGCCATCAGCATCTTTTGTTTTATAAGCCTGAGCCAAAGTACTTTCAGCAAAGCTTGTAGCCATACCTATTAATGCAATAAGCCACATCCAAAAAATAGCACCTGGCCCACCTAGGTATAAGGCAACAGCAACACCAGCCATATTACCTGTACCAACACGTGCAGCTAACGAAGTACAAAAAGCCTGAAAGGATGAAATTTCATTATCGGCACATTTACGAGAGCCAAACATAACTTTGAACATATGTGGAAATTGCACAAACTGAATAAAGCCTAGTCGAAAAGTAAAAAAGAGGCCTGCTGCTATTAATAAGTAGACGAGAACTTGGCCCCATAGAAGGGCACTTATACTGTTTATTATGTCTGTCATGGATACTGCCTAAATACATGAGTTAAAAAAAGTGACCGCAACTTATCACATCAGGATAAAAGTGTTTAGTTTTAAAGTTCAAAAACAGAGTTATCAACAGGGTTTTGTGGGTAACTTGTGTTTATCATGTGCGCTTGCTTGGGGCTTAATTTTAATTACTA
>NZ_WTKS01000037.1:0-1970 GCF_011378625.1 Pseudoalteromonas sp. c7(2019) | reverse complement strand
CATGATGGGTGGTGTGGGGGCTGGAGGTTAGAGACCTCCGGCTACCCGATTATGTTGCTACTTTATACTGTTCGTATTTTTTCGCGTGTTCAGTGCTGTTCATTAAGCTTGCAGCTTTAATCATATGTTCCCAAAAACAAACTCCAGGGCTAACGTTGTTTTCCATTACGCCGTCTAATTCTTCCATAGCTAAACGAAGTTCATTTACAGATAAATATTGTAAAAAGTCTTCTTCGCAATAACCAAAATCTGATTCTGTGATGCTTGATGGTAAGAGTTTATATGCTGCTAGTAACTCTTCTGATATTAGCTTCCAATTCTGAGTAATACTCATAACTCTCCTAGCAACATAACAACTTTGTATCCGACATTTGTCGCTTTATAAACCGACAAATGTCCAAATATTACAAAGATTCTAATTTAACCAGCTAATAAAGACTTGTAAACAACTAGTTAGCCGATATTTAAGTTTCCTTGATGTAGAAATCCCCCAAAATGGTAGAGATCAGTAATATCGGAAAAAAAAGTAATGAGCTATAAAAATAGGTGTAAGCGATATTATTAATAAGATAACTTAAATTTGTCTCTAAGCTTTTGCCTTTAACCTAAAACAAAAAAGCCGCTGTTCATTACAAACAGCGGCTTTCGTCTTAAGATTTACAGGCTTAAGACATTAAATTAGACAGCCACCCCAATTGTAAACTAATCTAGCGCGCCACTAAATTTACTTTTTTGGGCTAAGAGTTCACCTCTTTTTATATCTTTACTCGCGCGTTACACATTAAATAAGCAATTATCACTGTTAAACCTAAATTACACGCATGAAAATGACTGCATAATGCAGTTGTGATTTATTACTGAGTAGTTTAAGTTTTATGCCAGTAGCTTTTCGCAGTTACTGATATTCGCTCGCCGCTTTCGGTTTAAGTTTTCACAATAACCTTCTTGTGAGGCTGGCCTGCCGACTGCACCATGAAATACACGCGTAAATTGTGTGGTGAGCTTTAACCAGTTTTCTGGGGAGATATTAACTCTTTCGAGTAAGGGTAAGTGTGTACTTTCAATATAACCACGTTTGTCTTCTCGTATACAGNCCCTGTTAGCTCAACAAGTTCAAGGTACGATTTAAGCTCAAACGGCAGCCCTTTTGGCATAATTTGACGTGGCATGCCTGCAAAGCGCAGTAGTTGTTTTGGTTGCTTGCCATCCTTTGCATACGTTAAACGCTGTTTGATGCTGGTATGGTCTGACTCTTCTGGGGTGTTAGCCATTTTGGCTCTAATGGGGTTTAAATCGACATACGCCATACAGGCCGCAAGGGCTGCTTCATCTAATAATGCTTGAGACGTAAATCGTCCCTCCCAAAAACGGCCAGTGCAGTTATCTTCTTTATTTGCTCTGCGAGCAATGTTTTCATTTAACAACCGCATAAACCAGCTAATACTTGATAGGCGCTCGCGGTATTGTTTTACTGTTTGATTAAAAAAGATAAGTTCAGCTTTACTTAGCTTTTCACCCTGTATGTATTTTTGCGTAAGTACAGTGCCTTTACACAGCTTGTGCCAGCGAATAACAATCGCTTTATCATTTAGCCTATTCGCTTTTTTATCATCAACATACAGCACTAAATGGGTGTGATTACTCATAACAGCATAAGCACATACATCAATACAAAACACTTTGGCTAACTCAAGCAGTTTATCTTCAACCCAGCCTCTACGATGCTCGTAGGATTGACCTGTAAAGTGGTCTTCCCCACATAAAAATGCACGGCGTACGCAACGTGATATGCAATGGTAGTACTTTGTATCAACCAAACTTACTTGGCGCTTTCTTGCAATTGCCATAAGACACCCTGCTTATTTTTCACACTGATAAAAGCCTAGTACTTAGTTCACTAAACTGCAAAAAATAGGATGGGTGATGAGATGGACGCTCCCCAAAACGGCGTCAATGCGCCAAACTGGTAA
>NZ_WTKS01000036.1:0-2351 GCF_011378625.1 Pseudoalteromonas sp. c7(2019) | reverse complement strand
ATAACACTTTAGTATTTATGCGACACGCAGTTTGTGTTGCATAATCGCTTGTTGGACTGAGGCGCTACCTGCTCGGTGTGTCAGAGTTGGTGTTGTTTATGCTATGGGAATTTGCTTTTTAGAGGCTCTAGCTAAATCAGCTAATTTAATAAGCTTACCTATTATAATTTAAGCTTTCCCTGCATTGCTCAGCGTTTATTATCTATTCATTAAACCGAATGTTTAACCGTTAAGCAAGGATATTTTTCGCTCGCACAGTCGCTATTAGCCTGAGCAATTAAGCAGGTTAACTTATTGATTTGATGCAGCAAGCAAGGCTGCTAACTCGTTCGCGCTATTTTATTTGTCGCCTCATCTAAATTCATCACACCAATAAATCGTAAGGTACCCGTCTTGCATGACTGGCAAGACCAATGGGGTATTAATCGTTCTTGCTCTACCTTCGGCTTCACCGCTTTGCATGGGGTTGCTGATACTTGAGCCTTTATTAACCCTAACTTTCGCTTGTGACACGCATTAGCTAAAAAGCCATAGTGGCGAATGCGCATAAACCCTTTGGGCAATACATGTTGTAAGTAGCGCCGTAAAAATTCATCACAGCTCAGTGTCATTACTTTATCGCGGTTCTTATCTGCATAATCGCGGTATTTAAAGCTCACTGTTTCTTCAGTCGCTGACACTAATCGCGATTCTGACATCACGCCTTTTCGGGTATAACGAGCAAGGTAACTAACTAGCTTTTCACTGTACGTTAAACAGGCTTTGCTATACACGCACCATTTGGTTGGTGTGCTTACCTTCGCGAATGAACTATCGCATTCATTGAGCGCCGTGAGCATTTTCCCTCTAAACACTGTTGATAATGCTTTAACGGGGTATAAATAGCCTTTTTCTATTTCATGCCAGTGCGCTTTATCAAGCGCGCCTGCGGGTATCAAGCAATGCAGGTGAATATGCTGACTTAAGTTCTGCCCCCACGTATGCAGTACGCTTGTCATGCCTAACTGGCCATGCCTCTTTCGTTTCGCAAATTTACACAGCGTTTGCCATGCGGCTTTAAATAAACAGTGATATAACGCGTTTGGGTTGTAGTGCGCAATGATATTTAACTCATGCGGGAGCGTAAAAACAAGGTGGAAATACCGACACGGTAATAAATCTTCCTGCTGTTTTTGCACCCATTTAGCCGTAGCCATGCCTTGGCAACGTGGGCAATGACGGTCTCGACAACTACACCCAATTTGTTGTACTTCACTACAGTTATCACATTGCCATGCTTGATAACCGAGCTGCCCCGTTCTGCATGATTGAAGGTGTTGGCAGACTCGTAACTGTTGATAACTCATTATGTGGTGCTGCCGATAATTCCCAAGGCCAGAATTTAAAATATCAGCGAGGTGCAAGCCGCTCATTGGTTTCCCCAACTTGCGAGTAAATCAATGCCACCATGCCCTAATTCAGGTAACCAGTGTAAGTAACTTTGCGTGGTTCTAATGTCACTATGACCAAGCTGATGTTGAAGTTGATGAAGCGGCATCCCTAACTCAAGTTGATGTGTTGCATAAGCATGGCGTAATACATGTGGATTACAGTGCTTTAAACCACACATTTGTGCATGTTTTTTCAATGCCTTTCTGAAGCTTGAGGGTGACATAGGTTTATCCATTAACCATCGTGAATAAAACATCCAGCCCGTTGGGTGATACATTTTCCAATAGCAACGTAATTGATTTAGCACGCTATCTGATACAACAACATAGCGTGACTTATCTCCTTTACCATGTTCAATTAAAATGGTTTTACGCTGTCCATCGATGTCTTGCACTTTGATGCGCAGCAGTTCGCCAATACGCAAACCACATCCATAACACACCACTATCAATGTTTTTAAGCGCATATCCGTGCAACTTTCTATAAGTCGTCGAATATCATCACGCGATAAATAAGTAGGTGCCCGAGGTTTTGCTTTAGGCAAGGCTATGTCTAAGTTCAGTGGGCGGTGTAAAATATTCTTAAACAAAAACCAAATGCTGTTTATTTGTATTTTTTGACTCGCTCTGGAGAGCTTGCGAATGGCGGGATCTTTAAAAAAGATATTCAGCTCATCATCAGTAATTAAATCGAGTGGTTTATTAAAATAATGGCTGAGTTTAAGTAAATGCTCGCAGTAACTTTTACAGGTACTTTGTGAATAACCACGGTAGGCTATTTCAGTTTTGACTTGTTCAATGAGTGTATTCATGACTTACCTCCAAATATGGGATAACCCCAAGGTAAGTGTGGCTCAAATGGTCAGAATAGGATCTCCGCGTAGCGGCTTAGTTCAACAATTTAATAGTGCGCTCATCGCG
>NZ_WTKS01000035.1:0-2466 GCF_011378625.1 Pseudoalteromonas sp. c7(2019) | reverse complement strand
CAAAAAAATCCCCGCTAATTTCTTAGCAGGGATTTGTGTATAAGAGACAGCTAATTAGCGCCTTTTTGCATTGTGGCTAAATACAAATTTAATGCTGATTGATCATGTGCGTTGCTAGTTGAGAGAATGATTGCTTTAAGCCTTCACGTAACAACGGGTTGTCTATTTCTATATCCAGCGTTTTATTCATGCAGTACATCCATTGATCGCGCAATGCCTTATCTACAGTAAAAGGCATATGTCTTTTACGTAGCATTGGCTGGCCATGTTTTTCAGTAAATAGGTTTGGCCCGCCTAACCAACCAGATAAAAATTCAAAAAATACTTGGCGAATTCGATCTAATGGCAGAGGATGCATATCATATAACGGTTTAGCGTATTCATCTGACTCCATTATGTCGTAGAATCGATTGGAGATAGCTCGCGCCCCTTTCTCTCCACCTATTATTTCATACGGTGTTTTTTCAGGAGTAGGAGCCTGTTGCTCGGGAGCCGGCTTAGATTTAGAAAAAAGTCGTTTAATCATATTACTTATCATCGTTAATAGGCAGTATATAGCTGCAAAGAGGTTGCTTTAAAATGGACAAATATGCGGTTTTTGGAAATCCAATTAAACATTCAAAATCCCCCGCGATACATAAACAATTTGCTGTATCACTGGGTGAGCAAATCGACTATCGCGCAATATTAGCACCTATCGATAACTTTGAAAAAACAGTATTGTCTTTTTTTGAGCAAGGTGGTGTTGGTGCTAACGTTACAATGCCATTTAAAGAGCAAGCCTATGCAATGGCTGATGAGCTTACGCCATTAGCTAAAATTGTAGGGGCTGTTAATACATTAAAAAAACGAGATGATGGCACATTACTCGGTGATAACACCGATGGTGTGGGCTTTGTAAATGATTTACTCGCTAATGAAGTAGCCATAACTAATAAACGCATTTTAATCATAGGTGCGGGCGGTGCTGCTCGAGGGGTTATTTTACCTTTGTTAGAGCATAACCCTCAGGAAATAATAATAGTTAATCGCACAGCACAAAAAGCCAAAGAACTCGCAGAGCTGTTTACTCAATATGGACCAGTATCTGGCTTTGGCTTTAGTGATTTACCAGTAAGCGATTACTCACTAATTATAAACTCTACATCTAGCAGTATGAATAATGAGCTTCCTGCTCTTGATGAAAAACACATAACTAACTGTGAAGTCGCTTATGACATGTTTTATTCACTGCAAAATACCATTTTTATGAATTGGGTTGCACAGCATAATATTAACGCTAAGCTTTTAGATGGTAGCGGAATGTTAGTTGGTCAAGCTGCTCAAGCATATTATGTATGGCGTAACAAAATGCCAAAAATACTTCCCGTCGTTGATGCGCTCAAACAAGGAATGCTTAAATGAATCAAGCAATACAGTTTATAGATAGGCTAGAGTTTAGAGAGCCCGATCATCAGTTAGTTTTTTTTGCACAAGTTAGTGGCATGCTGGTGGAATGTATAATAGAAGTAAATACACTTAAATTAACAGACGAAAGTCACGCAACAGAATATTTTGAAAAGTATCGTTTTGATTACGAAGAACGTGCCGAGGAGCTCATCGAAGAAGAGAGCTATAACTCGGCAGGCCAAATTGAAGTAAGCTTATTAACTTAAGTTAGCGATTTCAGCTAAGTATTCATCTTTAAGTGATACATAGTTATCGGCAGATATTTTTAAGAAGGCAAGTTCTTGCTCTGTAAGAGGGCGGGCTTGCTTAGCCGGACTCCCTACATATAAGTAACCAGACTCCAAACGCTTATTTGGTGGTACTAAAGAGCCGCCGCCAATAATAACATCGTCTTCAACAACCACGTTATCCATAATAATAGCGCCCATACCTACAAGTATACGGTTTCCTAATACACATCCGTGCAGCATTACCTTATGACCAACTGTTACATCGTCACCTATAATAAGTGGGTAACCATCAGGATTGCTTTTAGTTGCGCGAGATAAATGCAATACACTGCCATCTTGTATGTTTGTACGTTTACCAATACGTATATAGTTAACATCACCACGTGCAGCTACTAACGGCCACACACTACTATTATCACCTAAAGTAATATCACCAACTAAAACTGATGACTCATCAATATAAACAGACGAATTAAATGAAGGAGTAACACCTTTATAAGAACGAATTGCCATAGTTAGTACCTTTTAGATCATGATTATTAGTATTTGAGTGTATCAGCAAGGTTATTTTTGTACCATAAAAGGCGCCGTTTGGTTACAAAACTATCAGTTTCAGGGGGTTTAGTTCAGATACTGACCGAACAGCATCTTTTTTTACTTTTTCTTTAAAAAAGTACTTGCGTAAAAATCTGTTCTCCCTATAATGCGACCCCACTGAGACGGGAAACGCTGAAGCATAGCGAGGCACGAACTACTCAGAGAGTTAAATAAAACTTCGGTTTTAAAT
>NZ_WTKS01000034.1:0-3183 GCF_011378625.1 Pseudoalteromonas sp. c7(2019) | reverse complement strand
GTGGTCGTACTGTAGGTGCTGGTGTTGTAGCAACTATCGTAGCGTAATTATTAGCCTAGCTAATTGTTACCAAAAAGCCCGAGCTTAGTCTCGGGCTTTTTAATGACTAAAATAAAGAGTGATTTGAAGGTGAGAATCTCACATTAGACGAAGATGCTTGGTAACAACATGCAAAATATTATTGGTATTAATAAAAAACCCGAGCCTAGCCCGGGTTTCGATAAGTTATGAATATGCCATAATTGGCTGAAAACTATTCAATATTTTGGATCTGTTCTCTCATTTGTTCAATCAACACTTTTAACTCTACAGCGGCAGTAGTGATGTCACTATTGATAGACTTAGATGCTAGCGTGTTAGCTTCACGATTAAATTCTTGCATCATAAAATCTAGGCGGCGGCCGCATGCGCCACCTTTTTTAAGGATTTTTTTAGTTTCTTTAACGTGAGACTTTAAACGATCTAATTCTTCAGCTACATCTTGTTTTTGAGCAAGATAAATAAGTTCTTGTTCAAGGCGCGACTCGTCAATGTTTGCTGTTAAGTCTTCTAGCTTTTGAGCCAGTTTTTCACGTTGCCACTTAGCAATCTCAGGCATGTGCGTTTCTACAATTTCTACTTGCTCTAAAATCGCATCAAGGCGGATTGCTATCATTTCTTCAAGGTTTGCACCTTCATCGCCACGAGCTGATTTAAAATCTTCGATTACTTGATCAAGACCAGCAATTAGTGCTGTATTAACGCTATCCATATCAAGTTCTTCAGCTTCCATAACACCAGGCCAACGTAATATATCAACAGGATTAATGTCGCCATTACTTTGCTGTTGAACCCATTTCGCGCTATTTATAAGTTGCTCAGCAAGGGCTTGGTTAATTGATAGCTCACCAACATGGGCAGGATTTGCTACAAACTTTAAAAAAACCTCAACTTTACCGCGTTGTAAGTGTTTGCGTAAACGCTCACGAATAACTGGCTCCATGCCACGAAATTGCTCTGGTGCGCGAATAAATGTTTCAAGGTAACGCTGGTTCACTGAACGAACTTCCCAAGTGCCAGTTCCCCAATCGCCTTTTATTTCGCGACGCGCATAAGCTGTCATACTGTGGATCATGGATATTTTCCTAAATTTATAAATACAATATTACGATGATTATACCGTAACACCGCTTAAGCTCTAGGGAAAATTTAATACACTGAATATTTTGCATACAGCTATTTATTTAAATCAGCATGGTATCTATACCCACATACACTTATAATGTCGCAAATTCTGAATTAAGGGGATCGTCAATGCGTCCAAGCGAAAGAACACCTAACCAAATTAGACCTGTTACATTTACACGTAATTATACTTTGCATGCTGAAGGCTCAGTACTTGTTGAGTTTGGTAACACCAAAGTACTTTGTACAGCTACTGTCGAATCGGGCGTTCCTCGTTTCATGAAAGGTCAGGGTAAAGGTTGGATCAATGCTGAATACGGTATGTTACCGCGAGCAACGCATACGCGTAATGCTCGAGAAGCTGCACGTGGTAAGCAGGGCGGTCGTACTATGGAAATTCAACGTTTAATTGCACGTGCACTTCGTGCTGCTGTTGATTTAAAAGCACTTGGCGAAAACACAATCACTATCGACTGTGATGTAATTCAAGCAGATGGCGGTACACGTACTGCTTCTATAAGTGGTGCATGTGTTGCACTTGTTGATGCGCTAACGCATATGCGTGCCAAGGGTATGATTAATTCAAACCCACTTAAACATATGATTGCGGCTATTTCAGTAGGTATATACAAAGGCCAAGCAATTAGCGATTTAGAATATATTGAAGATTCAGCAGCAGAAACTGATATGAATGTAATTTTAACCGAAACAGGTAAAATTATAGAAATTCAAGGTACAGCCGAAGGCGAACCTTTCTCGTTTGATGAGCTAGATGAGTTACTTACTTTAGCTAAACATTCTATTCGTGAAATCATTGACGTACAAAAGCAAGCATTAGCATAAATAGGTAGGCCACTAGATATGAAAGATTATCAAAAAGAGTTTATAGAATTTGCTCTAGAGAAGCAGGTATTAAAATTTGGTGAGTTTACTTTAAAGTCTGGGCGCATAAGTCCTTACTTTTTTAATGCCGGTTTGTTTAATACAGGTCGTGACTTAGCACGTTTAGGTCGTTTTTATGCATCAGCACTAGAAGATTCAGCGATAGAGTACGATGTACTATTTGGCCCCGCGTATAAGGGTATCCCAATCGCGACAACGACGGCAGTTGCATTAGCAGATCACCATGATAAAGATGTACCGTACTGTTTTAACCGTAAAGAGAAAAAAGCACACGGTGAAGGTGGTACATTAGTAGGCTCAGAACTCAATGGCAAAATAATGCTAGTTGATGATGTAATTACCGCAGGTACCGCTATTCGTGAGTCCATGGAAATTATTGCACAAAATGGTGCAGACCTTAGTGGTGTTTTAATTGCATTAGATCGCCAAGAAAAAGGTAAAGCCGAGTTATCAGCTATTCAAGAAGTTGAACGCGACTTTAATACCAAAGTAATCTCTATTGTAAAATTAGCAGACCTTATTAGTTACCTTGAAAACCAAGGGACGATGGGCGAGCATTTAGCCTCAGTTAAAGCTTACCGTGATCAATACGGCGTAGCATAAATAAAAAGCCTCGCAGTGCGGGGCTTTATTTTGACCTTCATTCATAGAGTTTATTAATGAAAGATGTATTAAAACCAAATGGCTTAGGCCTCAAACGCGTTTTCAAAGCAACCTATTGCTCCTATCTTGGCTTTAAAGCAGCATTTAAAGAAGAAGCTGCATTTAGACAAGAGCTATTACTAAGCCTTATATTATTCCCCACTTCATTTTGGCTTGCTTCATCATTATTACACTGGGCAATACTAATTAGCTCACTGCTTATTATTCTAATAGTTGAATTGCTAAACTCTGCCATTGAAGCATTAACAGATCGAGTAAGTACAGAATTGCATGTATTGTCAGGTAGAGCCAAAGATATGGGATCTGCAGCCGTAACACTTTCATTAACGATCGTATTGATCATATGGGGTGTAAGTCTTTATATGAAGATCGTTTAAGCTCACTTTTAATATTTGTGAAGTTTAAACACCTTTAGTTGTTAATAATTTGCTAGTTATGTTGTGTTTTTAACGT
>NZ_WTKS01000033.1:0-3376 GCF_011378625.1 Pseudoalteromonas sp. c7(2019) | reverse complement strand
ATGAATTCTGAATTTATTTTAATATCTTTCGATATTGAATTGACTGTGCCGAAGCAACTTATAAATAAGTTACTTCTGTTGGTCACTCAGTTTTCAATTGAGACTCTAATTTGTTTGCCTCGTTACTTGCTCAATAAAGAACGAAGTAGTTTGGCTGTTAGAACTCAATCTGTACGAGTGCCCACACAGATGATTGCTTTATATTGTTAAAGAACGTTTGATTCGCCTTAGCGTCTCAAGGGATGCGAATAATACACCCTTTATTTTTCGAGTCAACACTTAGTTTTAAACTTTCTTTTTAGAAGATTTAAAACCGAAGTTTTATTTAACTCTCTGAGTAGTTCGTGCCTCGCTATGCGTTGGCGTTTCCCGTCTCAGTGGGGTCGCATTATAGGGAGCGGCGGATTTTACGCAAGCGTTATTTGCATAAAACAGTAATTAAAATTAAGCCCCAAGCAAGCACACATGATAAGCACAAGTTACCCACAAAAATCTGTTGATAACTCTTGTTTTTACATAGCTAAACCATTCTATAGCTTTTAATTAAAACCCTGAAAATACAAAAAGCACCTTATATAGGTGCTTCTCAAAAGTAATAGTTATTAGAATCTAGGGTCTGTTTATCTTTCAAGGTTAAATTTGCAGCAGCCTGTTTGGTATTCAGGCAAGGCAGAGCCTATGTAGTGTGGTTACTCCCCATAAATAGGCGATAACGTAGCATTAATGCCAAACAGGCGCTGCCCAAAGGGTTCTTCCTAGGGGCTATTTACTCTTTGTTACTCGGTTTTTACTTATTCTTACATGGATGTAAGCCAGTAGGGTAACGCAGGAGCAGTTACCGAGCCCACTAGGTTACAAACCTCGCGCCGCGATTAACCCCCCCCCTAGTTTGAACAAATTTTAATCCGCAAAGAGCAACAGACCCTAGTATAAAATACTATATAACTTGCGACGATACTTTGCTGCGAGTGCGTCGCCATCAGGTAAAGAGGCAATAATGGCTAAAAAGCTTGGTTTCGCTTCATTGAAATTCAGATCTTTTTGCAGCACTGTAAATAGTATATCCAATGCTTCTTCTTTTCTGCCTGCTTCATTGAGTAAAATACTGAGCTCTTCTTTTAATTCTAGGTCATTTGGGTACTTTTCTACTTGTTGTTGCTTTTCTTTAATCTCTGGTGAGTCTTTTGCTTCAAGCGCAGCTTCGCATTTTGCTTTTATATTATTAAAGTAAGCATCTTGCTCTTGTACGTCTATTGTATTTATAAGCGCTTGGGCTTCATCTACCTTGTGAATTTGAATACATATGTCTGCTAGCACTAATTTGATACGTGCATTACCGCTGTCTATTTCATAAGCTTGCTTTGCATAATTAAATGCAGCATTTAAATCTGACTTTAATAACGCTTGCTTTGCTTGTTCTAACAGTAAGTCTTGTTGTGCAGGTAAATGCTTTGCTAGGGCTTCGCGTATTTGTGCTTCGCTTTGAACACCTGCAAGTAAATCTACTGGTGCAGAGTCTTTTAATAATACAAGGGTAGGCAGTGTTTGCAGACCAACTTGTTGCGCAAGTTGAGATGCGAGTGCTTGCTCTGCATCGCAATCTAGGTTTGCTACTACTATATAGCTTGCATATTCTGCCGCTACTTTATCTAAAATTGCAGCCTGTCCGATACAGTCAGGACTTTGAGGAGAGAAAAAGTTAAGCAACACCAATTTTTGTTGTGATGTTTCACCGAGTACTTGTTGAAGGTTTTGCACATTAATACTAACTATGTTGCTCATTGAATTGATTGCCATATTCATCTATTTAGGTTTTTATATGGTGGTGAACATAATAATTACAAGTCATATACCTAAATCATCCGGTATACATATTCAACAATGAGGGAAAACATGAAATTAACTTATCTAAGTGCAATACTTTTATTAGCAAGCCCATTAGTACAAGCAAATGGACTCGATTTGAATTTAAGCAAAACCATGCCAGCTATAGAAAAGTTTTACCTTGATTTACACCAATCGCCAGAGCTTTCTTATCACGAACAAGAAACGGGTAATAAAATAGCGGATAAATTAACTCAGCTGGGTTTTAAAGTAACAAGTAATGTAGGTGGCTTTGGTGTTGTCGGCATTTACAAAAACGGAAACGGTCCAACCGTGATGATCCGTACTGACACCGATGGCTTACCTATTATAGAGCAGACAGGAAAGTCCTATGCCTCAAAAGTTAAAGTAATAGACGAGCATGGTGCGAAAGTAGGTGTAATGCACGGTTGTGGCCACGATATTCACATGAGCTCTTTTATTGGTACTGCTGAGCAATTAATAGTACACAAAGATCAATGGAAAGGCACTTTGATGATGGTTGCACAGCCTGCCGAAGAAGTTGGTGGGGGTGCTAAAGCCATGTTAGGCGAAGGACTATTTAGTAAATATGAAAAACCTGATCATATAATTGCTTTGCATGTAAGTGCTAGCGTCCCCGCTGGTAAGGTATCAATGAAAAATGAATACACTATGGCAAGTGTAGATTCTGTCGATATTACAATTAAAGGTAAAGGTGGTCATGGTGCTTATCCGCATACAACTATAGACCCTGTGATTATAGCTGCACGCACAGTACTTGCTCTGCAAACAATCACAAGCCGAGAACTTTCACCGCTAGAGCCTTCGGTTATTACGGTTGGGTCTATTCATGGTGGCTCAAAACATAATGTGATTTCGGATGAAGTAAAACTACAACTCACTCTCAGAAGCTATAACCCAAATGTTAGAAGTGCTCAAATAGCAGCAATAAAACGAATCACGGCAGGTATTGCACAAAGTGCTGGCCTAAATGAATCAAACTACCCTGTAGTATATGTACATGAAGATGAATCTATTCCATCTACTTATAATAACCCTGCACAAACAGACATTGTTAGAAACTCTATTGCCAGCGCAATTGGTGATACTAATGTGCTTGAAACACAAGCTGTAATGGCGGGTGAAGACTTTGGCCTATACGGACGCACCGATGAAAATATCCCGATTACCTTATTTTGGCTAGGAGGTGTAAACCAAGCACAATATGCAGATTCGATAAAAACAGGTGAAGTACTCCCTTCCCTACACTCTAGTAAATTTGCACCAGATTATAAAGTTGCTATCCCTACCGGAATAAAAGCAATGAGTAACGCTGCTGTTGCTTTATTTAATAAGTAACCTGATGTAATGGTCTCCTCCCTATACGGCATCTGTGTGCCATGATTAAAGTGGTTACAATAATCAAAGGGAGAAGACCAAATGAAGATTACAACAATTGGTTTAGACATAGCAAAAATATTTTTCCATGTGGTGTGCTGCAATGAACAAGGGCGCTTAGTTAAAAAGAAAA
>NZ_WTKS01000032.1:0-3420 GCF_011378625.1 Pseudoalteromonas sp. c7(2019) | reverse complement strand
GTTGATGTTGCAGCACAAAGCGACAGCAATACACCGGTTATTAGCGGCACAAGTGATGCGGGCGAGGGCGCGCAAGTGACCATCGTGGTTACTGATAGTGCAGGCAACCCGCAAACCATCACCGCCTTAGTGGATGCCAATGGCAACTGGAGTGTCACACCAACCACACCGCTAAGCGAAGGTGAAGCGACCATTGAAGTAAGTGTGCGCGACAGTGTCGGCAACGAAACCACCGGGAGTGACACCACCACCATCGACACGCAAGCGCCAACACTCACCATTCAAAACGTGGGCGATATAAGTGATTTAACACCAGAACTGCAAGGCACCAGTAATGAAATTGGTGGCACTGTTACACTCACCATCACCGATAGCGAAGGCATCAATCAAACCCTTAGCACTGTTGTAGGCAGCGATGGTCACTGGGCAATCGAAGTATCGACAGCCCTTGCACAAGGTGACTTTAGCGTTGTTGCCAGCATTACCGATGCCGCAGGCAACGAGAGTACCGCAAACAGCAGTGGTAATGTGGATACCATTACACCGGTTATCACCGTTGATGCACTGGGTTTAGGCAACGACAGCACCCCAGTGATTAGTGGTACCTCAACAGAGCCTACAGGCACGGTTATAAACATTGTTATTACCGACAGTAACGGTGATGAGCACCCAATCACCGCTACTGTGGATGCAAACGGTGATTGGCAAGCAACCAGCCCTGAATTACCGGATGGCAGCTACAGCGTACAAGCCAGTATCACCGATGCCGCAGGTAACACCGATAGTGCCGTGCAATCGGGCACCATTGATAGCCTCGCGCCAACGCTTGTGCTTGATACCGTGGGCGCAACGAACGACAGCACCCCAACAATCGGCGGAAGCAGCAATGCGCCAGCGGGCACAGTAATAAACATCAGTGTAAGCGACGGCACCACAACAGAAACGTTTACCGCAACAGTACAAGCCGATGGCAGCTGGTCAGCAGATGTATCGAATGCACTGAGCGATGGTGAGCTCACCATTGAAGCAAGCGTCAGCGACAGCGCAGGCAACACCACTACATTAAGTGAAAACGCAACACTCAACACCACGGCGCCAAGCATTAGTATTAATGCACTGGTTGACACCAACGACACCACCCCAGCTATTAATGGTACAAGCGATGCGGCAGATGGCACCACCATTAGCTTAACGTTTGAAGATAGTGCAGGAAATATTACGACTGTTGATACGACCGTAACGGGTGGTGTATGGAGCGTCGATGCACCAACTGATTTAGCCGAAGGCGAATATACTGTCACCGCACAGGTAGATGATGGACCGGGCAATATTGGCGGTGCCACCGAGACAGGTCAGATAGACCTAACAGGTCCGAGCCTTGTTATTACCAACAACGGTGTAGGCAACGACACCACGCCAACGATTGCAGGCAGTAGTGATGCACCGCAAGGCAGTACGGTAACGGTTATAGTGACAGATAGCAGTGGCACACCGCAAACAATGAGCGCCACCGTACTTGCCAATGGCACATGGTCAATCCCTGTACCGATAGCACTTGCAGAAGGTAACTTCACCGTAAGCGCAAGCGTGAGCGATACGGCAGGCAACGAAGCCACCGCCACAGGCACTGGTGAAATAGACACCACCGCACCTACACTTGTACTTACCAGCCCAGGCTCAAGCAACGACGTAACCCCGACACTGAGCGGCACAAGCGATGCGGTTGAAGGCACCGTTATTAACTTCACGGTTGTGGACGATTTAGGTAATACACAAACGTTCACCACCGCTGTGGATGCTGATGGCAACTTCTCAGTCGAAGTGCCAACAGCACTTGCAGAAGGGCCGTACACGATCACCGCTAACATCAGCGATGTGGCAGGTAACAGCACCGATATTACCGGCAACGGCACCATTGATACCACAGCACCAAGTGTGAGTGTAGATGCGCCAGTATTAACAAACGACAGCACGCCCACGGTTGCGGGCACCAGTGATGCACCTAACAGCACCATTACCGTTACGTTTACCGATGCAGAAAATGCCACTCAAAGCATTGATGTACAAACCGATGCCAATGGTAACTGGAGTGCGACACCAACAGGCACATTAGCCGAAGGTAATTACAGCGTCAGCGCCAGCATCACCGATGCTGCAGGCAATACAGGCACCGGCACGGACAGTGGCGAAGTAGACGTAACCCCGCCAGCACTTGCCTTTACGCCAACGTTTGAACTTGGTTTATTAATTACCCTAAGCGGTACGTCTGACTTGCCCATTGGCAGTGAAATTATTATTACCGAGCAACTTGTTAACGGTGGTATTGGTGCAACATATACCACTACAACAGATGCGGATGGCAACTGGTCATTAGTCGGATTAGATGTATCATTACTTGATGTTGGCTCAGTGATCGCAACAGCGACCGATGCCGCAGGTAATACCCGTACAATTAGCTCAGATGACTTTGATAATACACCGCCGACACTCACTGTTGATGTTGCAGCACAAAGCGACAGCAATACACCGGTTATTAGCGGCACAAGCGATGCGGGTGAAGGTGCGCAAGTCACTATTGTAGTGACCGACAGCGATGGTAATCCACAAACCATCACCGCGCTTGTGGATGCAAACGGCAATTGGAGTGCAACACCAACCACACCGCTAAGCGAAGGCGAAAGCACCATTGAAGTAAGTGTACGCGACAGTGTCGGCAACGAAACCACCGTGAGTGATACCACCACCATCGACACGCAAGCGCCAACACTCACCATTCAAAATGTAGGCGATGTCAGCGATTTAACACCTGAGCTTCAGGGCACCAGTAATGAAATTGGTGGCACCGTAACACTCACCATCACCGACAGCGGAGGCATCAATCAAACCCTTAGCACCGTTGTAGGCAGCGATGGTCACTGGGCAATCGAAGTATCGACAGCCCTTGCACAAGGTGACTTTAGCGTTGTTGCCAGCATTACCGATGCGGCAGGCAACGAGAGTACCGCAAACAGCAGTGGTAATGTAGATACCATCACACCAATCGTCACTGTTGACGCATTGGGCCTAGGTAACGACAGCACCCCAGTTGTTAGTGGTACCTCAACAGAGCCTGCAGGCACGGTTATAAACATTGTTATTACCGACAGCAACGGTGATGAGCACCCAATCACTGCCACCGTTGATGCCAGCGGTAATTGGCAAGCAACCAGCCCTGAATTACCGGATGGAAGCTACACCGTGCAAGCCAGTATCACCGATGATGCAGGCAATACTGGCGGTGCAGTTCAATCAGGCAACCTAGATACCTTAGCGCCAACTCTGACGTTAGACACAGTCGGCGCCACGAACGACAGCACGCCAACAATCAGCGGAAGCAGCAATGCGCCAGCGGGCACAGTAATAAACATCAGTGTAAGCGAC
>NZ_WTKS01000031.1:0-8767 GCF_011378625.1 Pseudoalteromonas sp. c7(2019) | reverse complement strand
AAGACATAAAACAATAGTAATTATGTATTTTTACTTCTCTAAAGCGCAGCGCCCTCTAAACCTCTTTGTGAACAAATCACTTAAGATTTTATTGCATATAGAAATTACGAGCTTTGCTCGTCACGCCAGCAAGCACTGCATCTACAAGTAAATTTAACCACGGCTTAAACTTACCCCTCTTGGCGCACTATATTCTCAAGGGCGCGAATATTAGTAATTAAGTCTTGGCGTTGTGGGTTAGCTTGTAATGCTTTTCTAAGATGCTTTAGCGCGCTCGAGTAGTCTTTAGAATCAATCGCTATTTGCGATAATCCAAGCCACGCCGATAGTTGGTAATCAGGTAGGGCTTGTGCACGAACATACATAAGTTTTGCTTGGGTAAGTTGGCTTTTACTACGATATATACTTGCTAAACTAAGTAAAGCATCACCTAAATTCGGGTTTATTTTAAGTGCGTTATTTAAGCTTTTAAGAGCACGTTTAGTATTACCTTGTTGCATAGCAATTTGTGCGCTGTATACAGAAAACTGGGCCTGTTCATCACGGGGTAGTTGCTTAGTTAATCTTTTTGCGCTGCCTATTAGATCTTTAGCTAAATCCCATTTTTGTTGAGACACAAGCCAGCCTAAAGTTTGCATCGTGGTATTAATAACCTCAACTTGCTGCTGTTTAGTGGCGTATTTTAAACCTTGCTTTAATAAACTAACAGCGCGTTCACTGCTACCTTCACTTAAGTGCAACTGAGCTGCTAAAAGCTGGTTGCTGGTATCTTTAGGGTTGAGTTTTAAGGCCACTTCAATAGCAGCAAGCGCTTGCTTTTTGTGATCAAGCTGTAATGCTATTTGTGCACGTTGCAACCAAAGTTCAGCTTTATCAGGGGTTTTATTGAGTAATTCTTTTAATAATGCATTTGCCTGACTTAAATCACCCGATTCAATTAACGCAAACAATAGCCCTTGTTGATATTGGCTTGTTTCTGGCGCTAGCATCAGCGCTTGGCGGTACGCCGCTACTGCGCTCCAAGGTTGGCTATGCTGCACGTGTATATAAGCAAGTTGCGCATAACTTTGTGCATCAGCTTGGCCAAGCTCAATACTATGAACTAGGTGTGTTTGTGCTTTGTCATACTTTGCTTGTTGCATGTATAAAAGGCTCAAACCTTGGTGTGCTTTTACTAAATCAGGTGAGGCTTTTAAACACGCCAAGTAAGCTAGTTCAGCGTTGTTAAAGTCTTTTGTTGAAAGCAGTACTTGTGCACGCAATAAGTTTAAAGCAGTGCTATCTTCGCTTATATCACGGCCTTTAAATAGCGCAGCGACTTCACTGTAATTACCAGCTTGCAATAGTGGTTGTACTTGGCGAGCAAAACCGCGCTCGGGCGGCTCAATAAGGACCTCTGTAGGGCCTAGTAATTTATTATTTATAGCCAACTGCCATGTTGGATCGCTAGGCGATAAAGTTACTTTTAGTGGCGCACTTTTTAATGGCGTACTAGCAGCACTAGCATGCACGCTAGTTACACCTAATAAAGGGAATGAGCACATTAAAGTAGTGATAACTGCGCGAGTTAATGGTTTTAGCGTTTTAAATATATTCATGTTTTTCATTTTAATAGGCTTAAGGTTTAAATTCGATTGGCCAAATAAAGCGAGCGCGTACGGTTTCACCTTCTTTTTTAGGTGCACTAAAGCGGCTTTGTTTAATAATTTTGTCTATAGCTGGTTTAAGTTCAGGGTAAGGATTTTGTACTACCTCAATTAAACTTACCTTGCCACTTTCATCAATAAATACATCGAGTTTTACAGTAAATACATCAACACCTCGGCGGGTTAAGCTTTTTGGTAAAACGGCCTTGACGGGAGTAAGCAAAGAGGGGAGACCATCGAGCTGATTTAAGCTAAATGCATCCCAATTTACACTCATTGATTGCCATTGTGGCGCGCTTACTTTTACGCTAGGTGTATCGGGTTTTACAATACTTAAATTGCTGTTGATCTTAATTTTTACGGCTTGAATAGACGCGCCTGCACCTTCTACCGCTAAGCTTTGCATTGGCTCACTTGTTTGCTGTTGCGATATTGATGGCGGAGGAGGAGGTGGCAGTGCCACCATGGCAATCTCACGTACAACCACTTTGTCTTGTATATGATGCTCTGCAAGTTGCCCAAGCCATAAAAGCAGTAATGCAGCACTAAGTACAATTAGGCTAAGGCCAAATGCAAAAAGTGGATGGCGATTGTTTTTTGTTTTTTGAGGCGAGTCAATCGTGTGCATATTATTGCTTCGTAGCTAAGTTAACTTGCGCCGCGCCTGCCAGCTTTGCTTCGTCAATTACTTGAACAAGTAACTCTGTAGGTACTGTTTTATCAGCTTGAATAACCACAGGGCGTTGTTGCTGTTTTAACATTTGCTCGACACTACTACGCACGCCAGCAACACCAATTTGGCTACCATCAAAAAATACTTGTTGGTTGTCGGTTATTGCTAAAAATATAACTTGCTGCTCAAGGCGACTGGCCGATACGGCTTGTGGTTTATCAACTTCAACGCCGCTTTCGCGTACAAATACGGTTGTAACAATAAAAAATATTAGCAATATAAATACCACATCAAGTAGTGGCGACATATCTATATGTTGCCCCGCTTCTTGCTCTAGCTTGTGCTTTAAACGTGATTGCATAGTGTTACCCTAACTGCTTACTTAACGTATGTAATTTAGGATTACGCTGCGAATACGCTAAGTAAGCTTGCATTAACCACGCGGGAATAGCGCACACAAGGCCCAATTGAGTTGTTAGTAATGCATCACCAATGGCGTCACTCATTAACTCGTTATGGCCCAGCGCCATTACTTTAAATGTATCAAGCAAACCAACAATGGTGCCTAATAAACCAAGTAGCGGAAGAGCGGCAGTTAAAATAGAGCTTACCTCTTGCCAGTAGCCTTTGCGCTGCGCTTGGTATTGTTTAAGGTGCAGTAAGTCATGAAAAATCAGCTGGTATACAAATAAAGCGAGTAAAAGAATACACCAGCAAATAGGGTTACTAACGATTTTTTCAAACATTGGTTTCTCCTTTTTCTAGTTGACTAAGCTGTAATGCAAAGCCTTCTAGTTGGCTGTAGTACGCTTTTGCTTTACGTGATAGCAATGCATTTAATACCAATGCAGGGATGGCAACGACTAAACCCAATTCGGTTGTTATAAGTGCTTGTGCAATACCGCCCGATACAACTTCTGGGTCACCTGAGCCAAACAAGGTCATCATTTTAAATGTTTCGATCATGCCGCTAACAGTACCTAACAAGCCAAGTAGTGGAGCTACTGCAGCTGTAACGGCAATAGCGCCAATAAAGTTATCGAGTTTATGCTTATCGTGAATTAACTGATTAAATAATTGATCGTCTCGTACTTGGCCTTTTTCGCTTTGCAGCGTTAAGTTAAATAACTGCTGCTGCATGCCTGCAAATTCATTGCTATTTTCAGCTTTAAAAAATTGCTGTAATTGCATTTGAGAGTGCATTTTAATTTTACTTAAACGTAGTAGCTGTGCGGCTTTTAATAGCGCAATGGTTAGTGCAAAGCAGGCAAATAAAATAATAGGGATAGCCCACAAGCCGCCTTTTTCTAGGTGTTCAAGCGGACTTTCTTGTTGGGCTTGGCTAGTCACTAAGTGCGTTAAACTAGGATCAAAAGTAAGTAATGTTGAGCCTACACCGTTTTGCTTTAAAGTATTATCGAGTGGGTTATCGTCACTTGTTGATTGTACTAACGCTACTTTTAATGCATTAGATTCATCATCCAAATTTAATAAACCCATAAGTTTAGGTGTTTGCGTACTAAACCATGCAACAGGCCCGACTTGAAGGGTATTAGCTTGGCTTAATTCGCCATTACTTAGCACAACCGATTGTTTTTTAAACTGTGGATAAAGTGCCTGTTCTTGATTATTAATTTGCGATATAACGCGGCTTAATAACTCGTTCTGATTATTAGTCGCGTTGTTATTGCCTGAACCATTGCCTGCATTATTGTTGGTATTTTGGCGCACAAAACGGCTAAGTAAGTTTAATTGATATTGCTGTTGCTGTTGCCAAGTGTCTAATCGGGTTTGTAACTGATCGAGGCTTAATGTGTTTTCGTCAGCTAGGCGGCGATTAACTGCGGCTTGTTCGCGTAATTTACTGAGCGATTGCTGCTTGGTAAAAATTTGCTTTGCAAGGGTAGCTTGCTCTTTTGAAATACTATTTTGAGTTTTATTTAGAGTACGTTGCGCTGTTTTAATATCACTTAAAATACTTTGTTTAGCATCATCACTGCTAGCTGCAAAAGAAACATTTGCACTTAAAAGTAACACTGTGGCGCTAAATACTTTAATTATGCTGTTAGTAGCCATTATTTAGCCCCTTGCTGGTTTTTATTTACATAACTTAATATTGGGAGTGTTACCCAATCAGCAGCGCGCTTTTTTTGCTGTACCGCAATACCCAGTGCAACTTGCTCAGCATTAATGCTTGGGTCAAACTCCCACTGCCAACCTAAGTCACTTGGAAAACCAATACCTACGTAACTTAAATCTTCGCTTACAAACCATGCTTGTGCTGCACCTAAATAAAGCTGCTTTACCCATATTTCTTGCCCGTCAGGATGCTTAATAGCCATTTCGTGAATTGAAATACGTTGCTGAAAATCATTAAGTAGAGTCAGCATTTTTAGCGCTGTTTGTAATTTGTCAGTTGTACTGAGCTGTGAGTCGCTTAAATCACCAGTGTTTTTCCAACTACTTAAAAGTGGCGGGGGTAATTGCACTTGTAATGAAAGTAATTGCTGAGAGATACGTGCTAGTTGATCATTTAATTGCTGTTGATCATTTTCAAGTTCTGATTGCTTAGTAACAAGTTGTTCGCGTTTTTGGGCAAGCTCACTGGTGCTTTTTTTTCTACGCTGATTAAGCTCGCTAAGTTGCTGCTGCTCAGCATTTAGAAGCGTTAAGGTTTGCTCCATGCTGCTTTTTTGTTCAAGCCAATGAGTATTTAATTCTGTGTTTTGATTTTCTATTTGTAGCCATTTATTAACGAGTTGTTCTAGCTCACTAACAGTGTCGGCCTTTACTGCCATGGTGCTACAAAGCGCGATAACTACGCTAATTGGTTTAATTAAGCTTCGCATTACTTAACAACAATCCTGAAAGTTACGACAAGCAATTACAGGGACGTAATTACTGTTAATTTTTGAGTGTGTATACAATATAGGAATTCACATAACAATGCAATTGATAACAGTTATCGTTTACATTGCGTTGTTTGGGTGGTAGGATTTCGCCGAAATTAAATATGTACCTTAAATTAACAATAGTTAAGTGCTTAATAAAAACTACGGAGTAACCATGAGTAAGCCATCGAATAAAGTAAATACCTACGTGAAGCCAATTGCAGCGGTTGTTACAGCAACGCTTTCAACTTGGGCAAGTGCACAAGATGTTCAAGAGCTGGCTGTAGTAAAAGCACAAACGGTAACTGAGTCTAGCTATGTTGTTGAAAAATCAACGTCGCATAAATACACTCAACCGCTACTCGATACAGCTAAAACGGTAACAGTAATCAACCAAGCGGTAATGAAAGATAGAAACGTAGATAGCTTACGTGATGCTTTGCGTAATGTTTCAGGTATTTCTTTAGCAGCAGGTGAGGGTGGTTCACCTACTGGCGATAGCATGTCGATTCGTGGTTTTAGTGCTACAAATGATATTTTTGTAGATGGTATTCGTGATGTTGCAGGTTATACACGTGATATTTACAACATTGAAGCCGTTGAAGTTGCAAAAGGCCCAGGCTCAGCAGTTTCTGGTCGTGGCGCAACAGGTGGTAGTGTTAATTTAGAAAGTAAAAAGGCGAAGTTAGACAGCTTTAACGACGTTTCGCTACGTTTAGGCACAGAAAACGATTACCGTGGTCGTTTTGATACTAACATTCAAGTAAACGACACAAGCGCACTACGTATAAACCTTCTTACTGATAAAGGTGATGTTGCAGGTCGAGACCATATTGAAAACGAAACAAATGCTGTTGCGTTTGCATTTGCAACAGGGCTTGGTACAAACAGCCGTTTTGATTTAAACCTAGAGTATCAACGCCAAGACAATTTACCAGATTACGGCATTCCGTGGGTTTACAGCGATACGCCAGTAGCTGAACTTGCAGATAGCGCGCGCTCACCTTCTCCTGTCAATTTTGATAACTTTTACGGTAATATTTATCGTGATTACGAAGATATTGAAGCCTACTCAACAACAGCTCGTTATGAGTATGATTTTTCTCAAAATACTACGTTACGTGTTCAAGGTCGTTTAGGTAAAGTAAAACGTGAATCAGTAACAACTGCACCGCGTTATTTCTCGGTTACAACAGACACTGACATTACCTTTGCAGATGAAAAAACACGTGATACAGAAAATTCACTTGCTGCACTTCAAGTTGATTTAATTGGTAACTATGAATTTGCTGGCTTTACTCACGATGTTGTAGTGGGTGTTGAACTTGCAAATGAAACGTTTACACGCCATAACTTTGTTGCAACTACGCCTGATAACCTAATTGAAGATGGAATACGCAACGACTTATATAATCCTGATGCAACAATTGCATTTACGGGTGTGTACGGCCGTGACGGTACAAGCATTGAAGCTAAAGCTAAAAACCAAGCTATTTATGCATTTGATACAGTGACACTTAACAAGCAATGGGAAGTTACAGGCGGAATTCGCTTTGATAGCTTCACTACGGATTATCACAACGATTACAATGACCCAAGCGCTTTAATTTCTACAAGTGACGACTTATTTAGCTGGAATGCAGCTGTAGTTTATAAACCTACAGAAAACGGCAGTGTATATTTAGGTGCAGGTAATTCATTCAATCCATCAGCGGAAAGCCTAACGGTATCTACGCGTTCAAATGCAGCTGATTTAGACGCAGAAGAAAGCCGCAGTTATGAATTAGGAACTAAATGGAGCCTAATGGATGGTCGCCTGCAAACTAATGCTGCACTTTTCCGTACTGAAAAAACCAATGCCCGTACTGATGACCCATTTGCAGATAGCTCAAGTGACGAAATACTCGGTGGTGAGCAGCGCGTTCAAGGTTTAGAGCTTTCAGCAACTGGCCTAATTACTAAAGAGTGGACTGTAATTGCTTCATACACTTACCAAGATAGCGAAGTAACTAAAGCATTAGGCGACGACGCAACTCAAATTGGTAACGAGCTTGCACGTACGCCTAAAAATAGCGCGAGTGTTTGGACTACGTACGATATGTCGGATAAATTATCGTTTGGTTTAGGTGCGCAATATGTAGGTGAGCGTTATAACGGGACTACGTCAACACGCTCTCGTGCGCCAGGTTATACTATTTTTGACCTGATGGTTGCGTATGACATATCAAAAGATTTGAGCCTGCAGTTTAATGGTGAAAACTTAGGTGATAAAGATTACGTTGATCAGTTAGGTGGTGGACACTTTGTACCAGGTGATGGTCGTAAGTTTAGCTTAACAGCGAGCTACTCTTTCTAAGAGTAAAATAAGTACGGCATAAAAGGGCAGAGTTAACTCTGCCCTTAATTATTTGATGAAAATGTGAGAGGGCGCACATGCTAGTTAAAATTCCAGAGCTACTAACGAAAGAAGAAGTGGCGTATTGTCATGAGGTTTTGCTTAAAGCCCAGTGGGCCGATGGCAGTATTACCGCAGGGCATCAATCAACCAAAGCAAAAAATAACTTACAGCTACCTGAAAATAGCCCTGAATGCCAAGAGCTTGGCGACATTATTATGGCAGCTCTTGCGCGTAGTAATTTGTTTATGTCGGCTGCACTTCCTGCAAAAATTTTTCCTCCGCTTTTTAATTGTTATCAAGGTGGGCAATCGTTTGGTGTGCACGTAGATAATGCAATTAGACAAGTGCCGGGTACGCCAGTAAAAATTCGTACAGATGTATCAATGACCTTATTTATTAATGAGCCCGAAGATTATGAGGGCGGTGAACTTGTTATTGAAGACACTTATGGCTCACATAGCGTAAAGCTGCCAGCAGGCAGTATGGTGTTGTACCCTTCAACGAGTTTACATCGTGTAATGCCAGTAACGAGTGGGCGCAGATTAGCCTCATTCTTTTGGTTACAGAGCATGATTAACAGCGACGAAAAACGTGGTTTATTATTTGATTTAGATATGTCGATTCAAAGTTTGCGCAGCAAAGTAGAAGATAGCCCAGAGATTATTCAGTTGACGGGGGTTTATCATAACTTGTTAAGGCAGTGGGCGCAGACATAACGAAGATGCTCGTTATTAAATATTGGATATTAGATATAAGTAATTAAAAGCTGCGCTTTTCGCGTGAGCAAGCTCTACGCCTACAGCCAAAACTTAACGCTGTGGTTAAATTACTTGTAGACGGCCAGCTTGCTGGCGTGACGAGCGAAGCTCGTAATTTATATGTTTTATGTTTTCTCATTTACTCCTTATTCGCTTCTCTTTGTGCAATAAGATTTTAAGTAACTTATTCACAAAGAGCTTAAGAGGGCGCTGTGCTTTAGAGAAGCCAAAAAGTAGGTAACAATCAGTTTTAATAATTAAAAGCTGCGCTTTTCGCGTGAGCAAGCTAAACGCCTACAGCCAAAATTTACGCTGTGGTTAAATTACTTGTAGACGCGCTGCTTGCTTGCTTGCTGGCGTGACGAGCGAAGCTCGTAATTTATATGCTTTGGTGTCTTATC
>NZ_WTKS01000030.1:0-10163 GCF_011378625.1 Pseudoalteromonas sp. c7(2019) | reverse complement strand
TACAACGCCAAACGCGTTTTATGTGATAGTGAAACACGCGAAGAAGTTAATATGACTAAAGTAGATATTTACTGAAAGACTTAAAAAATATTATCAGATATTTTCCAAATTCAGTTAGTGCGTAGTGATACGAATTAACGCCCTAATTTGCTTGGTGACAATAGCGTTTTGGACCCACCTGATCCCATGCCGAACTCAGTAGTGAAACGAAACAGCGCCGATGATAGTGTAGCATTTGCTATGTGAAAGTAGGACATTACCAGGCTTCAAATTGTAGAAAGCCCGAATCTAACGATTCGGGCTTTTTTACGTCTGCAGAAAAGTAAAATGCGCGCAATTAACATACACTCACATCAACACCTAGCACGCAGGTCGGGCAAGCGTCGCGACTCCTGACGTTAAAATCACAACAAAACCCTCAATATCTCAGTCGGCCAATAAAGTAGCATTTGCTACGTGACTTTCTACTGCTGTGGGCACTATGACATTCTACTGCGTAGCGCACCGACTTCACATTGTAGCGAGCCCGGATCTAACGATTCGGGCTTTTTTACGTTTGCAGAAAAGTGAAATATGAGTAACTAACATTACGCACTCGATTTCTCTCCAATTTATCTAAATGTACAAGTCGAGTAGAATAGCTCCTTACTTCAGTGCTAAAGTTTATAACCAAATCTAAAGACTATTTAAAATAGTCCGTAAGCTTGAGTTTCTTCACTTTCAGATTCTTCTAGTTGTGTTGGTTTAAATATTACGCTTGGATCAATTAATACACTGTGCTTTTGTGAAAGCTTGATTAATCCTCGCATCATATTTTTAGTTTGTGGGTCTAGATCAAAACCAACCTCAGTGAGCTTATCTAGTGGTTTAATGTCTTCTTTTTTATAGTCGATATTATCTTCGACTTTATCTACCAATAACCCTACGTGTGGGTTTAAGCCGTCTTTAGTGGTAAAAACAATAATAGGTTTATAGTCTAAGGTTATTTGCTCTTTAGCTGATTCGAATAAACGCTCTAGCTGAATTAGGTTACTACGCTTAATTTTTTTGAGCAGAGCTGATACTTGTTTATAATCGCTTTGATTATGAGCTGATATAGCTTCTTTTACCGTTTCTAGCAATGATTGGAAAGGTTCGTTAAGTCGAGACATTGTTAGTTTTAAGTCTTCATTATCGGTGTTGAACTCTTTGTAAAACAGAACAAAATCTTGTAGTTCTGCATCATTGCTTGAAATAGAAGCCGAGCTATTTAGCAAGGTACTTTGAAGGGTATTGAACCAGTTTAATAGTTTTTCTTGCCATGTTCTTAGTTGTTTTAGTACATGCGCATTACTTTGTTCGGTTGAGATATTATTTAAAATAATACCTAAATCAAACACAGGCGTTGGTATATCCATATAATCTTTAACACCAATAAAGCTTTTATTATTGTTGGGTAAAGTTGTTAGATTATTGTCAAAGCGCTCTGTTAATAAAATATCGAGTATTTTAAGTGAAATTGTTTTGCAGCCCACTTTAAAGTTTATTAATTCCATGCCTTTATCTTAATTTACCTGTTAATGCTTTAAGGATAGAACAAATTAAATAAATAGCTTAAAGAAGGGTAAGATTTAATAGAGATAGGTAACTAGGAGTTATTAGATGGCACTAGTGAGGTTTTTTATGGCACGTTTAAATTGATTCTCAAGCTGCTTTTTTCCTAATAAACCTAAGTGTTGAATCACTTTTTCATTACATTCATTTTGCAGCACTAACTTTATTAAAAGTTGTTTATCAGACTCTGTTAATTGAGACATACAAGAAGGAGACTGATTCACTACCTGCCAGAGAGTCGCAGAGATATTAAATTGAGTGAAGTTACTGTTTACGAGCAAGGCTAATCGTTCGCGAGTCTCGGGGCTTACTAACTCATCGCTAAATCCTACAATTAAAATACTTACAAGTTGCCAATCTAGTGTTTTAAAATGTGTTAAAAGAGCATAAAAAAAGTCGTTTTTAAACTGCTTTTTCAAAGGTTGGATAATTGCACTTTTGTTGCTTAAGCATTTAACCACAAGCGCTGAATGTTCAGCTGTGCTTTTATCGCGTTGATATCCCAGTTTTACGGTATCAAACCCTTGTTTTTGCCAAAAGTTAAGTAGCTGCGCTGTTGCGCCAAAGCTTGCACCAAACCAACTACATTGGCTTTTTACTTGCGACTCGCAATAGCTAAGTAGCTTTTTACCAAAACCCATATTGTGAGAACTCGGATCAATCGCTATTCGTACAACGCGAGCGCTCAACTGTGTTAAGTAGTCATTATTAAAACTAAGTTGTGAGAGGGTTTGAGCCATTAAATGACCCTGTGGGCGGCGCTCTCCGCTTATAACCTGTAGAGCAAGTTCTTCACTTAAACCACCTTCTATTGCGATTAAACATACACCAACTAATTGATTGTTAATTTTGCTGATGAATATTCGTTGCGATGGTGCGTCTAGTAGTTGGCGTAAATCGTTTACACTACTTTGATAGTGAGCCAATGCAAGCAGGGCAATAACTTGTTGCAGTAAAGGCTCATTGTTTACAAGGGATTGCTGAGTTATTTCGCTATGAACTGGCTGCTCTAATTGCTCACTACTTAACTCTTTGTATTGTGCATCGAGTGCAAGCAAGGTGCGAATGTGCTTCTCGAGGGGATCGTGTTTAGCAAAACGCAGTGGCTCATCAAGCGTTACAACTTTAGAGGCTTTATAGTGCGCTTTTATATAGTTACTAAAGCGAATGGTATAACCCCTACCATTGCCCTCATACCCAACCAGTGTACTTGCAAAGACTATACGAGGGTAATGAGCTAGCATTTTTAGCAATAACGGTACAGGGATCGCGGCAGCTTCATCAATGAGTAATAAATCGCATTCAGGTAATGCATTTAATAACGCGTCAGGTGCAACGTAGTGCAAGTTGGCGAGCTGTTTATGTTCAGCGTTGTATTGAAGGCTCAGCTCGTTGGCTAAATGTTTAAAGCTACTATGGGTCGCTTTAAACTGAGTGCTGCAAATAATTACTTTTTTATCAGTCAATTTTGCGGCAGCTAAGCCAAGTGCTGCCGACTTGCCTCTACCTCTATCGGCATTAATGAGTAAAGGTCTGTTGGCACGGCCATTAGCTACTTTTACTATTTGTTCAACGCAGTTTTGCTGTGGTAGATAATCAATTTTATTATCCGTAACAGAGCTGACGAGATTACTAATACAGCCATTTTTTTCACTAAAATGAAAAGCGGGTAATTGCTTAATAATAGCCGCGAAACGTTGATTAAATAAACTGTAGTCAATACTCTGACCGTGTGATTGCACTGTACTTAATGAGGGGTCTTGCCAAGAGGCTAAATCATTTAATTCGGGCAGTAATAAAAACAGTATACCGCCTGCTTTAACGGTGCCGGTAAGTGCTGCAAGTTTATCAGGGTGTAAACCACTAAAACCATTGTAAACAGCATGAGCAAATTCTTGCCCTAAAATTTGGTGAGTGCGAGTAGGCCAGTACGAATTTTTAATCGCGCACTGCTTTGATACAACAAGTGTATTGTTTTCATCTATTAATGAGTTAAGTAATTCATAACACCAAGCAGGGCTGCCCGTAATCAACACTAGCTGACGATGATACGCGCCAGCTAGTTGTTGTTCTAACTCATTTAGGTGAGCTTTATACAGCTTGTAATCGTGCATAGGCCGTTACTAACCATTTACTGCCAAGGTCGTCAAAGTTAACTTGTACGCGAGATTGCGCGCCACTGCCTTCGTAATTAAGTACGGTACCAACACCAAACTTAGCATGCAAAACTCGTTGTCCTAAGTTAAAGCCACTGTCTTCAAATGCGGCATGACTAACTGATGCGCTAAAACGCCCGGCGGCAGGCGGGCGAGAAACCTGTGTTTTAATACGGATTTCTTCTACGCAGTCCTCAGGTATTTCGCGTAAAAAGCGTGATGGGCTATGGTATTTTTCTTGCCCGTATAAGCGGCGACTCTCAGCATGGCTAATGTATAACTTATCCATTGCTCGTGTCATGCCTACATAACAAAGGCGGCGCTCTTCTTCTAAGCGACCCGACTCTTCGTTACTTTGCTGAGAAGGGAACATGCCTTCTTCTACGCCCACCATAAACACTAACGGAAACTCTAAGCCTTTAGCTGAGTGAAGTGTCATCATTTGAACAGCGTCTTCGTGTTCTTCTGCCTGCCCTTCACCTGACTCAAGTGATGTATGTGCTAAAAAGCCTTGTAAAGGCGAGCTGTATTCTTCGTCTTCAGGAAGTTCGTACTGGTCACATGCGCTAATTAGTTCTTCTAAGTTTTCTACGCGAGCACGGCCTTTTTCACCTTTTTCAGCTTGGTACATTGCCATCAAGCCTGAGGTTTGAATTGTGTACTTGGCTTGCTCATGCAAAGTTAGATCGCTAATTTTATCTTCTATTTGTTCAACTAGTTCTACAAACTTACTTACTGCACCAGAAGCACGACCAGATAAATGCTGTTGTTCTACAATTGCTTTTGCGGCATACCAAAGCGGTAATGATTCTGCTCGTGCACAATCACGTATATGGCTCAATGTTTTATCACCAATACCGCGTGCTGGCGTATTAATTACACGTTCAAACGCGGCATCGTCTTGACGATTACCCACTAGACGTAAGTACGACAACGCATCTTTAATTTCTTGTCGTTCGAAGAATCGCATACCACCATAAATACGGTATTTTAAGCCTTCTTGCAGCATGGCCTCCTCGAGTACACGAGATTGCGCGTTACTACGGTATAAAATTGCGGCATCTTGTAGGGCATTACCTGCATTTAACCAGCTTCGTAGTTTGCTACTTACAAAGCGTGCTTCGTCTAACTCATTAAATGCTGCATAAATAGAGATTGGCTCGCCGTCGTTACCGTCGGTCCACAAGCTTTTACCCATACGTTCTGAGTTATTTTGAATTAATGCGTTAGACGCTTTCAAAATAGTCGCTGTTGAGCGGTAGTTTTGTTCAAGACGAATGGTTTCTGCGCTAAAGTCAGTTAAAAAACGTTTAATGTTTTCGATTCTAGCACCACGCCAACCATAAATGCTTTGGTCATCGTCGCCTACAATCATAATGCTGTTAGTATCGCCAGCAAGTAATTTTAACCAAGCATATTGAATGGTATTTGTATCTTGGAACTCGTCTACGAGCATATGCGCAAAGCGTTGCTGATAATGACGCAGTAACGTAGGGTTATTTTTTAACACTTCGTAGCTGCGTAGTAATATTTCAGCAAAATCAACTAGGCCCGCTCTATCACAGGCCTCTTGATAGGCGGCATAAACACGCAGCATCATTTGCTCATTAATATCGTATGCTTGAATATCTTTAGGGCGAAGTGCTTCATCTTTTTTGGCGCTTATGTACCAGCCAAATTGCTTAGCGGGCCATTTTTTATCATCAATATTCATCGATTTTAATAAGCGCTTGATCATCCGAAGCTGATCGTCAGAGTCTAAAATTTGAAAGGCTTCTGGTAAATTAGCTTCACGGTGATGAGCACGTAAAATACGATGCGATAAACCATGGAAAGTACCAATCCACATACCACCTACAGGCGCTTTTAGTGTTTCTTCAACGCGGCCACGCATTTCTTTAGCGGCTTTATTAGTAAAAGTAACTGCAAAAATACTGTAAGCGGAGGCTTGCTCAACTTGCATAAGCCACGCAATACGATGAACTAACACTCGTGTTTTACCAGACCCAGCACCTGCTAATACCAGCATGTTTTGTAGTGGGGCTGCAACGGCATCGCGTTGTTTGTCATTTAAGCCATCGAGTAATTGTGAAACGTCCATCGTTACGCCTTTTTAATCAATATTGTGGCCAGTATAACAGGTGTTTTTGTTAGGCTAAATAAAATACTGTTTTTATAAACAGCTATTTATAAAATAGTGTTCAAAACGAGTAACTTGCTAATTAATTGAGCGAATAGAAAAGTGCAAACACATAACAAAAATTGCTAATTTGACCTAAAGTTAGCAAAATTTACTAACTCTCTAAATCTAGACTAATTTAACTATTTGATTTGTAAGCTTTAATAAATTGGCATAGAGTGTGTAAGTAAATAATTATAAAATCAAATAAATACAGAGGTTAGTATGGCAGATCAAGGTTCTGGCGGTAACGTAATCGCAGCATTATGTAATATATTTTTTCCTGGTTTAGGGCAGTTAGTGCAAGGGCGTATTTTAGCGGCTATATTTTTTGCACTCGCTATTATAATAAGTTACGCACTAATTTATGTGCTTGTAGGCTTTGTACTTGTGCCTATTATTTACTTATGGTCGATTATTGACGCAGCGCGTTATAGATCGCGAAGTTAACGGTTTTCAAGTTGAGTAAAATAGCGCCCATGTGGCGCTATTTTACTTTATATGTCCTGTGGTTTACGGGCGTTTACGTATATAATTACGCAATTAAAGATTTACAGGCAAACCCTATGGAATATCAATTTATTCGCGACCCTATTAGTGGGCTACGTATTAAAATAAGCAGTGAACACGCTATTATTGGTCGCTGGCTAAACGAAGAAATAGGCAAAGACAAAGTAGCCATGGTGCAAGCGCTTATTGCATCGGTGAGTTCAAGCTATGAGCCGCTAACGCTAAAAGGCCAAGAAATAGATTTAATATTAACGAAAGACGAAGCATTATTTGAAGCCCATGCGCTTCATCAAGACAGCGAAGACCTAATAGCGTATCAAGATGACGATTTAGCGCTTGAAGAAAATGGCTTAAGTAGTGGTTGTGGCTTTGAAGATTTCATTGATTTAATTGATTCATGGCATGAGTTTACGACGTCACGATAAACATAACTAGCACACTAATAAAAATATACAGCAATGCACAATCAGCATTTTATCTGTATTATTACACCAACGAACATTACGCCAATCAAAACGACAGGAACTGATATGTCTGCCAATTTAAACAAGCTAGTAGTGATGCTAGAAATGCAAAACGCCATGAATACTAAAGTACATGAGCAATGGTTTACTCAAGGGTTTGAATGGTACCGCGCTATTTGGGTTGAGTGTGCTGAAATGTTGGATCATCATGGTTGGAAATGGTGGAAAAAACAAACACCAGATACTGAACAAGTTATTTTAGAGTTGGTTGATATTTTTCATTTTGGTCTATCGCTTAGAATTGACGGCGAAACTAGCTACGAAGACTTAGCAAAGCAACTTGAAACTGAGCTTAGTAATGCTCAACAAGCTGATGACTTTAAACAAACACTAGAGATATTAGCGGCTTCTGCAGTTGCAGATAAAACGTTTAATGCAGGTGCCTTTGCCGGCTGTATGGCGCAAATGGGTATGGATATTGATGATTTATATCGCGGCTACGTAGGTAAAAATACGTTAAACTTTTTCCGCCAAGATCACGGTTACAAAGATGGTAGCTATATTAAAGAATGGAATGGGCAAGAAGATAACGAGCATTTAGTTGAAGTAGTTAAAAGCCTTGATACAGAACATGCAGATTTTGCAAAGTTAGTATATCAAGGGCTAGAAGCGCGTTACCCAAAAATTTAAGTCACGTAAGTTGAGTTAGATAATCTTACGATAGTCGGTAACACTTAGGTAATCGGCTATTTCGTTATGTGGTTGTTGGCTATCTGGGTTAGCAACTGCAAGTAAGTGCTCAATGCCGTATTCTCGTGCGGCATTCAAAACCGGCACACTGTCATCTACAAACAAAGTGCGCTGCTTATTAAATCCTAAGTCTTTTTGTACTTGGTGCCACAAACTTTGTTGCTCTTTACTTACTCCATATTCATGAGTCGACACTACGCCATCTAGGTAGTTATCAATCGCTGTATGCTCAAATTTAAGCATGACACTCTCAGGGTGGGCGTTGGTAAGTAAAATTAACTCTTTGCCTGCTTTTTTAAGCTCAGTTAAAAAATGAGGTACGTCTTCGCGCATTTTAATTAAATGCTGAGACTCTCGTTTAAGCTCCATTATAGGCAAGCTTAATTGCTGCTCCCAATAATCTAAACAATACCACTGTATTTGACCGCTCACAGCTTGATAGCGTTTTAAAATATCTGCTTTAGCTGCATCTAGGCTAATGCCCCTTGCTAATGCGTGTTGCGCAGGAATAACGTTAAGCCAAAAATGACTGTCGTAATGTAAATCGAGTAATGTTCCATCCATGTCGAGCAAAACGGTATCGATTTTTGACCAATTTAACATAGGAATTTCAACTTATAAGGTTTATTATTGAACTAACTGCCATGATAGCAAATTAACGCCAATGACACAGAAAAAGCACCCAACACCACCACAAATCCTCAGTAACAATGTTGTCGCTAAAAGCCGCCTGTTTACTGTGGAGTCTTTAGAGCTAAAGTTTTCTAATAACGAAGAGCGCCAGTATGAGCGAATTCGCGGCGGTGGCCGGGGAGCAGTGATGATTGTTCCGTTAAGTGCAGACAACGAATTACTACTTGTACGTGAATACTGTGCGGGCACAAACGATTACCAGTTAGGTTTTCCTAAAGGCTTAATCGATCCGGGCGAAACGCCAGAGCAAGCTGCTAACAGAGAGCTTAAAGAAGAAATTGGCTTTGGTGCTGAGTATTTTAAACCATTAAGAACAGTAACAATGGCGCCGAGTTACTTTAATGCCACTATGCATATTTTATTTGCTAAGCAATTATACCCACAAACCCTTATTGGCGACGAACCAGAGCCGCTTGTTGTTGTTAAGTGGCCATTAACTCAGTGGCAGTCATTATTAGACCAAGAAGATTTTACCGAAGCACGCAGTGTTGCAGCTTTGCTATTATTAGATAAGTATTTAGCGTCTGGAGCTGCCGATGAATAAATTAATCGAACCGTGTATCGAATTAGCTGAGCGTGCTGGCGATGCAATTATGGCCATTTATAAAAAAGGCGATATTGGCCAACAAGAGAAATCAGATAATACGCCTGTTACCAAAGCTGACTTAGCAGCAAATGACGTACTGGTTGCTGGATTAAAAGTCTTAGCGCCCGATATCCCAATTATGTCGGAAGAAACACCTATACCTGCACTCGCCGACAGACAGGACTGGCAGCGCTATTGGTTGCTCGATCCGATGGATGGTACAGGCGAATTTATTTTAGAAAGTGGCGACTTTGCAGTAAACATTGCATTGATTGAAAATAATCATCCTGTGCTTGGAGTTATTCATTGGCCTGCAAAAGGTGTGACTTATTTTGCTACAGCTAAAAATGGTGCCTTTAAACGTGAAAACTCAATTGATAAGCAAATATCTGTAGCGCCGCCAGAGAACTTGACGCTTGCAGTGAGCCGCCGCCAAAAAATAGAAGCGGTGAGTCAGTATTTAAATAGTCAGTTTACAACTATTGCTATTGGCTCGTGCTCATTAAAAGCTTGTACTGTTGCAGAAGGCAAAGCAGATTGTTTTTTAAGAATTGGTCCAACGGGAGAGTGGGATACAGGTGCTTCACAAGTTATTGTTGAAGAAGCCGGTGGTTGTATTACCGATGCAGAATTTAACCCGCTAACGTACAACCAACGCGAGAGTACTGAGAACCCTGACTTTATAGTGATGGGGCATCCAGACTGGGAATGGCAAAAAATGATTAATCCGCATCAAAGGTTGAGCGCAGAATAGCAATTTGATTGCTTTTTGTTCGGTTGAACAACTTTAATTAGTTTAGGCCTTGCATTAAATGTTTATTCCTATATAGTAGCGCTCTCTTCAAGGCAGGCTCGTAAATATTACGAAAATGTTTTAAAGAAATTACAGGCGCGGGATGGAGCAGTCTGGTAGCTCGTCGGGCTCATAACCCGAAGGTCGTCGGTTCAAATCCGGCTCCCGCAACCAATTTTTTATAAGATTTGGTTACTGTAAACTCTAGCTTAAGAGATAAAATAAAGTAGTCGATAGACTTAAAATATACAGGCGCGGGATGGAGCAGTCTGGTAGCTCGTCGGGCTCATAACCCGAAGGTCGTCGGTTCAAATCCGGCTCCCGCAACCAATTCTTTAATTGGAAGCCAAGTTGTAATGTAAGCAACTTTAAACAAGTCTACAAATTTCAGGCGCGGGATGGAGCAGTCTGGTAGCTCGTCGGGCTCATAACCCGAAGG
>NZ_WTKS01000003.1:0-363413 GCF_011378625.1 Pseudoalteromonas sp. c7(2019) | reverse complement strand
TTTTAAGTAATTTATTCACAAAGAGGCTAAGAGGGCGCTGCGCTTTAGAGAAGCCAAAAGTAAGTAACAATCAGTTTTAAATATTAAAAGCTGCGCTCTACGCCTACAACACAGCTATAAAATTGAACTCGGTATTTAAAATACTCTGTAGGCGCGGTTTTATACCGCGCACTTATTGTAAGCGCGGAGCTTGTTTTACTTAACCCTTATAACCGTTAGGGTTATTTGACTGCCAACGCCATGTATCTTGCATCATTTCATCAATACCGCGCACTGCTTCCCAGCCAAGTTCATTAAGTGCTTTTTCTGGCGCTGCATAACACGCTGCAATATCACCAGGGCGGCGAGGTGAAACCTGATAGGGTACAGCTTGATCGCTTGCTTTAATAAATGCATTAACCATTTGTAGTACAGAGTAACCGTTACCAGTACCTAGGTTATAAACTAATGCACCCGTGCTGCTGGCAATTTTATCAAGCGCTTTTAAATGACCAATAGCTAAATCTACAACGTGTATATAGTCGCGTACACCTGTGCCATCAACTGTGTCGTAGTCATCACCAAATACAGCGAGTTGCTTTAATTTACCTACCGCTACTTGTGCGATAAACGGTAAAAGGTTGTTTGGAATACCATTAGGATCTTCACCAATTAAGCCCGACTCATGTGCACCCACTGGGTTAAAGTAACGCAAAATAGCAAACGCAAAGCGCTCATCTGATTTGGCGATATCTTGTAGCATCATCTCAACCATCAGCTTAGATGTGCCGTACGGGTTAGTAGTACCGCCTACAGGAAAGTCTTCTTTAATTGGTAAGCTTGCAGGGTCGCCGTATACTGTGGCTGACGAGCTAAATACTAATTTAAATACACCAGCATCGCGCATTGCGTCAACAAGCGTAAGCGTACCTTGTACATTGTTTTGATAGTACTCAATGGGCTTTGCAACCGACTCGCCCACTGATTTTAAGCCCGCAAAATGTATAACACTATCAACCGTGTGTTTTGCAAATACTGAATCTAAAAAGAATTTATCGAGAATATCGCCTTGGTAAAAAGTGGCCTCTTTGCCTGTAATATTCTTTACGCGCGCAAGTGATTCTTGTGATGAGTTACTTAAATTATCAATAACAACAACATCGTTACCTTGCTGTAAAAGTTCTAAAACAGTGTGCGAGCCAATATAGCCAGCGCCACCGGTTACTAAAATAGTCATGAAAGCTCCGTGGGTACCTTTTATCAATTGAGTTAATTTCACCATAAATAGAGGTGATTTACATGCTTTATCTGTAATTTCTATAGTTTAAATAACATCTTTTTTTAATAACGGTAAATTAAGTACTTTTGATTACATTTTACTCAGTACAAGTAACACTTTATACGTAAGATTAAGTTATAGTTAATAAACAAGTGCTAAAATGAGTCTAGTAATAGCTAATGCTAGGTTTACTCCAATCTACACTTTTGTGATTGGTCTACCTCTTTGGAGAAAGATATGAATTTAGTTAAAAAAATAGCAACAACAATGTGTATCGCATTACCTGCGCTTGCCCATGCTGGTGAGTCTGTTGTTAAATGGCATGACTTTAATGATTATCGTGATGTGCGAGCGTCAAACCAAACAAAGAGCTCATATCACAAAAGTGTGGCAGCAAGTTTCGAAAAGCATATGGCTAAACTAGCCGAGCAATTGCCAAAAGATTATAAATTAAACGTAGAGTTTACAGATTTAGATTTAGCAGGTGATGTGCGTTATGGCGGTGTGGACGAAATTCGTGTAGTAAAACCAATTTATTTTCCACGCATTAAGCTAAATTATTCGTTAACCGATAACGACGGTACAGTGCTAAGTAAAGATACTGATGTGGAGCTTAAAGATATGGGCTTTATGGATAAAATTAAAATGGGCCGCGACGAATCATTTTATTACGAAAAACGCTTACTAACAGAGTGGTTTGGTGAACAAATATTACCAAGTTTAGATTAACTGAAAATAAAAATGCCGCTAAATAGCGGCATTTTTATTTTTAAGCTTTACTTAAAAGTAGCTAACAACGTGAGTATTTGTTGTAACTTAATAACGGTTGTTTTCAGTTTTTCTTCTTCAAAACCATCGTTAGATAAGCTTTCAACATCAGCGGCTACGTCGAGTACGTAAGGCTTAAAACGTTTAGCTTCAAAGCTAAAGCCTGAATCGGCAGTAAATAAGGCTTTAAACTTACCGTGACCTTGCTGTTGAAGCTCGTCGAGTTTTTTGTCAGCATCAAGTGCCTGACGGTAAACAATTTTTAAGTTGGCATTGAGTTGTTCAATAATAGAATCCATGGTTTTCCTAAAGCTTTGCACTGCATTGCCGACATAATACTTGGATTACATTTAAAAGTCAGGTTTGTTATATGAATATATCAGGCACAAGTTTACCCGCTGTTTCTGGCTCAGGCCAAGGCAGTGAGCTTTACAGCGCTGCTTTATCTAAAAAGCAGCAATTAGCAGATGGCGCGGCGGCTCTTGCACTTATTGAAGGTGCTGCACAATCGTCAAGTGCGCAAACACCGGCTAAATCGGTAACAGCATCATTGGGTAACAACGTAAATATATACGTTTAAATGCTGTTTTAAATTAGCTTAAGATCGATAGGTGTTTTGCTTTTTTGACCACCGATTTCTCTTACTAATTTAGGCACTAAAAATCCAGGCAGAGCTTTTAATAGCTCTGCCATTATTTCAATTGCTTGCGCTTCATTAATATCAAAGTGGCTGGCCCCTTCAACTTTATCTAGCAAATACAAATAATACGGCAATACGTCTGCGTCAAATAACGCTTCGCTTAAATTTATTTGCGCATCGAGCGTATCGTTCACATCTTTTAAAATTACAGCTTGGTTTAGAAGCGTTACGTTTGCTTGTTTAAGCTTTTGCATGGCAGCTTTAAAATCAGCGTCTATTTCGTTGGCGTGGTTTATGTGATTAATAAAAATAATTTTTAATGGCGATTTTGCTAATCTCTCACATAACTCATCGGTAACTCGCGCCGGTATAACTACTGGCAGACGGCTATGAATTCGCATTCGTTTTATTTGTGGTAATTGCTCAAGCTCATCCAAAAACCAGCTTATTGCATCGTCTTTGGCCATCAGTGGATCGCCACCACTTAAAATCACTTCGTTTATATTGGTATCTGATTTTATATAGCTCAGTGTTTCTAGCAGACTTTTTTTATTGAGTTGGTTTTCTTGATACGGAAAATGCCTTCTAAAGCAATAACGACAATTTACAGCACAGCCGGTTTTAAACATCACTAAAACACGCGATTTGTACTTATGTAAAACGCCTGGTTGGTCGTTATCTTGCTCAAGTAGGGGATCCTTATTAAAACCCGATTTAGTCAAAAATTCTTGATGGCGTGGCATAACTTGTAGCAAAAGAGGATCGTTTGGATCGCCTTTGCGTATTTTTTTTATAAAAGGGATAGGCACGCGTACCGGAAATAAACTACGGGCTTTTAGGTCGTTTTCATGGACTTGGCTCGATAAACCGACCATTTCAAGCAAGGTTTTTGGGCAGGTAACTACATTTGCTAATTCTTTTTGCCAGTTTTTATGCAAATTTGCTTCATTTCTTTGTATCATTGGCATGTAGATTACTCGAAAAAATATAAATAGAGGAAACGATGGCGAATTATAGCACCAACGAGTTCAAGGGCGGCCTAAAAATTATGATGGACGGCGAGCCTTGCAGTATCTTAGAAAATGAAATGGTAAAACCTGGTAAAGGCCAGGCGTTTAACCGTGTTCGTATCCGTAAACTTATCTCTGGTAAGGTGCTTGAAAAAACCTTTAAATCGGGTGAATCAGTTGAAGGTGCTGATGTAATGGATACTGATTTAGCGTATCTATACACAGACGGCGAATTTTGGCATTTCATGAACAACGAAACATTTGAGCAAATTGCTGCTGACGAAAAAGCACTAGGCGATTCAGTAAAATGGTTAGTTGAAAATGATTTATGCACAATTACATTATGGAACGGCAGCCCTATTGCTGTTACACCACCTAACTTTGTTGAGCTTGAGATCACTGAAACAGATCCTGGCCTTAAAGGCGATACAGCGGGTACTGGTGGTAAACCAGCAACGCTTAGCACAGGCGCTGTGGTACGAGTTCCATTATTTGTACAAATTGGCGAAGTAATTAAAGTAGACACTCGTAACGGTGAATATGTAAGCCGTGTTAAGTAAGCTTTAACATTGTTTATAAAATCCCAGCTTACGCTGGGATTTTTTTTTGGAGAAAATATGTCAGCAGATCTTTGGGCCCCAAGCGCAAGCATTGAAACACTAAAACAACGCGCATCGATATTACGTAGCATCCGTGATTTTTTTTATGTACGTGATGTTTTAGAAGTAGAAACGCCAAGCTTAAGTGCTGCCAGTGTAACCGATGTGCACTTAGCTAGTTTTAATACCAAATTTGTAGGTCCAGGGCATGCTGGTGGGCTTCCTCTGTTTTTACAAACATCTCCAGAGTTTGCCATGAAACGCTTGTTAGCAGCAGGCTCAGGCGCTATTTTTCAGCTTTGTAAAGCATTTAGAAATGAAGAAGCGGGTAGCCATCATAATCCTGAATTTACTATGCTGGAATGGTATCGCCCAGGCTTTGATGAATTTACACTTATGGATGAAATGGATGAGTTAATGCAACTTGTTTTAGGTGTCGAGCCTGCAACTAGACTTACTTATCAGCAAGCGTTTGAACAAGCACTCGGCCTCGATCCTTTAACAGCAAGCATAGAGCAATTAAAGCAACTAGCGTGTAAGCAGGGGTTTGCTGATATAGCCCAAAATGAAACGCATAAAGATACCTTACTGCAATTATTATTTTGTATGAAAGTGGAGCCAACAATAGGACAAGAAAAACCGTGTTTTGTTTATCATTTTCCAGCTTCTCAAGCGGCACTTGCACAAATTTGTGAACATGATGCACGCGTAGCAGGGCGCTTTGAGCTTTATTACAAAAATATGGAATTGGCTAACGGCTTTAACGAACTCACAAATGCCAGTGAGCAAGCTAAACGTTTTAATGAAGATAACACATACCGCGCAGAAAATGGTTTAAAGCAAGTGCCAATGGATACGCGTTTAATTAAAGCGCTGGAGCATGGATTACCACAGTGCGCTGGTGTTGCTTTGGGGATTGATAGATTGGTAATGCTCGCAACAAATAAAGAAAAAATTAAAGACGTAATAGCGTTTGATGTACAAAGAGCCTGATGCTTGACTTGTAGGCGCGTTAAAGCGAAGCTTTAAAAAGTTGTTCGATTATATGTCGTTTATGCTTAGTTTAAAGTAATTAGAAGCAGCGCTTCTCACGTGAGCAAGCTCGACGGCTACAACACAGCCACAAAATTGAACTCGGTGCTATGAATTCTCTGTAGGCGGACAGCTTGCTGGCGCGTGAAAGCGAAGCTTTAAAAAGTTGTTTGATTATATGTCGATTATACTTAACTCTAAATAATCAGAAGCTTCGCTTCTTACGTGAGCAAGATCTACGTCTACAACACAGCCATAAAATTGAACTCGGTGTTTTAAATACCCTGTAGGCGTGCAGCTTGCTGACGCGTTAAAGCGAAGCTTTAAAAAGTTGTTCGATTATATGTCGTTTATGCTTAACTTAAAGTAATTAGAAGCTTCGCTTCTCACGTGAGCAAGCTCTACGTCTACCACAAATTTTTACTTCTTATATAAAAACACCGCGTTTAATTTAAACGCGGTGTTTTTTATTGCTTGCTGAAAGCTTTTAGTTGAAAGCCAACTATTATGCCTTACAGATTAAGCGTAAACGTAACACCTGCTACACGAGGCTCACCGAGTTGTGTATAGGTATGCGTTTGGTAACCATCTTGCGGATCGTTACCAAACTCAAAACCACGAGTAGGGACTGTTTCGTCAAACACGTTACGAGCCCATGCGCGAACTGCCCACATGTCTGCTTCGTAACCAAAGCTTAAGTTAACTAAGTTGCTGCTTGGTGCCTGTGAGTTATGACTATCTGAGAAGTAGTAGTCGTCCTTACCTTCAACACCAATCATACCGTAAAGCTCACTTGTAAAGTTATAGCGAGCAGTAAACGCATACTGGTATTTAGGTGACTGTGCTTGCTCACGACCGTCTTGGTTTAAGCCAGACTGCGTTACAAAGTCATCTATTTCAGTGTTTAAGTAACCAGCACTACCCGTTAAAAATAGATTATCAGTTAGTTGGTAACTACCTTCAACTTCTAATCCGTAGTTGCTACCAGAACTTGCGTTATCAACATAACCGGTAAATTGCTGACCTTCTACTTGCCATGCTTTTAACTGAATATCGTCGCGGTGCATGTAAAATGCAGCTAAGCGAAGCGTAAATTTGTCATCAAGCGATGAGCCTTTAACACCAAATTCGCCGCTCCATAAATATTCAGGGTCGAAACTGGTGTGTTGCTGGAAAAAATCAGCGCTTAGGTTTAAGCCTTCATCTTTTGCTTTAGCAAGCGCTTCTGAGTTAATACCGCCAGCTTTGTAGCCACGGGTAATGCTGGTGTAGATCATAGTGCGATCAATTACTTGATATTCAAGTGCTATTTTACCGCCAACCATTACATCGTCAGTATCTTCTATAAAGCCATTGCTATCGGTGTAGTCACCTTTGTATTGCTCTACACGTAAACCTGTAATTAATGTGGTTTTAGGGCCAATTGGAGTCGCTACTTGACCATATACTGCAACGTTACTCGTTTCGTAAGTTGAAGAAAACGGGCTTGCTAACCATGTGTATTGGCGCTCTAAATCAACGTCACGGTTTTGGTAATAAATACCCGCAACCCAGTTACCCGTTTTAGAATTAAACTGTAAATCTACAGACTGATCGTCGCGATCGCGGCTGTATAAATCAGTTGAGCTGTATCCATCTGGATGTAAGCCAGCAGCACATAACTTTGGCTCACTTGTATCGTTACATACCCAGTCTTCGTCAAAGCTGTAAAGTAATTCGGTATCAATAGCCGACAGGTTTAGATTTACATCAAAAGCGTCAAAACCCGTGTAAGTATTCTTGACACCTATAGCGTAGCTTTCTTGATTATCTTGGCCTGGTTCATCGGCAACACTATTGCGGCTGTTATCAAGCGTAAACGCATCGTATCCGTTATTAATATCGATATAATGCAGGTTTAGCTCAGTATTTAAATGCTTTGTAAGCTGGCTGTTTATTTTAAAGCGGGCTACTTGTTCGTCTTGATTTTGTGTTTCGTCATTTAAGTACAAGTTATCTACGTAACCGTCTGACTTTCTGCGAAAGTAGCTAACGCGTGCGCTAGTGTCATCTGTTAAGCCTGTGCTTGCTGCAATACCTGCTTCGCGGGTGTTATACGTGCCAGCACCTACTTGTAATTTTAAACTTGGATCGCTCGTGGCTTTAGCTGAACCCATTTGGATCATACCGGCCATACCGTCTGCGCCAAAGCGTGTACCTTGTGGGCCACGATAAATTTCTACTTGGTCTATATCAAATAATAATGAGCTGCCACCAAGACCAGAATAGTTAATACCATCAATGACTAAGCCTACAGATGGATTAATAGGGTCTACAAATTGTGAGCGAAGTCCCACGCCACGAATTTGGATGTAACGACCACGCGACGCACCAGATGCAAAATTTACATTGGCGGCACTGCCTAACATTTCGTCTAAGTAACTTGCACCACGTTGATTAATTTCATCTTCGCTGAATAAGCTCGCACTCGCGCTTAAAGTTTGAATGCTTTCGCGCTGAAAATCGCCGGTTACAACAATTCTTTCTAGGTCGCTATCATCAGCGTTAGCTGCAATTGGTGCACCAAGCAGCGGTAAAAGTGCGGCAGTAATTAAAGACAAACGTAAGTTCATTGGGTTACTTAACTCCATTTTAGGGACTCGTATGGTAGCAATTATTTAAACACATGTGCTATAAACGCGGCAATTATACGTTAAATAATCAGGATTACTAATATGACCTTTAAAGTTGACTTCAAAGTACGTGATTACGAATGTGACTTACAAGGTATCGTAAATAACAGTGTTTATTTTAATTATTTAGAGCATGCTCGCCATGAATTCTTGTACGCACACGGTATTGATTTTGCTCAATTAGCGAAAGATAAAATTAACCTAGTCGTGATGCGCAGCGAAATGGACTATAAACATTCACTATTACCAGGTGATGAATTTTATGTGGCTGTGGAGCCGCAGCGTATTAGTCGTTTAAAATTTGCGTTTAAGCAAACGGTTATACGTAAAAGCGATGAAAAAGTAATGCTCAATGCACTGGTTATAGGAACGTCTGTTAATGAAAAAGGTAGACCGTTTTTACCTGAGCAAATAGATAACGTATTTAAAACTACAACTTAGTACTTAATCGCATAACTTTTGAACTATCATAGAACAAAAATTTACATTTAAAACATGCATTTTTAACGGATAAAGGGCATAAATATTGTTACAATTACATTAATTAGACAATTAGTTAGTAGTAGCATGAAATTAGCAGCAATACCGATGCTTATAGTCGGTTTATGTGTTGGTTGCGCATCAACAGGGACGGTTACCAGTGAGCAGCTTAAATACACCCAATGGCAATTATCACGTGTTGATGGTTTAGCAATTCCACCTTCGTTTAATGCATCAATGAGCTTTATTGAAGCACTGCAAGTAAACGGTTTTGCTGGCTGTAACAAATTTTTTGGTGAAGGCTCGCTTGAAGAAAGTAACCTTACCGTAAGTAAATTAGGAATGACGCGCAAGTCGTGCGGCGAAGACCTTGATGAGTTTGAGCAGCAGTTATTACAAGCCTTAAAGCAAGGTGCAGAGCTTAAAATGCAAGACCAGCAATTAGTCATGCAAGGCGAGCAAACATTTGTGTTTATCCCTAAATAATTTTAAGTTTTTAAAAAACAGCCCCTTGCGGGCAGTTTTTAACTGACGTACACTCAGCGCAGATTTGATGGATAACACCTTCAAATTAACGAACAGAATTTATATATCAATACTTGTCGGAGTGCCAAAGCTAAGTAATTAGTTTTTGGCTGAGATCGCGAAAGCGGGATCCGTGAACCTGATCAGGTTAATACCTGCGTAGGGAACAAGCTGCCTAAAATGGGACGCTTGTGCGTCTTTTTTTATGCGCACAATAAAGTGATTTATTTTTTAGGCTGCAAAGTAGCATGTACGCTACTTTACGATCTTTCTCTATTCCTCGGAATATCTGACAAGACAACCCTTAAGCAATGAGGCAAGTCATGTCAAATACTACAAATAAAGCGTCACGCCGAGAAACTCGTGCTGCCGCGTCTGAATATATTTATAACTTAACGGGTCAACCGTTCCCAAACTCTCATAAAGTATACGTTGAAGGTACTCAACCTGGTGTGCGTGTTGGTATGCGTGAAATCACATTAAGTGATACGTTTATTGGTGGCACAGATGAAAACCCTGTTTATGAGTCAAACGATCCGCTACGTGTTTACGATACGTCGGGTCCGTATACCGATCCTAATTTTGAACTAGATGTACGCAAAGGCTTACCAAAATTTCGTGAACAATGGATTGAAAGCCGTGGTGACACCGAGGTTTTAGAATCAGTGACGTCGCAGTTTTCGCAGCAACGTATGGCAGATGAAGGGCTGGATCATATTCGCTTTGATCACCTTCCAAAAATTCGCCGTGGTGTCGCTGGTAAAAACGTAACGCAAATGCACTACGCACGCCAAGGGATTATTACTCCTGAAATGGAGTACGTAGCTGTTCGTGAAAATATGGGGCGTGCAGAAATTCGTAAAGAATTACTTGCCGCGCAGCATAAAGGCGAGTCGTTTGGCGCGAGTATTCCTGAATTTATTACCCCAGAATTTGTACGCGACGAAATAGCCCGTGGTCGCGCTATTTTACCAAATAATATAAACCATCCAGAAACAGAACCTATGATTGTAGGCCGTAACTTTTTAGTAAAAGTTAACGCCAACATTGGTAACTCATCAGTAAGCTCATCTATTGAAGAAGAAGTAGAAAAAATGGTGTGGTCTACCCGCTGGGGCGCAGACACCGTGATGGACTTATCAACGGGACGTTACATTCACGAAACGCGTGAATGGGTTGTACGTAACTCGCCTGTACCTATTGGCACAGTGCCGATTTATCAAGCGCTTGAAAAAGTAAACGGTGCGGCTGAGGATTTAACGTGGGAGATTTTCCGCGATACGCTCATAGAGCAAGCCGAGCAGGGCGTTGATTACTTTACTATTCATGCGGGTGTACTGCTTCGTTACGTACCAATGACCGCTAAACGTGTAACCGGTATTGTGTCGCGCGGTGGCTCAATTATGGCTAAATGGTGTTTAGCGCATCATAAAGAAAACTTTTTATACACACACTTTGAAGACATTTGCGAAATTTTAAAACAATACGATGTGTGTTTTTCACTCGGTGATGGACTTCGCCCAGGCTCTATTGCTGATGCCAACGATGAAGCACAGTTTAGTGAGCTGCGCACATTAGGTGAACTGACTAAAATTGCGTGGAAACACGATGTACAGGTATTTATTGAAGGTCCTGGACATGTGCCAATGCACATGATTAAAGCCAATATGGATGAGCAATTAAAGCACTGCGACGAAGCGCCATTTTATACTTTAGGCCCGTTAACGACCGATATTGCACCAGGGTATGACCATATTACTTCTGGTATTGGTGCCGCTCAAATAGCATGGTACGGCTGTGCAATGCTTTGCTATGTAACACCTAAAGAGCATTTAGGTCTGCCAAATAAAGAAGATGTTAAAGAAGGCTTAATTACCTACAAAATTGCAGCGCATGCCGCCGATTTAGCAAAAGGTCACCCGGGCGCGCAAGAGCGCGATAACGCCTTATCAAAAGCACGCTTTGAGTTTAGATGGCATGACCAATTTAATATTGGTTTAGATCCAGACCGAGCTCGCGAGTATCACGACGAAACCCTTCCACAAGAATCAGGCAAAGTGGCTCACTTTTGCTCTATGTGTGGTCCTAAATTTTGCTCTATGAAAATTAGCCAAGAAGTACGCGATTACGCTAAAGATTTAGAAACACGCGGTATTGATCCTAATAACGCAGGCGACGCTATTGAAATAAAAATGGTTGATGTAGAAGCCGAAATGAAAGCTAAGTCAGCTGAGTTTAAGCAAACAGGCTCAGAGATTTACCATAAAGCGGTATAAAGTAATTATCGCTAAAAGTTAGATGCAGACGTAGGTGAGGTGTTATACCTCGCTTCTTTAAAAGTTGAAGAAGTGCGAGTGAATTCGCACCTACTAATAACTGCTTTGGAGGTTTGTATGGTTTATAGCATTGCGGTGGTTGGGTTTGGTTTAGCGGGCAGGTTAGCTGCGCTTACGCTGAGCAAACAGCACCATGTCACTGTTTTTGAAGCAGACGATGAACGTACACAAAATAGCGCAGGTAAAGTGGCAGCAGCAATGCTTGCCCCGCTTGCAGAGTCGGTATTGTGCGAGGCTGATTTAGCTTTAATGGGTCTTGATTCAATGAAGCGCTGGCCCAGCATTATTGCAGAACTTGAAAGTGAGGTTTTTTTTCAGCAGCAAGGCACTTTGGTCATTGCGCATCAGCAGGACAAAGGCGATTTACAAAGCTTTGCACAGCGTATAAAACCGCTAGCTGATCACACTGCCGAGCATATAAATGCTCAACAAATTACAATGCTTGAACCTGAACTTGCAGGGCGCTTTAATCAAGGCTTATTTTTACCCTGCGAGGGGCAAATTGATAACCAAGCATTTTATAAAGCCAGCTTTGCACAGCTCAACAAACGCAAAGTAAAATTTGTATTTAATCAGCGCGTAACCATTAGCGACAATAAAATAAATAATCGACCATTCGATTATATTATTGATTGCCGTGGGCTTGGCGCTAAAAATACCCAAGATGATAAACCGCTCAGGGGTGTGCGCGGCGAAGTAGCAAGGTTATACGCACCAGAGGTAAGTTTAATCAGGCCAGTGCGTTTAATGCACCCGCGTTATCCAATTTATATAGCGCCTAAACCTAACAGTGAATATGTAATTGGTGCGACTGAAATTGAGTCACAAGACAATGGCGCCGCAACAGTGCGCTCAACTCTTGAGTTACTTTCAGCGGCTTATACCGTACACAGCGGGTTTGCCGAAGCACGACTACTTAATATTCAAACCGGATTACGTCCTGCATTTAGCGATAACCGCCCAGAAGTATCACAAGTTGGTAATGTAATTAGTATTAACGGCTTGTATCGACATGGTTATATGTTGGCGCCGGCATTAGTGGCGCAAGCAGTTTCACGAATAGAGTGAGAAAAAATGAACATTACAATTAATGGTGAGCCACTTAATGTTAATAGCAAAGCACTCGTTGAGGTACTTCAAAGTTTTGGTGCAGTCGCGCCTTTTGCTGTGGCTGTTAATGGCGAATTTATTCCACAAAGTCGGCACAGTAACTATGTACTTAATGAAGGCGACAGTGTTGAGTTGCTGTCACCCATTCAAGGCGGATAAAGCTCATGCAAACTAAAGACTGTTTAACTATTTATGGAGAGCAAATAAAGAGTCGTTTATTAATAGGCTCTGCGCTTTATCCGTCGCCCGATATTATGACCCAATCAATAGTCGCCTCTGGGGCTGAAATTGTAACCGTATCGCTTAGGCGCCAACAAAGTGCAGCAGCGGGTGATGATTTTTGGCAGTTAATAAAAAATACCGGTTTGAAAATACTCCCTAATACCGCAGGGTGCCACAGTGTTAAAGAAGCGATAACGCTTGCAAAAATGTGCCGAGAGGTATTTTCTACCGATTGGATAAAGTTAGAACTGATTGGCGATGATTACAATTTACAACCAGACCCTTTTGCGTTACTTGAAGCCACAAAAATATTGATTGATGATGGCTTTAAAGTATTGCCTTATTGCACCGATGACTTAGTACTTTGCCAGCGTTTAAATGAGCTAGGGTGTGAGGTGCTTATGCCATGGGGGGCACCAATAGGCACCGGTAAGGGATTGTTAAATAGCTATAATTTAAAAACTATTCGAGAGCGCTTACCCGATACCACATTAATAGTAGATGCAGGTTTAGGTTTGCCATCGCATGCCTGCCAAGCACTCGAAATGGGGTATGATGCGGTATTATTAAATTCAGCCATTGCAGGGGCGGGTTGCCCAATTACTATGAGCCGCGCATTTAAAGCCGCAGTTGAAGCGGGGCGCTTTGCATTCAAAGCAAAAGCGATGCCGGAAAAAGACGTAGCAGCCCCATCAACCCCTACAATGGGGATGCCATTTTGGCATCAGCAGTAAGGAAAAAAATATGAATAACGTAGTATGGACAATTGCCGGCTCTGACTCTGGCGGCGGTGCCGGTATTCAAGCTGATATAAAAGCAATGCAAAGTTTTGGCGTGCATGGCTGCACGGCAATTACGGCGCTTACTGCACAAAATAGTTTAGGTGTGGAGGCTATTAATGCAGTGTCGACTGATATTATTGAGTCGCAGTTACTTGCACTTGAAAAAGACATGAAAGCCAAAGTGATTAAAATTGGTATGTTAGCCAACGTGCAGCAAATTCAGTTGATCAGCGAACATATAAGTCACTATAAAGCTAAGTGGCCAGTGCCTCCCGTTATTATATATGACCCTGTTGCGATTGCCTCAAGCGGTGACTTACTAACAGAAGAAGATACGGTAAGCGCAATTAAAGAATGTTTACTGCCGCTGGTGGATGTAATAACCCCAAACACCCACGAAACACAGTTATTAACCGGTGTGTATTTAATTGGCCCTGCGGCAATAAAAGAAGCGGCTAATAAGCTATTAAGCTGGGGTGCAAAAGCCGTTGTTATTAAAGGCGGGCATTGGGATTACCCAAGCGGCTATTGTATTGATTATTGTGTAAATAATTTTACGCAAGATGGTGAAGAGTATTGGCTTGGTAATCAAAAAATACAAACACCGCATAACCACGGCACCGGATGTAGCATGGCTTCGGTAATTGCTGCGTGTTTAGCTAAAGATTACCCATTAAAAGATGCCTTCATTTTAGCTAAAGCATATATAAATCAAGGGCTAAAACAGTCGATACGCTACGGCGAAGGAATTGGACCGGTTGCTCAGACTTCATTTCCCACTAATTTAGCAGATTACCCACAAGTGATTGAGCCAGGTAGCTGGCTTGGTGATGAACTAGATTTTGATGTGCCGCTTGATTTTAATATGGCTGCTGACTTTGCACCTTGTGAAAGTAAATCGCTTGGCTTATATGCGGTTGTAGATAGTACCGATTGGCTAGAAAAATGCTTACAACAAGGCATTAAAACAGCGCAGTTACGTGTTAAAAATAAAACGCAAGACGAGCTGGATGAGCTCATTAAGCAAGCTGTTGAGCTGGGCAAGCAATACAATGCGCAGGTATTTATAAACGATTACTGGCAGCTAGCTATTAAACATGGTGCGTATGGTGTGCATTTAGGGCAAGAGGATTTAGACATTGCTAATTTAGCGGCAATTAAAGACGCTGGATTAAGGCTTGGGCTTTCTACTCATGGTTTTTATGAAATGCTACGTGCGCATAATTATCGCCCTAGTTACATGGCATTTGGCGCTATTTACCCAACCACAACAAAAGATATGACAGGTCAAATACAAGGCCTTGAAAAGCTGATTAAGTTTGTACCACTTATGCAAAGCTACCCAACAGTAGCAATAGGCGGAATTGATTTAAGCCGTGCTGAGCAGGTAGCTAAAACAGGCGTAGGCAGTGTTGCCGTAGTGCGTGCTATAACCGAGGCTGATAATTACGTAGAGGCTATAAGCGCTCTGAAAGTGGCCATAAGCAGTGCACATTAATACTAACAAGGGTAATACTAACAAGGCTAATCTTAATATGGTCAGTGAAAGTGAATGAGCTAAGCGATAAAGAAACCCTACGATACAGCCGCCATTTATTGCTTGAAGAAGTGGGGCTTGAAGGGCAATTAACGCTTAAAACTTCAACGGTTGCGGTTGTTGGGGCAGGCGGGTTAGGTAGCCCAGTACTTTTGTATTTAGCTGCGGCGGGTATTGGAACGCTTATTTTAATTGACGATGATGAGGTAGAACTTTCAAATTTACAGCGCCAAGTGCTTTATAAAATAAACCACTTGGGGCAAAACAAGGTCGCCGCAGCGGGTAAAGTATTAGCGAGCCTGAATAATCAAATAGAAATAGTAACGCATTGCCAAAAGTTAGATGAGAGTAATGCAGCCTACATGCTAAAAGGGGCTGACATAGTACTTGATTGCTCTGATAACTTTAGTACTCGCTATAGTGTTAATCGTTATTGTATTGCTAATAAAACACCGTTAATTTCTGGTGCTGCATTGGCAGCTAAAGGGCAGTTAATGGGCTTTGATTTTAGGCAAAGTGATAGCCCGTGTTATGGCTGTGTTTTTCCACAAAGCGAAGCTACACCCGTTATAAATTGCAGTAACGCAGGGGTTATCAGCCCGCTACTGGGTGTGATTGGTTCTATGCAGGCGCAACTTACGCTCAATTTATTGCTGGGGCATGCAGAGGGGTGTGTGTTTATAACCTTTGATGCGCTTACTTTAAAACAACAACACTTTAAAGTGATTAAAGATTCAGAGTGTAAAGAGTGTGGTAAATAGTTTTTGAGGGGCTTGTGCCTGTTATTAAATGTAGCGCTAAAAAATTAAAAGCTGCGCTTTTCGCGTGAGCAAGCTTCACGCCTACAACATATCAAACTTCTGCACCAAGCTTGTTGATGCACAGCTTTCTGGCGTGACGAGCAAAGCTCGTAATTTCTATGCCAGATATCTTCTCATTTACTCCTCTTTTACTTCTTTTTGTGCAATAAGATCTTAAGTGATTTATTCACAAAGAGGTTAAGAGGGCGCTTCGCTTTAGAGAAGCCAATAAGTAAGTAAAGTATTAGTTATAAATATTAAAAGCGGCCCTTTTCGCGTAAGCAGGCTTTACGCCTACAAAAATAAAAAACCGCGTTTAAATAAACGCGGTTTTTTAATTTCAAATTAACGATTGATTTTAGTCGTTAATTTTTGCAAACGCAGTACCTAAGCGAGTAACCACTTCAGGTAGTTGATCTTCCAATATTTCAGCTTTATCAGCACCCCATGCTAGTACCACAGTAGAGCCTAATTTAAAGCGACCCATCTCTTCACCCTTTTTAAGCGTGATAGCGTTATCGCCAGTGGTTGGATATTTCCAACTAAATACATCGCTACCTGCTGGTGGCGTGACAGTACCTGCCCAAATAGTTTCTATGCTGGCTACAATTGTTGCACCAACAAGTACCATAGCAAGCGGACCAATCTCAGTTTCAAAAATTGCGACTACCCGTTCGTTACGTGCAAACAAGTTAGGCACGTTTTGAGCTGTAAGTGGGTTTACTGAAAATAAATCACCTGGCACGTAAATCATTTTGCTTAGTGTGCCATCAACTGGCATATGAATACGGTGGTAATCTTTAGGTGCTAAATAAATCGTTGCAAACTTACCGCCTAAAAATGGTGTTGTATCATCTTGTGAGCCGCCTAGTAGCGCTTGTAAGCTGTAATCGTGGCCTTTAGCTTGTATTAGCTGTCCGTCAACAATATCGCCTAGCTGGCTGATTGCGCCATCCACTGGATGAATGATGATATTGCTACCATCTACCATTGGGCGCATGCCGTCTTTTAAAGGGCGAGTAAAAAATTCATTAAAGCTTTTATAATGAGCCGGATCTGGGTATTGGGCTTCGCTCATATCTACTTTATATTGCTTAATAAATAGTTTAATTAAAGTAGTTGTTAAAGCACCCGCTTTTGCAGCAGCTAATTTTCCGACTACGCGTGAAATAAAATGTTTTGGCATTGCGTACTGCATTGCGATTTTAAATTTGTCTAAACTCACAGTATTTTTCCTAAATTATACGCGAGGCGCACGGGCGCCTGCACGGCCATCGGCCATTGTTTCTAAAATTCGGTGGTAGCTGTCAAAGCGCAATTGAGAAATTCTTCCATCGGCTACTGCTTCTTTAACGATGCAACCCGGGTCGTTTAAATGTTTACAGTCTCTAAAGCGGCATCCGCCTATAAATTCTCTAAACTCTTTAAAGCACCACGTTACACGCTCAACATCTAAATGCCATAAACCAAACTCACGAATACCTGGCGAGTCGATTAGGTTACCGCCACTTGGCAAATGGTGAAGGCGTGAAACAGTTGTTGTGTGCTGGCCTAAGCCGCTGTTTTCAGATACTTCTTTAGTTAATATTTCAGCGTTAGGCAATACAGTATTAACGAGGGTTGATTTACCCACACCACTTTGGCCAACAAAAATATTATTTTTATCAACAAGTACTTCTTTTAATTTATCGATACCATCGCCTGATATATTACTAACAAGGAGTACTTGGTAATCAAGTTTACGATAGATATCGAGAACTTTTTGTATTTCGTTAAGGCCTGCTTCGTCAATTAAATCGGTTTTATTGAGCACTAAAATTGGCTCAATGCCCATATCTTCACAGGCTATTAAATAACGGTCGATAATACTAGGGGTAAACTCGGGTAATACCGCCGATACCATGAGTATTTGGTCAATGTTGGCTGCAATAACTTTAACACCGTCGTAAAAGTCAGGGCGGGTAAGTTGCGAGCGACGCTCTTGCGTGGCTTCAATTACACCGGCTAAATCACCCTCACTTACTTTGGCACGGCGAAATAATACTTCATCACCACATACTAAATTAGACACAGTACGGCGTATATTACAGCGAAGTACATCGCCATTTTCAGTTTCGACATCGGCGTGTTGGCCAAAACGACTGATCACAATTGCGCTCTCGACCTGACCTAAGTTATCGGTTTGCCATTCTTGCGCCCCTTTTTTAGCCGGTCTTGAGTCTGCGCTATTAATGCGCTTTTGGTGATTGGCCTTGATCTGACGCGATTGGCCTTTACTTAATTTTTTTTGTTTTGCCACTGGAGGCCTATAACCTTAGTTAAATGTCGCTTTTCCTAAAAAAAGCTTTAGCTCGACGGTTGATGCTAATATGATATATCGAAATGCGTTGGATCTAAAGGAAAGCACCGCTTAGGTAATTATGACTATTAATAAATCAAATTTAATTTGGCTCGATCTTGAAATGACCGGACTCGAACCAGAGACCGATAAAATACTCGAAATTGCGACGGTTGTCACTGACGCAGACCTGAATATATTAGCCGAAGGGCCAACTATAGCTATTCATCAAAGTGATGAATTACTAAATGGCATGGACGAGTGGTGTACTACTCAGCATGGTAAGTCGGGTTTAACAGCACGCTGCAAAGCAAGTACCTTTGATGAAGCCTATGCTGTAGAGCAAACTTTAGCGTTTTTAAAGCAGTGGGTACCAGCAGGCACTTCGCCAATGTGTGGTAATTCAATTGGTCAAGACCGCCGCTTTATGAATAAATATATGCGCGAGCTTGAAGACTTCTTTCATTACAGAAATCTTGATGTGAGTACTATTAAAGAATTAGCACGTCGCTGGAAACCAGAAGTGCTTGCAAAAGTGAACAAAAAAGGCTCACACCTTGCTTTGGATGACATTAAAGATTCGATTATGGAATTAAAAGTCTATAGAGAAAATTTCTTTAATTTGTAAAAAACACTTGCAAACAGACTGTATTATTGTAGAATCCTGCCCCGCTCAAGACGATAACCCACGCGGGGTTAGTGTGTTTGAGTGATTGAATTACCATCAATAAATGCGGTACTAGCTCAGTTGGTAGAGCGCGACCTTGCCAAGGTCGAGGTCACGAGTTCGAGCCTCGTGTACCGCTCCAATTTCTAACCAAAAGAAATTGAAGTGAATAAAAGCTAGCTCAGTTGCTAGGATGTTGAACGCAATTTATTGCGCATCAATAAAATAACTGAAAAATGCGGTACTAGCTCAGTTGGTAGAGCGCGACCTTGCCAAGGTCGAGGTCACGAGTTCGAGCCTCGTGTACCGCTCCAATTTCTAACCAAAAGAAATTGAAGTGAATAAAAGCTAGCTCAGTTGCTAGGATGTTGAACGCAATTTATTGCGCATCAATAAAATAACTGAAAAATGCGGTACTAGCTCAGTTGGTAGAGCGCGACCTTGCCAAGGTCGAGGTCACGAGTTCGAGCCTCGTGTACCGCTCCAATTTCTAACCAAAAGAAATTGAAGTGAATAAAAGCTAGCTCAGTTGCTAGGATGTTGAACGCAATTTATTGCGCATCAATAAAATAACTGAAAAATGCGGTACTAGCTCAGTTGGTAGAGCGCGACCTTGCCAAGGTCGAGGTCACGAGTTCGAGCCTCGTGTACCGCTCCAATTTCTAACCAAAAGAAATTGTAGTGATAGTAAATTTAGTTATACGGTACTAGCTCAGTTGCTAGAATGTTGAACGCGACCTGTCGCGCTTAAGCGTAAAATAACTAAAGAAATAAAAATGCGGTACTAGCTCAGTTGGTAGAGCGCGACCTTGCCAAGGTCGAGGTCACGAGTTCGAGCCTCGTGTACCGCTCCAATCTTTTTATATCCTTTCAAAATTTTCTATATTAAAAATCATAAATAAAATTATAATTTAAAATCTCTCTTATCTACTTTATTCTATGTGCAATATTCAGCATTGAAGTTTTGGTTGTTAGAAGCTATCGCTTCGCGCGAGCTCAGCGCCACAAGAAAGGTGTCGTACTTTGAAGTTATGAGGTATGAGTGAGGTACAGAAGAGCTAATACTTTGAAACCTGAAGCTTTTGTTAAAATAGCTCCCCCTGAATAGTTGCTATAATACGTCTAGCTCCGCCTGAGTTACGATGTTCACCTAAATAAATGCCTTGCCATGTACCTAACGCTAAATAACCATTTGAAATAGGAATACTTAGCTCGCAGCCTAACGTACTGGTTTTAATATGCGCGGGCATGTCGTCATCACCTTCATAATCGTGGCGGTAGTAAGGTTGACGCTCAGGAACGAATTTATTGAAATGGCTTTCCATGTCCATACGAACAGTGGGATCTGCATTTTCGTTTATTGTAAGGCTCGCTGAGGTATGCTGAATAAATAAATGTAACAAGCCTATTTTGTAACTCGCCAGTTCAGGAAGTTGAGATAATATTTCGCCATCAATTATATGAAAACCTCGCAGGCGAGGTTTTAATGTAATTTGCTTTTGCTGCCAACTCATAGTTTATCGAAGCTAACTTCAATGTTTGCATTACCTGCGTCACAGCTAAATGGCATGATGATCTTTTTACCTTGGCTTTTATGAGTAATTGTATGACCTTTACCCGATACCACAATAGGCGTTGCCATATCAAAGTCGAAGCCTTTCTCGCCAAGTAAATTTTTAGCACCACCAGTTACCATGTTGGTTATTTCGCCAACCATATCGGTAACTTCTTCATCTATGGTATCAGGGCGTTCGCCAAGCATACGCTCCATGATGGTTAATGCTAATCCTTCATCAAATGTAATTGAAAATGAGCCTCGCGTTTGCGGGCCAACCATACCAATCAAACCTGATACATCACCACAGGCTATCTCATCAGTTTTAATGCGAGGTTTACCCGGCTTCAATTGAGTTTGAGCCATAGTGCTTAAAACATTAATTAAAGAAGATAAAAAAGGATTGATGAATTCTACATTCATAGTGGCTACTCTTAAATTTGTTCTGTGAAATGACTATATAGTTTGAGTATAGTCACTAAGGATAACTTTGAAGGATTATGATGCTCTGCAAGATTCACATTTACCATGTGCTTCTATTGTTTGCCCTGATACGACAAAGCCACCTTCGGCAGCTAGATTATTAAGCTCATGCGAAATTACACTCGAGTGTAATTCTTTAACAAAGCCACATGTATCGCAAATTAATAATTGTACCGGGTGAATATGATCAAAATGATGGCACAGCATAAATGCATTTGTGCTTTCAATTTTATGAATAAAACCTAGTTCAGCTAAAAAGTCTAATGCACGATAAATAGTTGCAGGTTTAGCACCTGTTTCAGTTACTTTTAATTGCTCAAGCAAATCGTATGCACCAACACCACCTTGTGCACTGGCTAATAGACGAAATACCTTCTCGCGGATAGGCGTAAAACGCGCACCACGGTTGTCACAAACTTGTTTTGCTTTACTTACGAGTGATTCTATATTCATCATTACTCTTATCCTTATGCTACCGTGATATACTAACATACTGTGTTGTAGTTGCAGCGTTTTTATTAAGCGCTTTTTACCTAGGAAACCCAGTAATGCACGAACTATTGGCTATATTTATTTTCTTTTTTGCGGTTATTGACCCCATTGGCACTGTACCTGTATTTATTGCAGTCACACGTGGTGATGATGAGAAATTTAAACGTAAAGTTATATTTAAAGCGGTAGGCGTATCTGCATTAGTGCTCTTATTTTTTGTACTCGCAGGTGAGCAATTACTTAACGCAATTGAAATTCCACTTTCGGCTTTTCAAATAGCCGGCGGTATCATATTACTTATTTTTGCGCTTTCAATGATATTTGGTGAAAGTAAGCCTGAAGCCGAGATTAAAAGTGTACGCGACAGCACTGAAACCGCTATTTTTCCGCTTGCGATTCCGTCTATCGCGAGCCCTGGCGCTATGTTAGGCGCCGTATTAATGACTCGTAATGAAGAATATACCTGGGTTGAGCAATTACTAACGTCTTCAATGATGCTTGCTGTATTAGCGGTTGTACTGGTTTTGTTACTGCTTGCAACGCATGTACATAAATTAATTGGTGATAGTGGTGCAAGTATAATAAGTAGAATTATGGGGCTTATTTTAAGCTCGGTTGCGGTTACCAATATTTTAAATGGCATAGCCCATTATTTTGGCTTGCAGGTATTCTCTTAACATTGATGCCTGCCAGGCTTTTGTGTAAAATGCAGCGCCTTTTAAGCTGTGCTTAATAACTTTAATACCCTGAGGTTTGCTTTGAATAAATGTACTTTGGATAGACGCTTTTCTGTGGCACCAATGCTTGATTGGACTGATCGCCATTGTCGTACTTTTCATCGCAAAATGACTAAACATACTGTGCTTTATACTGAAATGATAACCACAGGGGCTATTTTATTTGGTCGAGGCGACTACTTACATTTTAATAAACACGAAGGCCCAGTTGCACTGCAACTTGGTGGCTCTGATCCTAAAGCGCTTGCGCAATGTGCAAAGCTCGCAGGTGAGCGTGGTTATGACGAAATAAATTTAAATGTAGGTTGCCCGTCAGACAGAGTTCAAAATGGTCGATTTGGCGCATGCTTAATGGCTGAGCCTCAATTAGTTGCGGACTGTGTTGCAGCAATGAAAAACGAAGTAAGTATTCCTGTAACTGTTAAAACGCGTATTGGTATTGATGAGCAAGATTCGTATGAGTTTTTATGTGCGCTTATTGAAGCGTCTCATAAAGTAGGATGTGATGATTTTATTATTCATGCTCGTAAAGCATGGCTTAATGGTTTAAGCCCGAAAGAAAATCGTGAAGTCCCACCGCTTGATTACCCACGTGTTTATCAACTTAAAAAAGATTATCCGCAGCTAGACTTAAGCCTAAATGGCGGCGTTAAAACAATTGAGCAGAGCCTAGAACATCTACAACATATTGATGGTGTAATGATTGGGCGTGAAGCTTACAGTAACCCATTTATGCTCAATGACGTTGATGAGAAAATTTATGGTGATGCTGCAAACACACAATCACGCCACGACGTAGTGCGCTCAATGTACAGCTACATTGAAGAAGAAATGCGTTTGGGTGCTAATTTTTGGCATATTGCACGTCACATGCTCGGTATTTTTCAGGGGCAGCCTGGTGCACGAGGTTTTAGACGCCACCTTTCTGAAAGTGGTCATGGTAAGCAAGCTGATTTATCGGTAATGGATAAAGCATTAAGCTTTGTACCAGAATAAAGCTAAGCTTTAAAAGTTCTAAATTTAAGCCACTTTCGAGTGGCTTTTTTGATCCTAAATATTAGTCAAAAGCATAATTTATTGGCCAATTACACTCTATGCTGTTCAGCTGGAAGTCACTAAAAACTAGAGTGCTTATTGTTTATCACTATGATTTTAAATGTTTTATTTTTGTTTTGATGAACTTGGCACAACTCTTGGAATCTTCTTGTTGAAATTAATTAAAAATCAACAGGAGAATACCATGGGAATATTTAACCGCGTAAATGATGTAATTCAATCAAACATTGTCGCTATGCTTGATAAAGCTGAAGACCCAGAAAAACTTTTAAACTTGATGCTTACCGAGATGCAAGATGCGTTGAATGAGTGCCGTAGTACAGCAGCCGCTTTATTGTGTGAAGAGAAAATAATTAATCGCCAAATTGATACTAAAAAAACAGAATTAGCAGCTTGGCAAGTTAAAGCAGAACGTGCGGTTGAGAAGGGCAGTGATGACCTTGCTAAGTCTGCCTTACTTGAAAAGCAGCGCGTTAACGAAAGCATTGAAAATAAGCAAACTCAACTAGAAACACTGCAAGAGTCTATTGCAAAAATTAAGGTTGATTGTGAGCGTCTGCAGCAAAAAATGGCTATGGCTAAAACTAAGCAAGCTCAGTTAATGCAGCGTCATAATGTTGCTATTGCTAGAGGGCGGATCAGTACGCAACTACAAAGCGATAAAGTAGCTCATGCGTTGTCTCGTTTTGAACAAATAGAGCAGCGTGTTGAAGGTATTGAAGCTCAAGTAGAGGCTTATGAGCTGACTGATACAGCAAGCTCTACGAGTGCCCAAATTGAGTCGTTAGTTAAAAATGAAAAAATTGATGCTGAACTGGCTCGCTTAAAAGCGAACTTAAATACTAATTTAAAACAAACTGCTTAGGAGATTGCTATGAACAGCTTTAATCGTCAACGAGGTTGGTATAAAGATACTCTAAATAAAAAAATATCGGGTGTTTGTAGTGGTTTAGCTCATAGATTGGACTTTCCTGTATGGGCAACACGCGTAGTTACTATTTTGTTGTTTTTGAGTTTTCCGTTTGCAATTGCACTTGGTTATTTTATAGCGCATTGCTGCCTTGAAAATAAAGAGTATTAATACCAATAGGCATAAATATTTGAACAATTTAACGAATTAAATCACTCTATAACGTTGTTAAAAATTTTTATTTAGAACAACTAGATATAAAAATTTTTGCCTAGTTATAGCGAAATTTTCTTATCATTAAATCGACCTCATATATAAGCCGGTTAGTATAAGGAGAATTACTATGAAAGCTTTGGCAGTATGTGTAATTATCTATTTATTACTGTTTACTGATTTAATAACGTTTGTGCAGATTGATTCTTGGCAGTTGCCGTTATGGATTGCTGATATTAGCTGGGCTGGGCTTGAGCTTGTAGGTGCTTTGGCCGCAATTGTTGCTGTAGTTGCTGTAGTGGCTTTAATTACTATGGGATTAGTTGGTGCGGGTGTAGTGGCATTAGCAGGGACTGTTTTAGCGCTTTTATTCGGATCTATAATGATTGCATGGCCGTTACTATTTGTTGCAGTGTTGTGTTGGCTTGTTGCCGATAACAAAAAAGTAGCCTCTTAATCCTTAATTTGACTGACTATTATAGGTTAACTATGTTAAATTTAGCCTGTAATTTAAAGTTTTCATAAGGATAAGAATGATGATGAAACTATGTTTTTCGATGGCTTCTGCATTAATATTTAGTTTTTTTTCGTCATCGTTGGCGGCGCACTCAGGGCACGATCATGGTTCTGATGTGGCTGTGCTCGAAGTAACTAACGCGCAAGTTAGAGAGTTTTTACCTGGCAGTACTTCAACTGTAGGTTATTTAACGCTAATAAATCACAGTGGAGCCGCAGCAACTTTAACTAAGGCAACTATTGATGGCTTAGGGCGTGTTGAAATACACGAGCATTCACATGTAGACGGCATGATGAAAATGCAACAAGTTGAATCAGTTGAAATTAAAGCGCACGAAAGTGTCAGTTTTCAACCTGGCGGTTATCATTTAATGGTATTTGAACCACAAGAGCCATTAAAAGTAGGGCAAGAACGCAAACTCACGCTATATTTTAGTGACGGTAATCGCTTGTTCACTAATGCTCAAGTCGTGTCGCTTGAAGCGCAAGCTACGCAGTCAAAACCATCTACTCAACACGCTCATCACTAGGAGTACACATGTCGCAACACAAAGGAAAAATAGCAGGAATAGTTGTTTTACTGCTTATCATATTTTACGCAATTGCTGTTTACTGGAGCACTGAGCCTTCACGTTTTGATGTTGTTGCAAACGCCAAAGAGCAAGCGCAGCTTCGTAATGAAAAAATAGTTACGGGTTATGTAACGACTTCTACATTAATTACAGTAGCAAATACCTTACTAGATAAACCCGGTGGCTACTTATCAAATGATGTAATACCACCAAGTATTATTATGGATGATATGCCGGCGTGGGAATATGGCGCACTAGAAATGGTACGTGATTTATCGCTTTCTATGCGAAAAGATTTTAGCCGTTCACAATCACAGTCTACGGAACATGAAGCACTTAAAAAGGCGCAGCCACAGTTTAATATAAGCTCTGAAGCATGGGCATGGCCAAGTGCTGAAGGTGAGTACCAAAAAGGTATTGACTACTTAATGGTATATCGTGGACAAATTGCTAACGAGCATGAGCGTGATAGTCAATTTTATGCACGAGCAGATAACTTACGTAGTTGGCTTAAAGAAGCTGAAAAACGTTTAGGTAGTTTAAGCCAGCGTTTAAGCGCAAGCGTAGGCCAAGAAAAAGTGAATACCGATTTAGCAGGTAATTCATCTAATAAACAAGCAACCCTTGCTCCACTGCAGCAACAAGTAAGAACGCCGTGGTTAGAAATCGACGACGTGTTTTACGAGTCGCGCGGTGCTACTTGGGCGTTACTACACTTTTTACAAGCGATAGAGTATGACTTTAATGATGTACTTGAAAAGAAAAATGCACGTGTAAGCGTTCAGCAAATCATACGTGAACTTGAGGCAACTCAAGAAACAGTATGGAGCCCACTTATTTTAAACGGGAATGGTTTTGGCTATGTTGCTAACCACTCTTTAGTTATGGCAAATTATATTTCTAGAGCCAATGCGGCTTTAATCGAACTTAGCGAACTACTAGCTCAAGGATAAAAAATGAAAAAGTATTGTTTAGCAGCAGCCCTTTCAATGGCATGTTTAGCACCGGCAGCGCAAGCTGACACTCTACTAGGTTTATACGTAGGTGTTGATGGATGGAAGTCAGATAACGATGGCCAATTTTCTTATAAAAATAATGCATCTCAAGATTTTAATTTTGAAGATGAGACTTTTGTAAGTTATTACGCGGCGCTTGAGCACCCAGTGCCGTTAGTACCAAATATCAAATTAAAGTATACAGAGCTTGAGTTAAATGGTTCTGCGCTGCTTACAGATACATTTAGCTTTAATGGTTCTGATTATGTTGTTGGTTCTACTGTAAATACGGTAAGTGATTTAACGCATATTGATTATATTTTTTATTATGAAATTTTTGATAATGACTTAATTTCAATAGACCTAGGTTTAAATGCTAAACAGTTTGACGGTGATATTGTTGTAAGTGGTACTACCCAAAATGGTGGTACTAACTTTACCGAAACCAAAGACTTCTCTGGTTTTGTTCCTCTTGCATACGGCCGTGCCGAAGCTGGCTTACCATTTACTGGTTTAAGTGTATTTTTTGAAGGTAGCTTTTTGGCTATTGACGACAGTAAAGTACAAGATTACCAAGTAGGTGTAGCGTGGGAACTTATTGATAACTTGGCAGTAGATGTTGCTGTTAAAGCAGGTTACCGCTCTATGGTATTAGAACTTGATGATGTAGATGATATTACTACTGATATTGATGCATCTGGCCCATTTGCGGGTATTCAGGTTCATTTTTAATTAGTACTTTCTAATTAAATGAAGCGTGGCATATTATTTTATTGCGTGCCACGCTAAATCAAACTCTCCCTCTAGCGCATTATTAATCAACTGCTTATAGACCTTATTGACAGGGAAATTAATGAGTTTAGATAGCTCATCACCTGTTTGAGTAAATTTGTAATAGCTTAATACCAAATCACTACTCTTTGCTTTTAACGTTACTTTTTGCGATAAAAATGAAAGGGTAAGTTCTTGCCCCGCTTTAAGCACTGCAGATTCAATTTCTTTTCTATACAGTAAATTAAGATCCATGAGCGTTAAAATATCAGGAAAGCTAATACCCGTTTTTCCTAAATTTAAAGATACTTTATTGCCTTTTCGTAGCAAATCAAACAACGATGGTTTTTTGTAAAAGCCGAGTAATATAAAGTGGCTGTCGTCTTTTTCGTTATAGCCTGAGAGCGACACACATTTTTGCAAAGAGTCTGCTTCTCGCTGTGTCATATGCTTTAAAGTTTGTAGGCTTTTAATTGAAAACGTACCAGGATTGAGTGTTTCTCCTGTTAAAATTTTTGCCCATAAAATTTGCATTGATTCATTAGAAGTATCTTCACACAGAGCTATAAAATGCTCTACCCAATCAACATCGGGCTGTTTACTACTTGCTACATCAGGGCAAAACCCCATAGCCATTGCTAAAATTGATTCTATATTTTGTTGTTGTTTAATAAGTAATAAATCTTGGCGCTTTTGAGCGCGAGCTAAAACAGAGTTTTCACTGTTAATATGATAAAGCGGCTTAATTTGGCCCTTAATATCGTAACTTTGCTCGTTAGTGGGTAGTACACCGTTACTACCTACTTTTGTTATAGGGTAACCAAGTAAGGATTCGATGATGTTGGCAAGATTAATTCTCGCCTGTGCTGTTTTGACTGTCATGACTGTGCATTATCCTTTGTGGATCACTAAGCTGTGCAACAGTTTGAAGGTTATTTAAACCCAGTGAAACTGTATTACTGAGTACGTACTCGCTTAAAATTGCAGTGTAACCAGATATTAAAGGAGCAGTTGTTTGACCTTTAATATTACATATTAACGTAACTATACCGTTTTGCTCGCTAAGGTTAAAAGTGCCTCTAATAATATGTTCAGCATTTAAAAGTATGTTGAAGCTGACTTTATTTTGGCTTACCGAAGTTATGATCATTTCACCATATCCCCATTTTCCTTTCCAAGACTGATGAGCCCCTAGGCCAGAACTGGGTTCGCCCAAAGTAAAACGTATGCTGGGGTCTACTTTTTCCCATGGAGACCATTTTTGCCATTGGCTAAAGTCGGTGATAAGCGGCTTTATTACTTTAAGATTGGCATTAATTTCGATTGTTTTATTTACACTATAACTTTGAGGCAGTATTAGCCCTACCAGTGCCAATACTAATAGTAATAACAGTACGCATTTGATTAATATTTTTAATGGTTTAATAAGCACACCTTTTATTAGTTTTTCAAGTTGAAATACAACAACTTTTTATTAATCGACTATAGTATGAATTAGATTATAAACCAAAAATAATTTATTGATTGCTACTTAGGAGAGCGAATGTCGTCAGATCAAAACGATTTTTTATTTTTTGAACAAGATTTTGAAGACGATGCTGTTGTTGAGCAGACTAAGTTTTGGGATATTTTAATTGTTGATGACGAACCTGAGATTCATTCTGTAACAAAATTAGCTTTGTCTGGCGTTGAGTTTTTAGGGGCTGGCTTGCGATTTCACGATGCTTATTCGGGTGCAGAAGCAATAGAAGTGCTAGCTAAAAATAAAAATATTTCGGTTATTTTTTTAGACGTTGTTATGGAAACTGACGATGCCGGTTTGCAGGTTGTAAAAAGGGTGCGTGACGAATTAAATAATCAACATGTAAGAATTATTTTAAGAACAGGGCAAGCAGGTATTACACCAGAAGAAAAAGTAATACGAGAATACGACATAAATGACTATAAAACGAAAACAGAGCTGACTCGTTCTAAGTTAGTAACTTCGCTTATAACCGCTATTCGCTCATACGAGCAGGTATGTCAGCTTGAATATCAAAGTGATGCAATGAACACGATTGTTTCAGCATCAAAGTCTATTTTAGGACTTACTGATGTTAAGCAATTATGCAAAGAAATTATTAAGCACATGAGTATTATTTTAAAATGTTCACCTAGAGGGCTTGTTTGCAGTAAGTTAGATGGCGATGACTTTATTCAAGTCTTAGGTGGTTGCGGGCATTACGAAAGCTATTTTGGTAAAAAATTAATTAATGTTGATAGCAAAGTATTTGAACAAGTTGAGTCGTGTTTTGGTTTGTCAAAGCACCAACACATAGACTCAAGTTCAACATTTATATTAAAAAGTAAGCATCGAAAAGCGGCTTTATATATAGAGTGCGACCACATTCCCTTACAAGCACAGCTACAATTTGCTGAAATTTTCTTAACTAATGTAAGTGTAGCACTTGATAACATAAGGTTATTTGTAAAGTTAAGAGATGCTGCTTATAAAGATGTGCTTACTGGTATTTCAAATCGTACTAACTTTATTGAGCGGGTGGTGAGTTATCAAAAGCCACACGTGAACGATCATGTATTTGTATTACTTGATGTAGTTAATTTTGCAGATATTAATAATGGCTTAGGGCAAGAGGTCGGCAATAAAGTATTAATTGGCATTGTGCAAAGGTTAAGAGAAAATTACCCAACAGCTAAATTACTATCACGTATTGGCGCTGATGTTTTTGGTTTTATTATTCGCCAAGACGAATTTGACTTAAAAAAGTTGAATGAGCAATTAGGTATTTCATTTTACGCAGAAGAACATTTACTCCCTATCGATTTTAGAGTGGGCTTATGCCAACAACAAGACTTTCAAAGTAGCGGTATTGATACACTGAAAGTTGCTTATATTGCACTTGACCAAGCTAAAAAAGCAAAACATAAAGAAGGCGTTTATTACAATATTGATATGCAAGATAAGATGGCTTGGCGGATAGGGATTATTAGGCAGTTACGTCATGACTTTGCTCGAAATAAATTAGAGGTATGGTACCAACCTCAACTTGCACTAGATGACTTATCGCTAATTGGATGTGAGGCATTATTACGCTGGCCGGCAAGTGATGGCGTGTATATATCGCCGGCTGTGTTTGTGCCACTTGCAGAGGATGCGGGCTTAATTGTTGATATAGGGCAGTGGGTATTAGAACAAGCTTGCCAACAGCAAAAGCGCCTAGAAAATATGGGCACAGAAATTTGTATTGCAGTTAATGTGTCTGTTCCACAGTTTAAAGTAAAAGGTTATGCGCAAACTGTTAAAAATACATTGTTAAAATATGGTGTTAAGCCAAAAAACATAGAATTAGAAATCACCGAGAGCGTAGTAATGGATGAGCTGGAAACGGTTATTAGTACACTAAGCGAGCTAAAAGAACTCGGAATGGAAGTTGCTATTGATGACTTTGGTACTGGTTTTTCGTCGCTGAGTTACATTCAAAGTTTACCTTTGGATCGGTTGAAAATAGATCGTGCATTTATTAAAGATTTACCAAATGATGACACTGGCGCTATTGCTGCCTTAGTTATATCTCTTGGTGCTAAGTTGGGCTTAAAAACGATTGCTGAAGGGGTCGAAACACAAGAGCAAGCCCAGTTCTTAAAAAATTTAGGATGCGATGAAGTACAAGGTTTTATGTATGCTAAACCCATGCCTGAAAATGAATTAATAGAATTTATAAATAAACGCTAAAAAGATTAACTTATTATTTAAGCTAATGAACGATTTAGAATTTAAGGCGCGATATGCTTTGACTACTTTGTATATATAAACAATTTAGTAGGGTATAATTCGCGCCTTTTGTTATTCTACGGCCACAATTATGAGCACACTCAAAGCTAAGCGCGCCTTATTTTCATACCCTAAATACTGGGCTGAATGTTATGGCACCGCGCCATTTTTACCAACTACACGTGAAGAAATGGATGCACTTGGCTGGGATAGCTGCGACATAATAATAATTAGTGGCGACGCGTACGTTGATCATCCTAGTTTTGGTATGGCGGTAATTGGCCGTGTACTTGAAGCGCAAGGTTTTAGAGTAGGTATTATCGCCCAGCCAGCATGGGACTCTAAAGATGCATTTATGGAACTAGGCAGACCGAATTTATTTTTTGGTGTAACAGCTGGCAACATGGATTCGATGATTAACCGCTATACAGCTGAAAAGCGTATGCGCCACGATGATGCTTACACGCCAGATAACGTAGGTGGTAAACGTCCAGATCGCGCCGTAATGATTTACTCGCAAAAATGCCGTGAAGCATACAAAGGTATCCCAATTGTTATTGGCGGTATTGAAGCGAGCCTTCGTCGTATAGCTCATTACGACTATTGGCAAGAAAAAGTACGTCGTAGTATTTTGTTTGATGCAAAAGCTGATATTTTAATTTACGGTAACGCAGAGCGTCCGTTAGTTGAAGTTGCACATCGTATTGCTGCGGGTGAAACAATGGACACTATTCAAGATATTCGCGGCACGGCTGTTATCAGAAAAGAACCTTTACCAGGTTGGCGTGGAAGTGACTCCACCGCTATAGATAAAATTGGTAAAATCGACCCTATTCCAAATCCATACGGCGCTGATGATGTTGGCTGTAGTAAATCTGAATTTAAACAAGCCGGTATAGATTTAAAAGCAGAAGCTGCAAAACCAATTATGGTTCAGCCTGCGCGACCTAAGCCGTGGGAAAAAACCTATGTTAAGTTACCTGCTTATGAGCAAGTAAGTGTTAACAAACCTTTATATGCCCATGCTTCGCGTATTTTACATCAAGAAACAAACCCTGGTTGTGCAAGAGCGCTGTTTCAACGACATGGCGAACGCTCTATTTGGGTTAACCCGCCAGCATATCCATTAGAAACACATGAAATGGATGCTGTATTTGGTTTACCGTACCAGCGTATTCCTCACCCAAGTTACGGCGACTCTAAAATTCCTGCTTACGACATGATAAAAACGTCAGTTAATATTATGCGCGGCTGTTTTGGAGGTTGTTCGTTTTGCTCAATTACGGAGCATGAAGGGCGTATTATTCAAAGCCGTTCGCAAGAATCAATTATTGAAGAAATTGAACAGATTAGAGATAAGGTACCCGGTTTTACTGGTGTTATCTCTGACTTAGGTGGCCCAACGGCAAATATGTATAAACTGCGTTGTACTAGCAAAAAGGCAGAAAGTACCTGTAGACGTTTATCATGTGTGTATCCTGAAATTTGTAAGCATATGGATACAGATCATACGCCAACAATAGACTTATACAAAAAAGCACGTGAAGTTAAGGGTATCAAAAAGGTATTGATTGCTTCCGGTGTTCGTTACGACTTAGCTGTACGCGACCCGCGTTACGTTAAAGAATTAGTAACGCATCATGTAGGTGGCTACTTAAAAATAGCGCCAGAGCATACAGAAGATGGTCCATTATCAAAAATGATGAAACCAGGTATGGGGGCGTACGATCAATTTAAAGAATTATTTGATAAGTACTCTAAAGAAGCCGGTAAAAAGCAGTATTTAATTCCTTACTTTATATCTGCTCACCCAGGGACAAAAGATGAAGATATGGTAAACATGGCTTTATGGCTTAAATCAAACGACTTTAAGCTTGATCAGGTACAAAATTTTTACCCATCACCGATGGCTAATGCGACGACTATTTACCACACTGAAATGAACTCTTTACGGAATATAAAAAACAATACAGAAGTTGTTCCAGTACCTAAAGGTGCTCGCCAACGTAGATTACATAAAGCTATTTTACGTTACCATGATGCAGCAGGTTGGCCGATGATACGTGAAGCACTGCGTAAAATGGGTAAAGCTAATTTAATTGGTAAAGGGCCTAACTGTTTAGTGCCTGAAGAAGGGCGTGATGAAAAAGCAGGTAAAGGTGGCAGTAAAGGCGGACGTCCTGCACTAACGCGACATACCGGCTTTAGCCAATTTAAAAAGGCAAACACTAAACCAAAAGTAGGCGGTAATCGTCAAAGTACACGTTAGTGATTCAATCTATTAATAACTAGGGCGTGTTGATCTTTGGTGGGTGAATTTGCAGCAGTATGTTTGGTTTTTAGGCAAGGCGGAGCCTATGTAGTGTGGTTATTCCCCATGAATAGGCGATAACGCAGCATAAATACCAAACATGCGCTGCCCTTTGGGTTCTTTCTAGGGACGATTAACTCTTTGTTGCTCGGTTTTTACTTAGCCCACTAGGTTACAAACCTCGCGCCGCGATTTAATCGCCCCTAGATTGAACAAATTTCAATCCACAAAGATCAACACGCCCTAGTAGATTAGTTTAATTACGCTAAGGGTTTTTAAACCCTTTTAATGCGTAAATTAAGTAAACCTTGCTCTTTATTATCTATATTATTGTAGGTGATAAAGAGCAAGCTTTTAGAAACCCCTCTTGAGATAGCACATATTTAGTGCCTATATACTTGCAGTTAGTTTTTCTTAAAACGTTGATGATAACCACAAACGTAATTTAAGTGACCATAACGGCTGAATGCCTGTTAGCCCTTGCGTCATTTTATTATCTTTTAAGATTATATAAGATGGCGTGACTTGCCCTTGCCAATCGGCAAATATCTCACCGTGTTGATCGTTGACAGTGGTAAAACTGTAGCCATGATCATTTAGATACTCATGTAGTTTTTGATCCGAGCCTGATTTTATTGCGATGCTCACGACAGGGTAGTTATTCTCGTTTGCGAGTTCGTTTATGGCAGGGGAGGTAATACTACAAATAGGGCACCAAGTTCCCCAAAAATAGACAAGTGTTGGTTTATCTTGGCTCATTGCTGACAAATCAATGTTTTGCCCTTTATAATCTATTAATTGTAATTGAGGATTTGCTGGCATAACAGGTTGTCGCCACCAATTGACAGCGTTATAAATTACGAAAAATATGAAACCATATATCAACACACTTTTTAATATTGATAGGCCTTTTTGTTTTGGCGTTTTTTTAGGTGTGTCTTTTTTATTTTTGGTACCCGTTGTCATAGTTGCAGCTTTACCCTAAGTGTTTTTTACTTTAGTTATTTGCAAAAGTTTCTAATTTAAACCAGCAACCAAGTAGCAGTACCTAAAAAGGCGAATATACCCACAATGTCTGTAATTGTAGTTAAAACTACACTACCTGCAAGAGCGGGATCTATATTCATCTTTTTAAGAATAATAGGGATACTCGCACCAGCAACACCGGCCACCACTAAGTTCATAAACATAGCGAAGGCGAGTACGCCACCAAGCATAAAGTCCCACTGCCATAGGGCAATAACACCTGCTATTAACAACGACCACAAAACACCGTTTAACGCGCCAATAGCAAGCTCTTTCATCATCAAGAAACGTTGGTTAGTTTGATTTATATGACCTACCGCAATACCACGAATAACAAGCGTTAATGATTGGCTACCTGCAACACCACCCATAGAAGGGACAATACCGTTAAGCACAGCTAAAATAGGGAGCACATCTAAAGTGCCTTCAAAAAAGCTAGCTACAAAAGCAGCTGCAAGTGCAGTTAGTAAGTTGACACCTAACCAAACTGAGCGTTTTTTAGAGCTTTTTAGTACTGGCGCAAAGGTATCTTCTTCATCATCAAGACCGGCTAAGCCCAATAAACTATGCTCAGCATCTTCTCGGATTACGTCAACGATGTCATCGATCGTGACACGACCAAGGAGCTGATCGTTATCATCGACTACGGGGGCCGATATCCAATTATGACGTTCAAATAATTGCGCGACTTCACTTTCATCCATTGAGATTGGAATGGATTCACAATCTTCATCCATTAAATCGCGAACAATCTTTTCTGGCGGGTTAGTTAATAATGTACTCAGCGATAAAGCGCCTATAAAGCAGTTATGCTTATCAACAACGTACAAGTCATCGGTACCTTCTGGTAACTCGCCACGTAGCCTAATATATCTAAGTACAACATCGAGCGTAACATCAGGGCGAATGGTCACCGTATCGGTGTTCATTAGCGCGCCAGCAGAACGCTCTTGATACGAAAGTGCTTGTGTTGCACGTTCACGGTCTTGAATGTCCATCGCGCTAACAACGTCTTTATAAACGGTGTCCGGCAGACTACGTAATACTTCACCTAAGTCATCGTGGCCCATATCTTCTGTTGCGGCTGCAATGTGCTTAGGTTCCATTTGGGCAATAATGCCTAAACGAACATCTTCAGATAGTTCTTCAAGAACATCGCCTTGCACATCAGGATCAACCAACTGCCAAAGGAGTCGGCGAATTTTATGTGGTGATGATTCTAATAATAATGCGGTATCACAAGGAGCTGTTTTTGCGAGCATGCGCCTAACTTGAACAAATTGACCACTATTGAGTGACTTAGTCACCTGTTTTAGTTGCTGTAGTGGGTAATCTTGTTCAAAAGCTTCAGGCATTGGCGTCCTTTATAAATTTTTATATTACTTTATGGGGAGAGGTGAGTTAACTGGCGTCACTAACCGTATTTATTTTATATATCTGTTTTAGTTGGGGCATTAGTAATGCGAGCATTATTTTTATAACTGTTTATTCTTGTTCATTAAAACGTTGTGCTATTAATTCTCCAACAGCATGTAAAGCTTGCTCAGAATCGGGGCCTTTACATACAACTTTTACTTCTTTGCCTTGGCTACTTTCAAGTAACATTAATGCAAGTACGCTATCGCCTGCAGCTTCTTTGTCATCTTGAAATAATGTAATTGTCGCATCAAACTGCACTGCTAATTGGGCAAGCACGGTGGCTGCTCTGGCGTGCAATCCTAATTTGTTTTTTATTAAAAAAGTGTCTTCACAATGCATAACTTACTCTACCTAAGCTGAACAGGTGATTATTCAGCTATATTATTTTTCTTGTTCGCGATGGCGAATTTTAACATTGGGATGTGTCATTGCAAAACTTTCACCGATAGTTTGCGCTAAATATACAGAGCGATGTTGTCCGCCTGTACACCCAATAGCAATGGTTAAATAACTGCGGTTATTTCGCTCTAAGTGCGGTAACCATGTTTGTACAAATGTTTGAATTTGCCATGTGAATTTTTGCACTATGCTGTGATTGGCCAAATAATCTTTAACAGGTTGATCTAACCCATTTAAAGGTTTTAATTCAGGTTCCCAATGTGGATTTGGTAAAAAGCGTGCATCAAATACGTAATCTGCTTCTTTTGGTATACCGTATTTAAAACCAAACGATTCAAACGTGACAATCAGTTGCTTATCTTTTTTACCTAAAATCTTTTCACGAATAGATTCAGCAAGTTGATGAACACTCAAATCAGTCGTGTCTATCATAAAGTCGGCGCGGGTGATTAATACATCAAGTAATTCTTTTTCTTTTTTGATGGCTAAATCAAGAGGCAACGAGTCAATTGATAGTGGGTGTAATCTACGAGTTTCAGAAAAACGTTTGATCAATGTTTGATCGTCGCTATCTAAATAAAATAACGTAGGTTTTGCAAAGCCAGGCAAGTATTCAAGAATATCGTTAAATTCATCTTGTTGTTTAGGGATGTTACGCACATCAATGCTAACAGCAATTTTATCGTAGCTATCAGACACACTGCGAACTAATGAAGGAAGCAAGTTAACTGGAATATTATCTACGCAATAATAACCTAAATCTTCTACAACGCGTAAAGCAACCGACTTTCCAGAACCAGAACGGCCGCTTATGATAATTAACTCCATTTAACACCCTTTATAAAACTATGATTGATTGACAATAACTTGGTAAAGCTCAGTATCTGATTTTGCACTGCGTAACTGTTTACAAAAATCTTTGTTGTTTAGTTTATCAGCAATGGTTGCTAGAGTCTTTAAGTGCTGCTGGTTATCGCCATCTGGTACGATGAGTGCGACGAAAATATCAACAGGGCGATTATCGATCGCATCAAAATTTATTGGAGTTTCGCTAACGAGTACTAAAGCCAAAGGCTCTTCTGCACCGCTCATTCTTCCATGAGGAATGGCAATGCCACGCCCTATACCTGTACTACCCAATTTTTCTCTGCTCATTAAAGCATTAAGAATATCTTGTTGCGGTAAATACGGAAGTTTGTCGTGGGCAAGTTCGCTAATGAACTCTAAAATTCTTTTTTTGCTATTAAAAAGGACCGCAGCTTTGCTGCAGTCCTGGCATATAAGTGAGCTTAATTTCATCATATTAGTGTCGAGCAAGCTTCTCTTTGTGTTTAATTACTTGTCGATCGAGCTTGTCGATCAACGAGTCAATGGCGGCATACATATCTTGATGTTCTGTAGAGGCAAATAGCTCAGCACCGCTTACGTGTATGGTGGCTTCTGCTTTTTGATTTAATTTTTCTACATCGAGAATGACATGAACATTATTAATATGATCAGAGTGTCTTTCTAGCTTCGCAAATTTGGTATTAATATAGTCTCTTAGTGAATCGGTTAATTCTACGTGACGACCAGTTAAGTTTAGTTGCATAAGCATTACCCTCTTTTTTTTGCGTCTTAAATCAAACTTTTACGCTGATTTGACGGTGGAATAGCCAGAGATTCGCGGTATTTTGCGATTGTACGTCTCGCTACTTTAATTCCTTGCTCAGCCAATATATCCGCTATTTTGCTATCACTCAATGGTTTTGCTGAGTTTTCTGCTGCGATTAATTTTCGGATAAGCGCACGGATTGCTGTAGATGAACATTCACCACCGTTTTCGGTGCTTACATGGCTTGAGAAAAAGTATTTAAGCTCAAATATACCACGGGGTGTGTGCATATACTTTTGGGTTGTTACGCGCGAAATTGTTGATTCGTGCATTTCTACCATTTCAGCAACATCATTTAAAACCATTGGTTTCATGGCTTCAGGACCGTGTTCAAAAAAGCCTTGTTGTTGCTTAACAATACAATTTGTTACTTTTAATAGCGTGTCGTTTCTACTTTCTAAGCTTTTAATAAACCATTTAGCTTCTTGTAAATGCGAGCGAATAAACTGGCTGTCACCACTGGATTTTACAGTGCGAGACATTGCAGCGTATTGGCTATTAACACGAATTTTAGGCATGCTATCTGGGTTTAACTCAACAACCCAGCGGCCTTTAATTTTTTTAACTGACACATCAGGAATAACATACTCAGATTCTTCTCTTACAATAGTATCTGCAGGTTTAGGGCTAAGAGTATGTATTAATGTCATTACTTCTTTAAGCTCTTCTTCTTTGAGCTTAGTTTTCTTCATTAATGTACGATAGTCACGAGCAGCTAATAAATCAATATGCTCGGTTAAAATCATTTTTGTTTCATTAATGTAAGGTGTTTCTTTATCAAACTGGTTAAGCTGAATACACAAACACTCTTGTAAGCTACGTGCAGCAATGCCTACTGGATCAAACAGTTGGATGCGTTTTAATACAGCTTCAATTTCATCAAGTTCGACTTCGTTATCATCTTCGTTTTCTTGATTAAAGCTTTCTAAAATCTCTTCGCAGCTTAGTGTTAAAATACCTGAATCATCGACGGCTTCTACAATAGCAATAGCAATAGCTTCGTCTGTAGGGCTAAATGGCGTTAGTTGTAACTGCCACATTAGATACTCATGGAGCGTTTCAGTAGAGGCGCCTTGGTATATTGATTCGTCTTCAGGCATCGGACCCGATGATGCTGCTGGAGCGGCACTCATGTACTCATCCCAACTAACATCCATAGCCATGTCGTCACTTAGCGTGTCTTTTGCAAGTGCTTCACCACTATCTTGTTCGTATTCGCTTGGAGCATCATCGGCAGATGCGCTAACAGTTATGTCATCTGTATCTGCTTTTTGCTCGTTTTTACCTGCAGCGTCTTCTGAATAGTCTGCTTCTTCAACCTCTAATAGCGGGTTGCTGTCGAGAGCTTCTTGTATTTCTTGCTGGAGATCCAATGTACTGAGTTGCAACAAACGAATAGCTTGTTGCAGCTGTGGAGTCATTGTAAGTTGCTGGCCCATGCGCAGCTGTAGTGATTGCCTCATGTATCTCTAACAATCCTTTTATGTTGTTATAATTAATACTAGCAGATGCTTAAAGACATGGCGTAAATGTTACAGCCTAAATTGCTCGCCTAAGTAAACATCGCGTACTGTTTTATCATTTAATACGTGTTCTGGAGTACCTGATGCAATCAGCTCCCCATGAGAAACAATGTAGGCTTTTTCACAAACATCAAGGGTTTCTCTTACGTTATGATCGGTAATTAATACACCAATCCCACGATTTTTAAGATGTTCTATTATTTTCTTTATATCTAATACCGAAATCGGGTCAACACCTGCAAATGGTTCATCCAGTAATATAAATTTAGGATCTGCTGCCAGCGCACGTGCTATTTCAACACGACGACGTTCGCCACCCGACAATGCCATACCTTGGCTATCACGAATGTGTTGTATGCTAAATTCATCTAATAATTTATCGAGAGTGTCTTCTCTAGCTTGTTTATTTAACTCTTTGCGCGTTTCTAAAATGGCCATTAAGTTTTGATAAACAGTCAGCTTTCTGAATATTGAAGACTCTTGCGGTAAGTAGCCAATGCCTAATCTAGCACGACTATGCATAGGTAAAAGAGTAATATCGTTATCGTCTATCGATATTTTACCTTTGTCGCTAGGTACAAGTCCTACTATCATATAAAACGTGGTGGTTTTACCTGCGCCGTTAGGGCCAAGTAAGCCAACAATACTGCCAGCTTTGACTTCAAGGCCGACGTTTTTTACAACTTCACGGCCTTTATAGCTCTTTGCTAATAGCTCTGCTTTTAATGTGCTCATGGTTGACCTTTGTCGCTTTTTTTACTTTTTTTAGTCTCGATTGGTACTAAAATTGTGTGAACGCGGTCAGTTGAGTTTTCATCTTTTTCGGCACTGATTAGCTGCTGCTCTATATCGTAGGTAATGCTTTTAGCATTTATTTTTTGTCCCGCTTGCGATACTTGTGCATTACCAACAAGCGTTAAAAAACGCTTAGATACATCATAACGCACTTCGTCAGCACTGGCGCTCATAGTCGTGCCATCTGATTGCTTTTCTTCAAAGTGCGCAGGGCTACCTGTAGCAATTAATAATTGTTTATTATCACCAAGTTCATCGCGTTTATGTACTTCTAAGCGGTCGGCTGTGATACGGCGGTTACCGTGAATAATTTCAACGTTTTTCTCAAAAATCCCGACATTAGCTTTTAATTGACCTTCTTGCTTATCGGCGCTTATTGAAATTTGATTTGCAGTCGGTTGCGTGTTTTGCTCTGCAGCACTACTATTAAACGCTAGTATAAGTGTAGGAATAATAAGTGATTTTAATATTTTATTGGTCATAATATATGGTTCGCGTATGGTTAATTAGTTTTATCACTTCGGTTTTTAAGTCGGCTTCTAGGCCTTTACCAGTGATTTTTAAATTGGGTCCAGTGATGATAACGGGTTGCTCCGAACGCATTGTTAATAGCTTTATATCTACCTGAATATTATCAGCATTGATTTTGTCTATCATGGCGTTATCGGTTAAGTTTTTGGCAACCACATTGCCTTCTAAAATTAATTGTTTGTCTTCGTATAATGTTGCTTCGTCTGCATTTATTTGCCACGTTTGCTTTTCGTTATATAAAGTAAAAATAGGTTTTTCAAAAAACGTAAAACCTAATTGTTGATATAGCTCCATTTTAGCCGCAGTTACTTTGTGGCTAATTTTACCTTGTTCGTCATAGGCTGTTTGTTTGAGTTCAATGGCTATGTAATCAGGCTTGGCAATAACTTCAGGCTCAGTCTGAGGCACAATATTTGTTTGTGTAAAATAAGGGTACCAAAGCCAAACCATACAGCTAATGAATAAAACGCTTAATATTATGCGCGCTGCATTCATGAACTAGTGCCTTGTGTAGTCAATGCTTTACCATTTTCAAGCATAAGTAAGTCGGTGAGCTCTCTTACTGCACCAAAGCCGCCAGGCATTTGCGTTACATAGTGTGATAAACGTTTAATAAGTGGATGGGCATCATTTACTGCAACAGCAAAGCCGACTAATTCCATAACGGGCATGTCAGGACCATCATCACCGATATAAGCAATTTGTTCATCGCTAAGGTTGAGTTTGTCTTTTAATTCTTGATAGGCAATGAGCTTATTTTCTTGGCCTTGATAAATATGCTGTACGGTTAAGCTGCTCATACGTTGTTGCACTATTTGTGAATGACGACCAGTAATTACAGCCACTTCAAAGCCACTGTTTATAAGCGCTTTAATGCCAAAACCATCTTTTGTATTAAATGCTTTTAGCTCTTCACCTTGATTACCAAGATAAATACGGCCATCAGAAAATACACCATCAATATCGCATATAAGTAGTTTTACTTTTTTAGCGCGTGCTTTTGCATCATCGCTCAGCGGTTGATAGAGTTCTTCAAATTGCATTTATAATACTCCTGCTTTTAATAGGTCTTGCATGTTTAATGCGCCAATAGGTTGGTTTTTCTCATTGACGACGATTAAGCCATTTATACGTTTGTGTTCCATAATGTTAAGCGCTTCAGCGGCTAAAATATCTTGTGTAGCCGTAGTACATGACTTAGTCATAACAACATCTATTTGTGTTGTATGAATATCAATTCTTTGCTCTAAAATACGACGCAAATCGCCATCGGTAAATAATCCCACGAGCTGCTGATTTTCATCAACAATGGCTGTCATACCTAAACCTTTAGCAGACATTTCAATGAGGGCGTCTTTAACTGTTTGTGAAACGCTAATAATAGGTGTATTTGCGCCGCTGTGCATAACATCTTTTAAAGTAAGTAATAAGCGCTTGCCTAAACTACCACCTGGGTGAGATAGCGCGAAGTCATCAGCTGTAAACCCGCGAGCTTCTAATAATGCAACTGCCATGGCATCGCCCATCGCAAGCGTTGCAGTGGTACTTGATGTAGGAGCTAGACCCAATGAACAGGCTTCTTTTTCTACTTTAATACACACATGTACATTAGCAAGGGTCGCCATGGTTGATTGCGTATTGCCAGTCATCGATATCATTTTGGCACCAAGTCGTTTTAAAACCGGAATGATATTTAAAACTTCGCTGGTCTCCCCTGAATTAGAAATAAGCATAACCACGTCATTTTTAGTGATCATACCTAAATCACCATGGCTTGCTTCACCAGGGTGAACAAAAAATGCTGGACTGCCAGTGCTTGCAAGGGTTGCCGCTATTTTATTGCCAATATGACCTGATTTACCCATACCAATGACAATAATACGGCCTTCGCAGTCGTACATTAATTGGCACGCGTTATGAAAATTTTCATCTACATATTGTGCAATATCACTAAGTGCTTGGCGTTCAACATCTAAAACGCGAAGGCCTTGTTCAATAAAATTTAGCGTTGCCATCATTTACCCTACTTGACTAAAAATATACCCTTGGTAACCCAAAAACGCTATTAGCAATAAGCCGCCTTCTACTCTATTGATACGTTGGGTGCCTCTAAAGTTCAATGACATAATAATAAGAGCAAGTGTTGCGCCAATCATAATTAATACGTCTCGGCTTACTAATGATGGGTCAATGGCTGAAGGGTTAATAATACCGGCAAGTGGTAATACCGCTAGAATATTAAATATGTTTGAGCCAACAATATTACCTAGTGCTAAATCATCTTCATTTTTAAGTACACCTGCAACCGAAGCGGCAAGTTCAGGCAAACTAGTACCGATGGCAATAATTGTTAAGCCAATGACTAAGTCGCTTAAGCCGAAGTATTTAGCAATATCGACAGCCGAACCTATTAAAAAATGAGAACTAACAGGTAGGAGTATCATGCCGACAACTAACCAAAATACCGCTTTTTTCGTAGGTACATCGTTTGGTACATCGTCGCAGGCTTCTGACACAAATGGATCATCTTGGTTTTTTGCACGCATAGATACAATAATTAACCCACCGATGAATACGATAAAGCCAACCAAAAGTGCAACACCTTCATTAAATGAAAAGTAGTTATCTGAGAACACATACCAAGTAGCTAAAGATACGAGCATCACTAATGGCATTTCACGTTTTAATGTACTTGATGAAACTGAAAGAGGGCGAAATAGAGCAGTGATACCTAACACAAGTAAAATGTTTGTAATATTAGAGCCAACAGCATTGCCAACCGCTGTGTCGGTTTTGTTAGCCAGAGCGGCAGAGGCTGAAACCATCATTTCGGGTGCTGAAGAGCCCATAGCTACCACGGTTAAACCAACAATAAGTGTAGGTACACCAAAGTTTTTAGCAAGAGCCGCAGCGCCATAAACAAACCTGTCTGCACTCCAAACAAGAGCTGCAAAACCAAGAATTAAAATAACAAACGAGGTAACCATTGTGTTAAGCCAGTTATACAAAATACGGATGGCGCGAATAGTAACAAAAGCCAAGATGAAAGTATAAATAAAAGAGTAAGGTCAACTACGTAACAATGCTGCTTTTAAACAGCTAATTTAAAAATTTAAGCCGGGGTTAAGCTGTTTTGAGCGAGTCTTATAATCCTTTTTATGGGTGTATTACAAAATCTTACGAATTGTTTTTTCCATCTTTGACAAAAAAGCTTTAAAATAGGTGCACTAGTGAACATTTTTATGGAGAGCGACTTGTCGCAATCAATAGTAGAAGTCAAGGATGTTAGCTTTTCGAGAGGCAATAGAACTATATATAAAAATATGAGTTTTAGCGTTCCTAAAGGTAAAATTACTGCGATCATGGGGCCAAGCGGAATTGGCAAAACCACTATGTTGCGTTTAATTGGTGGTCAGCTTAAACCAGATTCAGGTGATATTTTATTTGAAGGTGGCAGCATTCCTAAAATGTCTCGTAAAGAGTTATACGAAGCACGTACTAAAATGAGCATGCTTTTTCAAAGTGGTGCGCTGTTTACTGATATGTCGGTATTTGACAATATTGCGTTTCCTATAAGAGAGCACACAAAGCTAAGTGAAGACCTTATCCGATTAGTTGTATTAATGAAATTGCAAGCGGTTGGGCTACGTGGCGCTAAAGATTTAATGCCCTCTGAGTTATCGGGCGGTATGGCAAGACGTGCTGCACTTGCGCGCGCTATAGCACTTGATCCAGAGCTAATCATGTACGATGAACCATTTGCAGGACAAGATCCTATTTCGATGGGCGTATTGGTTAAGCTAATTAAGTCGCTTAACGAAGTATTGAGTTTATCGTCTTTAATTGTGACACACGATGTGACAGAGGTAATGAGTATTGCCGATCACGTTATAATTATCGCCGATCAAGGTGTAATTGGTTGTGGTACTCCTGATGAAATGCGCAATCATGAATCTCCTTTAGTTCAACAGTTTTTAAAAGGCTTGTCGGATGGTCCAGTACCATTTCATTTTCCGGCTCAAGCTTATGCAGACGAACTACTTGGAGAAAAAGCATAATGTTGGATTTATTTCAAAAGCTAGGGCATAAAACGCTAGGACGTTTTGCGGCTCTTGGCCGTTCGGCTTATATGCTGTTTAGTGCGCTTGCGCATGTTCCTAATTTTAAAAAAGGCACACCGTTACTTGTTCGCCAACTTTATATGGTGGGTTCGCAATCGTTACTGATTATTATGGTGTCGGGTTTGTTTATCGGCATGGTGTTGGCTCTACAAGGTTACACAGTATTAGTTGGTTATGGCGCTGAGGATAGTTTAGGGCCGTTAGTGGCTCTGAGTTTATTGCGAGAACTGGGCCCGGTTGTTACTGCATTACTATTTGCAGGACGCGCAGGTAGCGCATTGACTGCTGAAATTGGCTTAATGAAAGCAACAGAGCAACTTTCATCACTTGAGATGATGGCAATCGATCCGCTAAAACGTATTATTGCACCGCGCTTTTGGGCGGGTTTTATAAGCATGCCATTGCTTGCATTGATATTTTCAGCCGTAGCAATCATAGGCGCTCATTTAGTGGGCGTAGATTGGCTGGGGGTTGATACAGGTAGTTTTTGGTCAATCATGCAATCACAAGTGTCGTTTCAGCAAGACATACTAAACGGTATTATTAAGAGTTTTGTATTCGCCATAGTGGTGACCTGGATTGCGCTTTATAAAGGATATGACTGTGTGCCGACCTCAGAAGGGATCAGCAAAGCAACCACCGAAACGGTTGTTCATTCGTCATTAGCAGTTTTAGGTTTTGACTTTATTTTGACAGCGGTAATGTTTACCAGCTAATAGGGTATAGATAATGAATTCACGGAAATTAGAAATTTTAGTTGGTTTTTTTGTAGCACTTGGCATTTTAGCTTTTGCGATGCTCGCACTTAAAGTTGCCAATTCAGGTATTAGTGGCTCTGGCGAAACATATACGCTTAATGCCAAGTTTGAAAACATTGGCTCATTAAAAGCGCGTGCGCCGGTAAAAGTAGGTGGTGTTGTAATTGGTCGTGTTGAATCAATTTATGTACACCCACAAGAGTTTTTACCAGTGGTAAACATGACCATTGATGCACAGTATTTATGTCGTTTTTCAGACACAAGCTCAATCTCTATTTTAACGTCGGGTATTTTAGGTGAGCAGTACTTAGGTATTCACCCTGTCATTTCTCCAGATTCGGCTAAACAACGTTGTTTAGGCGAAACAGTGACTGAAAACAAGCAAGATGAAGCAATTGACGATTTGTTTGGTGTGGAAAGTAAAGCACTAGGTGATGGCGATTCAATTACTGATACTAAGTCTGCCATTGTACTTGAAGAATTAATCGGGCAGTTTTTATTCAACCAAGGTAGTGAGTAATTATTATGTTGAAAAAGTTTTTAGCTATTGTAGCAATTGGCACAATGACGCTAACTCAAAGCGTAAGTGCAGCAGATGTTAAATTGGTTGATCCAAATAAAATGGTACGCCAAGTTGCCGATAATACATTTGCACGTATTAAAAAAGATCAGCCATTAATTGTTAAAAATCAAGAGCATCTTCGCGTAATCGTTGAAGAAGAATTAATGCCTTATATCGACTACAAATATGCAGCACTTCGCGTACTAGGTAGTGAAGTATCTAAAGTACGTGCAATTACCGACGAAGCTGAAAAAGCCAAAGCAATTAAAGAAATTCAACGCTTTATTGGTGTGTTTAGAGAGTATTTAGTTGCTACTTATGCAGGTGTATTCACTCAATATACAAACCAGAAAGTTGAGTTTGGTGCAGAACAAGCATTTAAAGGCAAAGATGTCGTTGTCGTTAAAACTAAAATTATTGAAGATGGTAAACCTGATATCAGAATCGATTTTAAAGTACGCGAAGACCGTGACGGTGAATGGCGCGCGTACGATATGATTGCTGAAGGTATTAGTTTACTAGACGCAAAACAAAGTGAGCTACAAGGTATTTTGCGTCAGCAAGGTATTGATAATGTAAGTAACCTTTTAGAGCAAAAGAGTCAGCTACCAGTTCAGTTTAGAGGCAGTAACTCGAATGACTAAATTGGCAATAAGCCAAGTTGATGGACAACATTTTCGAGTAAACGGTGAGCTTACTCGAAATTCAATTGGCGATGAACAGCTTCTGAACAACAAGCTATTAACCAAGCATAAAATCATCTATTTCGACCTAAGTGGTGTATCTAGGGTTGACACAGCGGGCTTAGCTTGGTTAATTCACTCTTTTGCAGAATTAAAGCAGCAAGGCATTCGCCTTGAATTGCAAAACCTACCTGAGCAATTGCAAAATTTAATGCAATTGGGTCAGGTTACAACCCTATTTGAGTGAGAGTTATGGAAACTAGCCAAGTCGAAACATTATTACGCGAAGAACTTCAATTAGCTGAAGTACATGTAAAAGCCAATGGTAGTCATTATGAAGTTGTTGCAGTAGGTGAATGCTTTGACGGTTTAAGCCGAGTTAAAAAGCAGCAGCTAGTTTATGGCCCATTAATGAATACAATTTCAGATGGCACAATTCACGCAGTATCTATTCGTGCATTTACTCCTGTAGAGTGGAAGCGTGAACAAAAATTTATTTTACCGCAATAAATAGGGCCTCTTAATGGATCAATTTGTAATTCAAGGTGGTACTTCACTTGCTGGTGAAGTGACTATTTCTGGCGCTAAAAATGCCGCACTTCCTATTTTGTTTGCTTCATTATTAGCTGATGGAAAAAGTACATTTACTAATGTACCGCGCCTTCGCGATATAGTGACCACTGAAGCCTTATTAAAAACTCTAGGCGCTGATGTTAATTGGCACGGCGATACGCTAGTGATTGACGGCGCAACGGTTAATAAAACATTAGCGCCATACGACTTAGTTAAGCAAATGCGTGCCTCTGTACTTGCATTAGGCCCTTTAGTTGCTCGTTTTGGTGAAGCTCAAGTGTCTTTACCTGGTGGGTGTGCTATTGGTGCTCGCCCTGTTGATATACATATTCAAGGTTTGGAGCGCATGGGCGCACAAATAAACGTTGAAAATGGTTATATTAATGCCAAGGTAAACGGTCGCTTAAAAGGCGCTGAAATCTTTATGGAAATGGTAAGCGTAGGCGCTACCGAAAATCTATTGATGGCAGCAGCCCTCGCTGATGGTAAAACCATACTTGATAATGCTGCACGCGAGCCCGAAATAATTGATTTAGCTAACTGCTTAATTGCTATGGGCGCTAAAATTACGGGTGCAGGCACTAGCCGCATTGAAGTTGAAGGCGTTGAGCGTTTAGCAGGATGCGAGCACAGCATTTTACCAGACAGAATAGAAACAGGTACATTTTTAGTCGCTGCAGCAATGGCAGGCGGTGAAGTACTTTGTAAAAACACTGACTTTCATTCTCTTGAGCCTGTGATTGAAAAATTACGTGCAACAAATGCACATCTAGAAGTGCATAACGACAGTATTTATCTTGATATGCGCGGCCGAGAACTGAGAGCCGTGAATATTAAAACAGCTCCACACCCAGGTTTTCCTACGGATATGCAAGCTCAGTTTACAGCATTAAATGTAGTAGCAAATGGTAGTGCAACGATTACGGAAACGATTTTTGAAAACCGTTTTATGCATGTACCTGAGTTGCAGCGTATGGGCGCTAATATTCGTTTAGAAGGGCATACCGCAATTTGTGGTGAGACTGAGAGCCTAACGGGCGCGCAAGTGATGGCAACCGACCTACGCGCTTCAGCTAGCTTAATCTTAACGGGTATAGTGGCACAGGGTGAAACGGTTGTTGACCGTATTTATCACGTTGATAGAGGTTATCAGCGCATTGAAGATAAGCTAAGTGCGTTGGGTGCAAATATTAAACGTCGAAGTAGTTAAGTAGATATTTAACTAGCTAAGCTATTTTAAAAAGGTCGGATACGCAAATTGCTATCCGACCTTTTTATTGACGATTTATGGAAGTTGGTATTATTTTTTATTAAAGCTTTGTTTCAAGCTCAGCTACCACCACCATGATTTTTTCTATTTTACCATTCCGGTAAAGCTCAAATTCTATTTCTTTACCTGGTTCTGTATTACCTATTTCTTCCAGCACTTTTTGTGGATTTGCTACCGAAAGCCCTGCAATTTTAATAACAATATCTTGCTCTTCAATACCCGCTTGCCATGCTGGTCCCAAAGGGTCTAAATTAGTAATACGCATGCCAGTAACTGGGGTCAGACTGTCGTTTACTTCCTTGCCGGTACTATCTACTGCTGTGCCTTCAAAGCCTAAATAGCCGCGCACAACACGACCATGACGAATGAGCTTACCCATTACTTTTTTAGCAAGTGAGTAAGGAACCGCAAAGAATATTCCTTGAATATTCAAGTTCTCACGCGTTTTAAACTGCGCAGAAGTAATGCCGACTAAATCACCATTGGAGTTAACTAATGCGCCGCCAGAGTTGCCCACATTAATAGCCGCATCCATTTGCAATAAGTTATTGTACGGACTGTCTGTAATTTTTTGCTTACCCGTTGCGCTAATAATGCCTTGCGTGATTGTTTGGCCTAAATTAAGCGGGTTACCTATGGCAAGTACAACATCGCCTACATTGGATACATAGCTATCATTTACAGGAATTACCGGGAGGTGATCTGCATTGATTTTAAGTAAGGCTAGATCAGTAATAGTATCAAAACCAATTAGCTGTACATCAAAAAAGCGTCTGCCATCGGTTAGAATAACCATAATTTGATCTGCATTATTAACAACATGGTAGTTGGTAAGAATGTAACCGTCTTGCGACATGATGACGCCAGAGCCTAGCTCTTGTACCGTGTTTTTTCTTTTATAACGAGGTTCTTTGGAAATACTTTCTGAAAAAATAGTAACCACAGAAGGAGCTGCTCGTTTAACTGCATCAGAAAAACTCAGGTGACTCGAACTCATTGCGCTTGGTAGGGGAACATTTGGAAGTAAAGCAGCTCGCATATTAGGGCTGAAAAAAACCACTAAAAAAGCAATACTTAGGCCTGCAAATAAAGGGGGAAGAATAAATTTTATTAGTTTCAGCACGATTTTCTTATTATGTAAGTGAGCAATCTCTTTATGATGACATAAAAAAAATAACAGCGGCAAGTGCCACTGTTATTTTTATTACATTAATAGTGCTATTTATTACTGAATTAAAATAAATATAGACTCACGACCACGTTGCACGCCAAGTACTATATTACCTTTTGTACTGTCGATGATTTTATTCATGTCGCGAATCGTTTCAACTCGTTGACGATTCACTTGCATAATAATATCACCTTCTTCAAGGCCAACACGGGCAGAAGGTGAGCGAGGATCTACAGAAGTAACCTCAACACCTTTATTACTGTTTTTTTGTACATTTTCAAGTGTCGCGCCTTGGAATGCAGGATGCAGCTCTTCACCGGTCGCTGTAACACCTGATGCACCATCAAGGGTTACTTTCACTGTTTTAATTTTACCATCGCGGTAAATGCCAAGTTTTATCTCACGGCCTTCACCTAGCGTAGCAATTTTGCTGCGTAGTTCATGAAAGCCACTAATGTCGCCACCGTTTATGCTAACAATAACGTCACCAGCTTCAATTCCTGCCTTACTTGCGGCAGTGTCGTCCATTACTTGCATTACATAAGCACCTTGTTTGACATCAAGTTGCTGTGCTTTTGCAAGTCCTGCATCAAGTGGGCGACCAGAAATGCCTAACGAGCCTCGACGTACTTCACCATGTTCAATAATTTGATCGACTAGATTTTTCATCATATTAGATGGAATCGCAAAACCAATGCCCACGTTGCCGCCAGAAGCACCTAAAATAGCGGTATTAATACCAATCAACTCACCATTGAGGTTAACTAAGGCACCGCCAGAATTACCTTGGTTAATAGCTGCGTCGGTTTGAATGAAATCTTCGTAGCCCTCAATGTTTAAACCACTTCGACCAAGGGCACTAACAATACCTGATGTAACTGTGTGGCTAAGGCCAAATGGGTTACCAATAGCGACAGCAAAGTCACCCACTCGTAAATTATCTGAGTTGGCGAGTTTGATTTCAGTTAAGTCATCAGCGTCTATTTGTAAAAGAGCGATGTCTGATTCTGTGTCAGTACCAATTTTAGTTGCTTCAAATTCACGGCCATCTTCGAGAGTAACTACCATTTTTTCGGCGTCTTGGATTACGTGGTTATTAGTCACTACATAGCCCTCATCAGCATCGATAATGACCCCAGAACCTAATCCACTAAATTGGCGTTTTTGACTGCGAGGCTGCTGTTGTCCAAAAAAGTATTCGAGTGGATCTGCACGGCGGCGTACTTCTTTAGAGCCTGAAACTTGGATACTTACAACACCAGGAGATATTTGCTCTAGCATGGGGGCTAGAGTGGGTAGTTGTTGACCATTTACTGCAATTGGCATTTTCGCATAAGACGCTACAGGGCTCATTAATAAGCTTGTAGATAAAATAGCTGCGCTGATAAGTGATAATTTCATTTTCATAGTCAGGGGTAACTCCACTTAAGATAAAGCAAAAACAAAAAGGGCTACTTTAAAAGCAGCCCTTTTCGATTTATTAAGATAAAACAACAAAGCTGTTATATCTAAAGACTATGGGGTCTAAAAAAAGTTCATCAAGATACTTTAGAATGTTCTGAAACTTTATTTTGACCAGCAAATAAACCAGATTCACCCGATACATAATCAGCTGGTTGCGCTGCGGCTGAAGAACGATCTGAACGACGTTCTTTTAAAGACGCTTGTAGTTGTTCTGTTGTTTCTTTAGAAAAATAAGGTTCTGCTGGTGCTTTATTTCTATCTTCTAAAAGAAGTTGGTTTGTTTCTTCAACGTGACTAAGCAGTTGATCATAGTTTTCTTTCATTTTATTTACGAGCTTGCCAGTATTCGCTAAATGATCAGCTACATCTTGACGATACTGCTCTAACGCATTTTCAGCTTGCTCTGCCTGCTCTTTTAATTCATCTTGTTTGAATTGTTTTTTAGTAACAAATGCGCCAATAAAAAATGCTACAACAGCAGCAATAACAATTAAACCTACCCACATAACTGTGCCCATAAAAACTACCCCTTTGGGAAAATAACTAACGAATGCCGATTCAATTATAAATCATACTAAGTGTAATATACCCCGAGTTATGATGCGTGTTAATATGCTTTGCAAATTAAACTGTGTTTTAACTGTAAATAGATATGACTCCTTGGCAAACATACCAACAAGACTTAAAGCGAGATGACTTTGTACACGACGCAGCACAAGAAAATGCTGTGCGCCATTTACAACGTCTATACGATGACCTGACTCAGGCAAAGCCAAAACAAAAAGGTTTTTTTGCTAAGTTATTTAGTAAAGATGAACCTGCGCCTATAAAAGGTTTGTACTTTTGGGGTGGAGTAGGGCGTGGTAAAACTTATTTAGTTGACACTTTTTACGAATCACTACCGGGCACACGTAAAATGCGCGTGCACTTTCATCGATTCATGCACCGAGTGCATAATGAGCTTAAAAAACTAAACAATACGGCTAATCCATTAGAAAAAATAGCCGACACTTTCAAAGCTGAAACAGACATAATTTGTTTTGATGAGTTTTTTGTTCAAGACATTACCGATGCTATGTTGCTAGGTGGCTTAATGGAAGCGCTATTTGCACGGGGTATAGTACTTGTTGCTACATCTAATATAGTGCCTGATGAGCTTTACAGAAATGGCTTGCAGCGTGCCCGCTTTGTCCCTGCTATAGAACTGGTTAAGCTCAATACAGAAATAGTTAATGTAGACTCAGGTATTGATTATCGGTTGCGTACCTTAGAGCAAGCCGAAATTTTTCATAGTCCGTTAGATAAAGAAGCGGATAAAAACTTATTTGAATACTTCGATAAGCTATCGTCAGAGCCTGGACAATTAGATGAGCCGATAGAGATAGAAGGTCGTTTAATCAAAACGCGAAAAGTAGCTAAATGCGTGGTGATGTTTGAGTTTAGTGAATTATGCGAAACAGCGCGTAGTCAGGTTGATTACATGGAGATTAGCCGCTTATATAATACGGTGATTATTTCTAACGTAAAACAGCTCGGGCAAACTAATGATGATGCCGCTAGACGCTTTATTGCTTTAGTGGATGAATTTTACGAGCGCCATGTAACTTTAATTATATCGGCTGAAAAACCTATTACCGAACTTTATACCCAAGGTAATTTAAACTTTGAATTTAAGCGCTGTATAAGCCGTTTGCAAGAAATGCAGTCTCTAGAGTATTTAGCTAGAGAGCATTTGGTTTAAATTAGTAGGTAAAAGTGTAATAGGTTAGCCATTAAAAATAAGAGGTGCATATATAGTACTTCTTATTTCTAAAATTTCTTGTGGAAAAAACAACCGGCGAGTAGCAATGTGTTTTAAGTGCTGGTATACTCCCGCGTCTGCCACGTTGCGTTCTATGCCCTCATATAGTCTAGCCACTTGTGAGCGGCGCAAAAGTCTAAAACTCGAAGGGGTTATAGCAAACTTAGAGCAGTAGTTAATATTAACTACTTGTGGTTTTAATTGAAAAACATTGGATTTTTATAAATGAAAACGTTTGTTGCTAAACCAGAAACAGTAAAACGTGACTGGTACGTAGTTGACGCTGAAGGTAAAACTTTAGGTCGCATCGCTACTGAAATCGCTCATCGCCTACGCGGTAAGCATAAAGTTGAATATACACCGCACGTAGATACTGGTGATTATATCATCGTTATCAACGCTGAAAAAGTTACTGTAACTGGTAACAAATTCAAAAACAAAGTGTACTATTCACACTCTGGTTTTCCAGGTGGTCTTAAGTCTACTACTTTTGATAAACTTCAAGCTGCAAAGCCTGAAATGATCATCGAGAAGGCTGTTAAGGGCATGTTGCCACGTGGTCCTTTAGGCCGCGCTATGTACCGTAAACTTAAAGTTTACACAGGTACTGAGCACAACCATGCTGCACAACAGCCTCAGGTTCTAGACATTTAAGGAGCACCATCATGGCAAATCAATACTACGGTACAGGTCGTCGTAAAAGTTCAAGTGCTCGCGTATTCTTACGCCCAGGCACTGGTAACATCGTAATCAACAAACGCTCTCTAGAAGAGTATTTTGGTCGCGAAACAGCACGCATGGTTGTTCATCAAGCTCTTGAGCTAGTTGATATGACTGAAAAATTTGACCTTTACATCACCGTTTCTGGTGGTGGTACAACTGGTCAAGCTGGTGCTATCCGTCATGGTATCACTCGTGCACTTATGGAGTTTGACGAATCATTACGTTCACAACTTCGTAAAGCAGGTTTTGTTACACGTGATGCACGTAAAGTTGAACGTAAGAAAGTGGGTCTTAAGAAAGCGCGTAAGCGTCCACAGTTCTCAAAACGTTAATCTATACGTTATCAAGAATTCAAAAACCCAGCTTATGCTGGGTTTTTTGTTTTCAAATCAAAATGTTTACATTTGCAACTTAATATAAAGTTATTTATATCGACGGTGATACTGGGTGATTGCAGCAATTAATGATGATCAAATTGATTAATAACTGCGTATTAATCAAACGAAAGTTAAAAAACACTCAGATAGCTGCAAAAAAGTTAAATAATTATCGTAATTAGTTTAAATCCATCAGTTAATTGGTGGAATTTTTTGCTACAATTGGCATTGAAGTAAAATGAGTGAGTTTAACCGCACTATGTACAGTTTTTACTGTTTCCTCTTAGTGGTGTTGATCTTGGTCAGTATATTGTTTTTACAGAAGCGTTATTATAGTCGTTCGGCTTTATTCTCGAGCTTACTTAATCAAATTTTGATCAAGTTAGTTTTATTCGAGCATAGGGCTTTGAATAACCTTGTTTTAATCAAGGGTTTTAATTATGATCGCTTCTATTTTAAAAATTCGAATAATTAACCTGCTGTAACTGATGTTCTCAATATAGCAAGTGTTGAGAATCATAGTGGAGATAAGTGGATGAGCAATGCGCCTGTAGACAATGGCCGACGTCGCTTTTTAACCATAGCTACCTCTGTTGTAGGTGGTGTTGGTGCGGCTGGGGCTGCTGTTCCTTTTATTGCGTCTTGGAATCCAAGTGAGCGAGCTAAATCTGCGGGTGCGCCTGTAGAAGTAGATATCAGCAAACTTGAACCGGGACAATTAATACGTGTCGAGTGGCGTGGTAAACCTGTATGGGTTGTATCACGGACCCCAAAAATGCTTGAGCAAATGAAAGAACATGAAGGTCAACTTCGTGATCCGCATTCGCAAGAGCCACAACAATTAGAATCATCAACAAATGATTACCGTTCATTACGTCCAGAAATCTTTCTGGCTGTAGGTATTTGTACGCATTTAGGGTGTTCACCTGGCTTTTTCCAAGGTAACTTTAGTGAGAAAGTTGAAGGAACCGATGATGGCTTCTATTGCCCATGTCATGGTTCTAAATTTGATATGGCTGGCCGTGTATTTCAATCGGTACCTGCTCCATTAAACTTAGAGATACCACCTTATACTTTTCTTGATGAGACCACTATTTTAGTGGGCGAAGAAAAAGGGGCAGCCTAATGTTTGGTAAGATTATTGGTTGGATAGACGACCGTATCCCAATGACACGTGTTTGGAACATGCATATTGCACAGTATCCAGCACCTAAAAACTTTAACTTCTGGTACTTTTTTGGCTCATTAGCCATGTTGGTACTAGTAAACCAAATCCTAACAGGTATTTGGTTAACGATGAACTTTGTTCCGTCTTCTGAAGGCGCATTCGCTTCAGTAGAATACATCATGCGTGATGTAGAATATGGCTGGTTATTACGTTACTTGCACTCAACCGGTGCATCAGCGTTTTTCATCGTTGTATATATGCATATGTTCCGTGGCATGATCTACGGTTCTTACCAAAAACCACGTGAGTTACTGTGGTTATTTGGTATGTTTATTTTCTTAGCGCTAATGGCTGAAGCATTCATGGGGTATTTATTACCATGGGGGCAAATGTCGTTCTGGGGTGCACAGGTAATCATCTCCTTATTCGGGGCTATTCCGGTTATTGGTGATGACTTAACACTTTGGATCCGTGGTGACTATGTAATATCAGGTGCAACGCTTAACCGCTTCTTTGCATTACATGTAATTGCACTACCACTGGTTATCGTAATCTTAGTTTTCTTACACATTGTTGCTCTACACGAAGTGGGTTCAAATAACCCTGAAGGTATTGAGATTAAACGTAAGAAAGGCTCAGTAGCTGAAGAAGATAAGCCTAAATTTAAATTTCATGAGTATTACACCGACAAGAAAGATATTGTTGATGCGATACCGTTCCACCCTTACTACACAGTTAAAGATATTGTGGGTGTGGTTGGTTTCTTAATATTGTTCTGTTGGGTTGTGTTCTTTATGCCAGCGATGAATGGCTTCTTTTTAGAAGGTCCAAACTTCGAGGCAGCTAACCCACTTAAAACACCTGAGCATATTTTCCCGGTTTGGTACTTTACGCCATTCTATGCAATCTTACGTGCAATCCCTGATAAGTTAATCGGTGTTGCGGCGATGGGTGCATCGATTGTGGTACTTGCGTTACTACCTTGGGTAGACCGTGGTAGAGTTAAATCGGTTCGTTACCGTTGTGGTTTCCATAAATGGAACATTGCAGGTTTTGTTGTAACTTTCGTTCTTCTAGGTTGGGTGGGTGCAACTCCACAAACTGATATGAAAACGATTATTTCTCAAATCTGTACTGTGACTTACTTTATGTTCTTCGTACTGTTGTTTGTATACAGTAAGAACGAAAAAACTAAGCCATTGCCAGAGAGGTTAACGAAATGATGAAGAAGCTTATTATTGGTTTATTTGCTTTATCAGTAAACTTGTTGCCGAACATGGTTATGGCAGCGGGTCCATCGGTTCCTTTAATGGAAGCGAACAACGACCTTACTGATCAACCATCTTTACAACGCGGTGCAAAGTTGTTCATGAACTACTGTCTTGGTTGTCACCAAATGCAGTATCAACGTTATGAACGTACTTTTCGTGATATCGGTATCCCAACAGAGGTTGGTTTAGAGCAGTTGATTTTTGACGGTTCTAAAGTTGGTAGTCATATTACTAACGCGATTACAAAAGACGATGCAGCAAAATGGTTTGGTGCGGCTCCGCCGGATTTAACTCTAATTGCTCGTGTAAAATCACCAGATTATATTTACACGTACTTAAAATCGTTTTATAAAGATGAATCTCGCCCGTTTGGGGTTAACAACATTGTTTTCCCATCGGTAGGTATGCCTCACGTTCTTCAAGAACTACAAGGTTTACCAACACCTATCACTAAAGAAGTACAAGAGCATGGTCACACTGTGACTAAAGTTATTGCTACTGAAACCGATGGTACGGGCGAATTAAGCATAGATGAATACGACCAAGCGGCTCGTGATTTAACAAACTTCCTTGAGTACGTGGGTGAACCTTCACGTCTTGAATCGGAAGCGCTAGGTATTAAGGTAATAGGATTTTTAATTATCCTGTTTATCTTGGCATTTATGCTTAAGAAAGAATACTGGAGAGATGTTCATTAGGTTGAACATTTTTAAAGGTAATTTTGCAATAGGGGCTTAAGCCCCTTTTGCTGTTTTAGTTATTTAATGGAGGTATAGGCATGGCCGTAGCTGCCAATAAGCGCCCTGTAATGACCCTTTTTTCTGGTGCTAACTGTATGTATAGCCACCAAGTACGTATTGTACTTGCGGAAAAAGGTGTAAGTGTAGATATTCATTTGGCTGAAAAAGATAACTTGCCAGAAGCACTTCACGAAATTAACCCTTACGGTACAGTGCCAACACTGATTGACCGTGAGCTTGGTTTATACCAGGCAAACATCATCATGGAATACCTTGATGAGCGTTTTCCTCATCCTCCACTAATGCCTGTTTACCCGGTAATGCGTGGTCGTAGCCGCTTAATGATGCATCGTATTGATACTGATTGGTACAGCCTAGCTGACAAAATCAGTAACAACACGTCAGACGCTGCTCAAGCTCGTAAAGAGCTAACAGAAGCATTGCTTGCTGTAGCACCTATTTTTAGCGAAGCACCTTACTTTATGAGTGAAGAGTTTAGCTTAGTAGACTGTTATTTAGCTCCACTGTTATGGCGTTTACCAGAGTTTGGTATTGAGCTTAATGGTGCAGGTTCTAAAGAGCTTAAAGAGTACATGATCCGTTTATTTGAACGTGAGTCATTCCAAGCCTCTTTAACTGAAGCTGAGCGTGAGATCCGTTTATAATGACGCCTAATCGTCCTTATTTATTACGTGCTTTTTTTGATTGGATAGTCGATAACGAGTGTACACCGCATTTAGTGGTAGACGCTGGATTTGCAAATGTACAAGTGCCAACACAATTTGTTCAAGACGGACAAATTGTTTTAAACATAAGTCCATCAGCGGTCACACAGTTTTCGTTAGACTTAACCCAACTTAGCTTCAGTGCGCGCTTTGGTGGTCAGCCAATGCAAGTGTATGTACCTCTAGGTGCTGTGCTTGCAATATACGCGCGTGAAAATGGCGAAGGAACAGTCTTTACCGCAGATGAGTTTTTAGAGGACGAAGACGATTTTGTGCCAGAGCTTGAAAGTGTTGATTCATCAGCTGAGTTTATTGATGAAACACCACCAGAAAAGCCTGAGAAGAAAAAAGGCTCTCATTTACGCGTTATTAAATAACAAGTAAATGCCAAAAAAAACCGCTGAATAAGCGGTTTTTTTATGTCTGTATTTTGTGTTTACAAGTATTCAAATACTTTAATTACACGCTCTACGCCAGAAACATTGCGGGCAATATTTACAGCTTGAGTTGACTCAGAGTCAGATACTAAGCCCATTAAAAAAACTTCAGCATTTTCTGTCACTACTTTAATGTTATTACTGCTAATGTCTTTTGCTGTTAGTAGTTGGGCTTTTACTTTAGAAGTTAGCCAAGAGTCGTGAGTTTGTGTAGTAATGCCAGTATTTGAGCCAATACGAATTTGGTTATGTATTTTACGAATACCTGAAACGCCCTCAATAGTGCGCTGCGCTTCGTTTCTCATTTCTTCGTTAGCAACTTGGCCAACAAGTAAAACAATACCGTTAACACTTACAGCGCTTATATTGGCAAATTTTTCAAGACGTTCTACTTCGCTAAGTGCAATACTGGCTTTTATTTCAATGTTGTTATCGTCAATTTGAGAGCCAATAGTACGGCGGTCGTTCGCTGCAGTTACTGCACTGGCTGTACCTGCAACAACAGCGGCTGCGCAGCCTTGCAGTAATACAACAGTACCTAAAACAATAAGAGAGCGTTTAAACATAATTTTCATCCTGAGGGAAAAGCGTTAAATCAACAAGTTCGCTTAAACAATGTAAGTTAACTAAATGGGATTCGATAATGCGGCTAGGGCGTTTAGATGGCGATCTAATTTCAACATCGTTAGGGCCAAGTAGCCCTACCAACTCGCCACCATCATCACCAACCATAACTATGACCTTCATATCTTTAGTTAGTGCAGCTTCAACGGCAGAAATAACATGTTTTTCGTTACCGTTTATAGCCAGTACAAGCAATAAATCACCTTGTTGGGCAAAAGCGCGGACTTGGCGAGCAAATGTATCGTGATCGTCTACTTGAGTACTTTGCCCCAGATTAACGTTTTCTTGCGATAGAGCAATTGCAGGTAAGCAGGGACGTTCGGTTTCATAATGATTAACCAACACACCCGCCATATGCTGAGCGAGCATGTGGCAATTTGCAGTACCGCAGCAAATGAGTTTATTTCCGTTGATCAGACTTTGTGCAATAGTAAATGCAGCTGACTCAAGAGCACTAGGTAGCACTTCACCAGCAGCGATTTGAACTTGAATGCTTTCTGTAAAAATTTCTTTAATTGTGTCTTGCATAGCCTACCAATAATTTATCTTTGTATTTGCGTTTAAAATACATTTTTAAGCCAATTAATATTAGGAGATGCTTCTCCTGTAATGGCTACATAATCAATTCTTAGAGCTTGGTTAGTTAAATTTTTAGCTGCTAAGTAATGATAAATACTACGTTTTAATCGAGCTTGTTTTTGTGGACTAAGCGCATAGTTGGCACCGCCACGAGCATTATTTTTGCGAAACTTAACCTCAACGAATATAAGGGTATCGCCTTCTTTCATAATGACATCAAGCTCACCAAAGGGGCAGTAATAATTACGTTCAATGGGTGTTAGCCCTTGAGTAACTAAGTATTTTTGCGCTTCAAGCTCATAATACTGGCCTTTTTCGCGACTATTGTGCCACAGCTCTTTAAACCACGACATGCCGCCCCCTTAATTAAGTTTAATTGATAGTTTGTATGTCACCCGCTGATTGCATAAACAATGGTACAGGGCGTTGTGTTTCTAATTGCACAGGCTTAATGCGACGGTTTGTATATTGAGCCCAGTCGAGCGTGCGTTCTATATGGCCGCTGGTATTAACAGATAACTTACCGCTTAAACCACTATATTGATTGCCTGGCATTACGCTTAACTGCCTGATGTCATGTAATATTGATACAGCATCGTACGCCATTGCAAATAAGCGTTGGCTAATATCTACTTGCTCTGGCCATAACGAATCATACTGCTGGCGTAAGTTATGTTGTTTAATTTGCGAATCGAGCATCCACGGCAATTCAGTGAAGTATAGGCCGTCTAAGTCGCCTTTGTCAGTACTGTCAATTTGTTTACTATGACTTTTAGAGCTGGCATAAAGTGGAATACGATCTGCAAATGTACTTACGTTTACATCAAGGTAAGGTTTAATTAAGCGTGTTTCTATTGCATCACCCAAAATATAAATAACGTCTATATCACTACGCGAACGGGTTTCGTTTTCTACTTCCTGTTTAAATAGTGCTTTAATCGTTTTTATGCGCTCTTTTGATTTATCAACTTCTAACAAGCTGGTAATTGTATTAGGCATATCTTTTTTATCGTTATAAAAACCTATTTGCGGCTTGGTTTCGCTATAGCGTTGCCACTGTAAGTTAAAGTAATCAACCAAGCGTTGGCCATTTGCGTTATTTGGTGCAAGCAACATAGGTTTTTGATAGCCCTTAGTTAAAAAGTGTTCTAAGGCTTGTTGTACTTCGTGCTCAGGGTTTAGTGCAAAGTAATAATGCTGAAGCGAAATTCGCTCACCATCAAAGGTGTTTAAATGCAGTACCGGAGTATCAATAAGAGTTTGTGCATTGGCAAGTTTATCAATATTTGCTTTAAGTAGAGGACCAATTACAAAGTCAGGCTTTATTTCTTCAAGTTGCGCTGCAATTTCTTCTGTACTTAAGTTTTCATCAATAAAAATAGTGTCGTTGATATTTTGCGTATCAAGTGCAGCTAATACGCCAGCTTTAAGGGCATCACCTAAACGTTCGTTAGGGCCCGATTGTGGAAACAGCACAACTAAGCGCTCTATATTGATAGGAGCAAGTTCAGTAAGCATTTCATCTTGTTCAGGTAATACAGTAAAAGCCGGATGCCCAATATAGCGTCTGCGCCAATTGTTGATCGCTTGATCTAACTCTACGCCACTACTAGCATATACTTGATGATATAAGGCTAGGTTAGCCCACCCTTGCTGAATGACCGAACCACGGTTAAAACGTTCAAGTGCATAAGAAGAAAGTTGTTTTAAGTTATCCCACAAATTTTGATTAAGTTGAGGGATTTCTATATTATTTTTTGTTGCTGTTTCAGAGGCTCTAAAAAAGTAGGGTGCAGCTTTTTTAGGAAAATTTTGCGATGCGTAAATGCTGGCCGTTAAAAACTGATGCCAAGCAAAATGCTCAGGTTGAGTCAGTTGTCCGTCTAGCGACTGTAAAATAACCAAAGCTTGATCATTTTTATTCTGTTGTTTTTGTGCAAATGCAATATAAAGACGGTTCTGGATTTGATCAACACTTGCGGTTAATTCAAGCTCATTACCAATTATCTCCAATAAAGGCCAGTTTTGCTCACTAATTGCTGCATCACGGGCGCTATACAATAACTGTATTTTATCGGCACCTTGGCGGTTTTGCGCCAATTGATAGATGGATTGCGCACTGGTTGCCTGATTTTGCAGTGCATTAGTGCGGTTACTTACGTTATCGCTGTTTTTAGTTGGTTTTTCGGTTGTGCTACACGCCGATAACCCTGACAATATAATTAATAGACTAACTAGTTTAAGTCGCACAATGATTTCCCAATACGTTAACGCGATTTGCTTATATTACTGACTGACGCAGGAGACCTCAATGTTAAATGAGGAGAATTCACAGAAAATTGGCACTCTTTACATTGTTGCCACCCCAATTGGCAATTATGACGACTTAAGTCACCGTGCCATTGCGACATTATCGCAAGTTGACTTAATAGCTGCTGAAGACACTCGCCATACCGGCAAGCTACTTAGCCACTTTGGAATTAAGGCAAAAACGTTTGCATTACACGACCACAACGAAAAGCAAAAAGCACAACAAATTATTGATCAACTTAATCAAGGTTTAAATATTGCTTTAGTATCTGACGCTGGTACACCACTAATTAGTGATCCAGGCTACGCTGTTGTAAATCTGTGTCGCGAACAAGGCGCTCATGTTACACCTGTTCCAGGTGCATGTGCTGCAATTACAGCCGTATGTTGTTCAGGCTTACCAACCGACCGCTTTCAGTTTATTGGTTTTACGCCAGCTAAAAGCAAAGCTCGCCAAGACTTTTTTATCGAAGCTGTTAACTCAGGCATTACCAGCATAATGTACGAAAGTACGCACCGTATTATGGCAAGCCTTGATGATTTAGCACTAGCCCTAGGTGATGAGCAGCAAGTTGTGTTTGCTAAAGAGCTAACCAAAACCTTTGAAACATTTTTTAATGGTAGTGTAAGTGAGCTTAAACAGTTTTTAACTGATGATCCTACCAAGCAGCGCGGCGAAATAGTGCTTATGCTTGCGGGCAAACCAAAGCAAATAGACGATGTTCCGCCTGAAGCGCGCAAAATGCTGGCACTTCTTGAAAGTGAAATGCCAATGAAAAAAGCCTGTGGCGTTGTTGCTGAATACTTTGGAATGAAGAAAAACGCTTTATACAAAACAATTATTGAAGAAAAAGAGTAAATTTTACTGCGCTTGGTATTAGCCTCATGTATACTGCGCGCCGAGTCAGCCAAGATGATCGCTGCCTGTGACGAAAATGATCAGGGGGAGGAAAGTCCGGGCTCCATAGGGCAGAGTGCCAGCTAACGGCTGGGGGGCGTGAGCCCACGACAAGTGCAGCAGAGAGGAGACCGCCAATCTCGATTGGTAAGGGTGAAAGGGTGCGGTAAGAGCGCACCGGGCCGCTAGTAATAGTCGGTTGCAAGGTAAACTCCACTCGGAGCAAGACCAAATAGGGTTCCTTATGGCGTGGCCCACGTTGGAACCGGGTAGGTTGCTTGAGCCATAGAGCGATTTATGGCCTAGACGAATGATTATCACTTTCTTCGGAAAGGACAAAACCCGGCTTATACGGCTGACTCACTCATTCAATAAAAAGCCCGCAGTTAATACTGCGGGCTTTTTTGTGTTTAAATTTTAGTTAATACAATTTAAGCATTATTAAATAATATTTTTCCCTTGTTCTGGATCGCGAGATTGCTCTGCTTGTTCACGTATTTCGTCGGTATCACTGCTTACATCATCAAGCGTTTTAGTTTGCTCAACAGTTTCATTCTTTCCGTTTTGTATTTGCGATGGTTGTTTTCGATCTGAACTAGAAATACTGTCGTTAGGGTCGGTGAGTATAATTCTTTCTCGTGCGTCATCAGGCATGCTGATGTTTTGTTTTGTGAACTCATTGACTAATTCGCGCATAAGTTGTGAGGCTACTTTTAATGGACTGTGCTGCTCGCTATTAACCCAAAAATACAAAACGAAGTTAATAGTAGATGAGCCTAAATTTTTTATTAAAACTTGCGCGGGTGGGTCGCTAAGTACCGCATTTTGTTGATTGGCAATATCGAGGGCGAGGGTTTGTGCGCTGCGTATATCGTTATCGTAGCCAATACCAATTTCTACTTTGCCGCGCATTTTTGGATTGGCAGTCAGATTTTTAATGGTATTTTTATATACAGTCGCATTGGGTATTTGAATATGATTGCCATCGTAATCAACAAGTGTGGTTGCTCTTGCTGTTACTTTTTTAACAATACCTAATCGGCCATCCACTTCAATTACGTCGTCAATTTTAAAAGGTCTTTGTACGCTCAGTAATAAACTGGCAATAAAGTTCTCTGCTATGTCTCTAAAAGCAAAGCCGAGTATTAAACCTATTAACCCAGTCCCACTCATAATAGCAACAGCAAACTGAGTAAGCCCTGCTAAACGTAAAAATAAATATACCCCAAATAAAATTATTAGGGTGCTTATGCTGCGCCTTATAACTAGGTGAACAAGCTTGCTGTCAGTCATATAGTCAATGGGTTTGATTAGTAATCTAGAAAGTGGTCCTGAAATTAAGTAACTGAGTACTAAAAGCATTATACCGAGTAAAATAGTGGGTAATATTTGCGCTGTTACGTGAAGTAATTGCACGCCTTGCTCATAAAAGAAGTTCCACGAAAGTGTATCAACTTTGATCACTTCAGTTATTGGTGTTGTATTATTTAGCGCTACACTGCTTTTTAGGGTACCGAGCATGGCTTATCTTCCGTGTTAGAGTCTTTTATAGATAAATATTAGCAAGTTTGGTACCAAACGCTTATAACTTGGCAAATATTTTGCTGTAGTAACGTAATACAAATATTGAGGTTTAGAATGAAAGAAGCTAAACGAGGACAGCAAGCAGAGCAGCCTGCACATATCCCTTTTATAGGTTGGTGGGATATTGTTAAACGTATTTTTAAGCAAATGAGCGAAGATAATTTATCAATAGTAGCTGCAGGTGTCGCATTTTATGCACTGCTTGCTATTTTTCCAGCCATTGCGGCGATGGTATCAGTGTATGCGTACTTTTCATCCCCAACAGATATTAGTGAGCACTTAAGTAAAATAGTTACTTTGCTTCCACCAAGCACCAGCGAACTGATTTTATCTCAGGTTTCTAGCCTTGCTAAAACATCAAGTGCAAGCTTGAGCTTAAGTGCAATTGGTACGCTCATACTTACTATTTGGAGTAGTTCAAAGGGCAGCCAAGCACTTATTACTGCATGTAATATTAGTTATCGTGAATATGAAAAACGCTCATTTTTTCAGGCTCAATTAGTCCGTTTTCTATTTTCGGTAGGAGCGATTGTAGTCGCAATTTTTGCGCTATTAATTATTGGTATTTTACCTATTGTACTTAATTTAGTGGGACTAAAAGAAAGTATAGATTTATTAATTAAACTCATTTCTTGGCCATTATTGGCTTTTACCTTTAATTTTGCATTGGTACTTTTATATCGTTATGCCCCACATCGTAAACCTGCTAAATGGCGTTGGATCACAATGGGGTCGTCTATTGCTACCGTGCTGTGGATTTTAGCATCTATAGGTTTTTCATTTTATGTGTCGCGCTTTTCTAGTTACAACGAAACGTATGGCTCACTAGGTGGTGTAGTGATCATGCTGATGTGGTTGTATATCAGCGCTTATATAATCACATTAGGTGCTGTAATTAATGCAGCTACTGAGCAGCAAACAGGTAAAGATAGCACTGTAGGGCCGGCTAAAGAGCGTGGGCAGCGAGGCGCCTATGTAGCAGATCACCTCGATGTAAAAAATGAATAGCTATTAATTAGCTAAATTAGTAAGTGCAGTAATTTGCTCTTTAAATTCTTGTGCTGCAGGACCAAGCCTATCGTTGTCGTTGCACATTAAATATAAATTAAGAGTGCGGGTTGTACCTTGGTCTAAATTAAGTGCAATGAGGGTTTGATCTTCAATTAAGTGTGCAATTTGTGTTTTTGGCAGCCAAGCATAACCTAAATTTTGACTAACCATATCAATAGAGTTACGTAAGTGGCTTACTGTCCAGCGCATATCAGCACCTAGCCAGCCTTCGTTGTGACTGGTGTGGGTTGCTGAATCGCGCACTACTATTTGTCTATGTAGCTTTAAATCACGAAAGTTGAGTTGTTCAGTATGTTGGTGTAATACATGGTCTTTATGCGCAACCGCTATAAACTCTATATCGCATAACGTACTGCAGCTAATTCCATAGATAGGAATTGATGAAATGGCTAAATCAACCACTGAGTTATGTAATAATTCGTTTGCACCTGTTAGCACGCTTTCTACTAAATCAATTTTTAAAAGAGGGTAAAGCTCACTCGTTTTAGCAAGTGCTTGGTATAAAATAGCGTGTGGAAAAACCTCATCAACAGCTATTTTTAATGTGCTTTCTACGCCTTCGCTTAGCGTACTTGCTACCGATTCTATTTTAGTCGCTTCTTCAATTAAAAACTCGGCTCTGCGTAAAATCAGCTTACCGCTATCGGTTAAAAATGCTTTACGGCCTTTTACTTCAAGCAACTTAATTTGCAAGGCGGCTTCAAGTTTTTGCACAGCATGGTGTACGGTTGACTGACTTTTATGTACAGCTGCGCTTGCGCCTGCAAACCCGCCATGATCCACAACCGCTTTAAACATTCGCCATTGCTCTAATGTTGCTTTTGCCATTTTTAAATCCTGTTACTACTTTATATCTGATTGCTTAACTTGACCGCGCAGACGCATTATTTATTGCGTAACAGTGATTTTTTGTCTATTTATTTTAACAAAGCTACTTTTTTATCAGCTAGAAGTGCCATAAAACTGCTTTTATTTAAAGGTCTTGAAAATAAATAACCTTGACCGTAATCGCATCCTGCTTCAAGTAGTAGCTGCATTTGTAATTTAGTTTCAATTCCTTCGGCGATTACTTTTAAGCCCAACTGATGCGCCATAACAATGATGGCTTCACACAATGCAAGTTCTTGACTGCCTATTTGAATATTATCAACAAAACGTTTATCTATTTTTAAATAGTCGGTGTCCATTTCTTGTAAGTAAGCGAGCGACGAATACCCGGTACCAAAATCATCAAGAGCAAGCTGCATTCCTGATTTTACTATTTCTTTTAGGCGTCTTTGCGTAAGTGCTTCAGGGTTAACCATTAAGCCTTCAGTTATTTCTGCGACAATTGACGAAGCAGGCAGTTTTGCTGCTTTTAGCATATCGTACCATTCATCTATGCCACTCTCTGGCGTGGATAATTGCACTGGCGATACGTTTACACTTATTTGAAAAGTATCATCGGTTAGTGTTTTTATATCGTTAAGTGTTTGCAAAGCTTGGGCAAATACAAATTGACCAATTGCATTTATTTGCCTGGTTTCTTCAGCAAGTGGGATAAATGCGATAGGGCTAATTAGGCCTTTTTCGGGATGTTGCCAACGAATAAGCGCTTCAGCTTTATGAATATGTAAATCATTTAAAGCAACTATGGGCTGATAAAATAACTCAAACTGTTCAAGTTCTATGGCACTTCGTAAGTCTTTTAATAGCACCATGCGCGCGTGTGCATATTCGCGCATGTCAGCAGAGAAAAACTCAAAACAGTTACGACCATTACTTTTTGCTTTATACATAGCCTGATCGGCTGCCTTTAAAAGCTGTTCAGTATTTTCACCATCATTAGGAGCGCAAGCAATGCCTATGCTTGCACTAATAAATAACTCTTCGTTTTCAAGATGCAAAGCTGACGATAGACTAAGTAAAATATTATTCGCAATTTGATTAATATGGCGCGTACTTTTAATGTGACTAAATACAATAACAAACTCATCTCCCCCAATTCGTGCCACAAACTCAGCGTTTTTTGCCGACTGGACTATACGCTGAGATACGAGTTTTAATAAGTTATCGCCATAGTGATGGCCTAATGTGTCATTAATATCTTTAAAGTGATCAATATCTAAAAGCATGACAACCAATTGATTATCTGGAGTAACAACATTTGAAAATCGTTGATTTAATCGCTCCTTTAACTCTAAACGATTTGGTAAGTCAGTTAGGTGATCAAAATGAGCTTGTCGCCAAATGGTTTCATCAGCTTGTTTTTTTTCTGTGAGGTCTGTGAATATCGCAATACGACGAATAGGTGCGTTGTTTGTGTCATAAATAGTATCGATAGTGAGCCACTCAGAATAAAGCTGCCCGTTTTTTTTACGGTTAATAACCTCGCCTTGCCAGCGGCCTGTTTGCTGTAATTCAGACCACATTTTATTGTAAAAATTCTTATCATGTTTTCCTGATGAAAGAATTGAAGAGGACCGGCCAATAACTTCTTCTTTACTATATAAAGTCGTTTTACAAAACGCAGGATTTACATCAAATATAATGCCCGTTGGATCGGTGATTGCCATGCCTTCACTACTGTTGTTATACACTAGTGAGGCAAGGTGGAGTGCTTCTTCATTTACTTTTCGTTGTGTTATATCTCGTAGCACAACAACGTATTCATTTTTACTTTGCATTGCGCTAATACGTGCTTCAAAGCTGCGTTTAGGATCTGATTTTTCGAGTGTGAATTCTAAATTGCTCGAAACATCAAGTTTAGATAACTGCGATAACAAAAGCTGAACATTGCTGTGTGAAAGAATTGATGATAAATGAGGTACTACAGTGCTGTTAGGATTTACTTGAGGCTTAAACTGTCCTGTTATGTTGAGAATATCGCCATGGATGTTAATTCTAACGTAACTATCGGGCAGAGTATTAAGCAAGCTAGTAAGCTCATCATGCTTGTTTTTTAAATTAGCCTCAGCTGTTAACCGAGTTTGCGCCATTGATTTAAAACGCTGATAGAGAGTATTTAGCTCTGGATTATTGGGTTGTATTTTTTGTGACGGCATTTCGCCCTTAGCCAATACGTTTGTTGCATTTGTTAGATTATTAATTGGGTCAATAATGCTGGTTTTAAGTAGTTTACGTGCAATTAAAGACAGTATCAGCAGCGATAAAATAAACACACCAATCGCTATAAAAAAATTATTATTTATTTGCTTTAAAGCATGTGTGACAGGAAGTGCGATATGTATATTTAAGCTGTTATTACTCGGATCGCTGTAAATAACAGAGTGATGAAGCATTCGGGCTTCACCTTCAATAGACTTTATTTTTGTTGATGCCTCATTATCAATCGAAGAATCAGTTGCTAATAAAGTCTGTGCAATATTATCGCCAAGCGCGGCCGTTGTAGGTGGATAACGCGCTAAAATTTTTCCGTTAGAATCAGCAATTGCAGCAATAGAGCCTGGCGGAAGTTCAATGTCATTAAAAGCATTGTTCCACCAGTCAAGCGCAACAACGATAACTACAACGCCCTGAATTACATTTTTTTTATTAATAATAGGTAACGCAAAGTTAAGGGTGTTTTTTTGCAGACTTCGGTCGTGCTGAAAATAACCTACCGACAATTGGTTACTTTTTAAGGCGTTTTGGAAATACGCCCGATCGGCAATATTAATTGTTTTGGCTAACCCGCTTGTTGTGCATATAACAATGCCATTTGGATCTATAATCCCGATATTGGCAACATGTGCGTAAATAGATCTAAATTGATTAAAATAATTAGGGCAGGTCGTTGCTAAATTTTCTTTCTTACTTTCCTCTTTAGCCAAATAACGCGCTAAACGGTCAATATCATCGACTAAGTGCTTTTGCTGTAAAATTAATTGCTTAGCAATATTTTCTACTTTTTTTTCACTTTGCTCAATAGAGTGATCGCGTTCAAGCAGCAGTGTAAAAATAATTACAGCGGTGCCCGGAATACTTAGCAATATAAGTAAACGATAAAGCTGATGTTTGAGAGAATAAGTAAAAATAACCATTCCTTAGTTTTGTATTTTGCAATAACAATTGTAGCCAAATTCACTCCAAATAACCATAGTAATTATAAGGTTGAAAATGTAACCAATGAATCATTATAGTTCTATTTTTTGGAATGTTAAGGTCGATTTAAAGACATAGTTGTTTTGTTTAATGGATGATTTAATAACCCCATAAACTTATTCTTTAGAGTGAATTAATAAATGAAAATATCAAAAATACTTACAGCTTATGCAACTCAAGATGGCGATGGTGTGAGTATTAGCCGTATACCTGGGTTTGATGGTAAATATTTAGATCCCTTTTTAATGATTGATGAACTTAAGTCAGACGACAAAAAAGATTATATGGGAGGCTTTCCTGAGCATCCGCACCGAGGTATTGAAACGTTTACTTATATTCTAAAAGGTGGCTTTGAACATCGTGACCAAATGGGTAACAGAGAAGCAATTAAAGCAGGCGATGTGCAATGGATGAGTACAGGGCGCGGCGTCATGCACAGTGAAATGCCACTCGCGGATGCTGTAGATGGACTGCATGGCTTTCAAATTTGGATCAACATGCCAAGCGCAGAAAAAATGCGTGATTCACGTTATCAAGATACTACTAAAAACCCAGCTCCGAGTTTTACAAATACGCAAGGTGTGACGTTAAAATCACTTGCGGGATCGTGGCAGTTCGAAAGTGAAACGCTTACAAGCGCTCTGCAAAGTTTAGCGGCTAATGCGGCGCTCGCTGATATTACATTACCCGCTGGTAAAAACATCTATTTAGAGCCTCTTAGCCAACAAAAAGTAATGCTTTATATTCATAGCGGCTCACTAATAATGAGCGACAATCAAACAATACCAGCGGGCAAGTTACTTATTTTGGAACCAGGCAGTGATATTAATATTAGCTCTGAGCACGGCGCTGGTGTTTTGGTTTTAGCAGGCGATCCACTTAATCAACCGATTGCTCATATGGGGCCGTTTGTAATGACGACGCAAGCAGAAGTACAGCAAGCAGTGCGTGATTATCAAAACGGCGAGTTTGGCAAAATTTAACGGTATTTTTAGGAGAGTTTTATGGGATTATTAGTTAACGGTCAATGGCAAGATAAATGGTACGACACCGATTCAAGTAACGGTAAGTTTGAACGCGAAACAGCGCAGTTACGTCACTGGATCACTGCAGATGGTAGCGCTGGAATAACGGGCGAGGCCGGTTTTAAAGCTCAAGCGAACAGGTATCATTTATATGTGTCACTTGCGTGTCCTTGGGCGCATCGAACGCTTATATTTAGAGCGTTAAAAGGGCTGCAAGATTTAATTACGGTGTCGGTTGTTAGCCCTGACATGCTTAATAGTGGTTGGGCTTTTGATACGCAAAACCACAGTACTGGCGATGCATTATTTAATAGTAATTACTTACATCAAGTGTATACAAAAAATAACCCTGAGTATTCTGGGCGAGTAACGGTTCCCGTATTGTGGGATAAAAAGCTCAATAGAATTGTCAGTAATGAGTCTGCCGATATTATACGTATGTTCAATAGTGCGTTTAATGAATTAACAGGTAATAACGATGATTACTATCCTGAGGCACTGCAACCAAAAATTGACGAATTAAATACACTGATTTATCCAAATATAAATAATGGTGTTTATCGTACGGGCTTTGCTACAACTCAAGATGCGTATGAAGAGGCGTTTAACGATGTATTTAAAGCACTCGATACAGTAGAGGGGATACTGAGCAAACAGCGGTATTTAACAGGGGATAACCTCACAGAGGCTGATTGGCGATTATTCACCACGCTCATTCGGTTTGATAGTGTGTATGTTGGCCACTTTAAATGTAATTTACGCACAATTGAAAGCTATCCTGCACTGAGCGGATACCTTAGAGAGCTATATCAGGTTAAGGGAGTAGCACAGACAGTTGATTTTTATCATATTAAACGTCATTACTATTTTAGCCATACAATGATCAATCCAACACAAGTTGTGCCAAATGGCCCAAGTGTTGATTACTTATCTGATCACGGTAGAAATGTTTAACGTTTAAGCAAACAGCCTAACAAGCCAGCCGTATTTTCTTACCAAGCTGGTTTCGCCTTTCCCTGCTTGTACAGCTGCGCCGGCTAAAAAGGCACTTGTTAGTCCCACTTTAGTTGCGGCAAAACGCTTAAGTCTATATTGAAATGCCGCATGATGTTGGCGTTTTAACTCGCTGCGCGTGTCCATTTGCTTACTAAGAGCATCAACGTTTTCATTAGGTGCTTTGATTAAGTAGTTAACTAACATGATAATTTCCTTATAAGTTAAACAGTTGTTTTAAGCTTTTGAGCGTTTTACTAAAGCCAATTTTATTGCTTAGGTAAACCGTATTTTTCCAAAGCCATGCTAAACAAGCAACTTGCAGCAAAGCAGCTGTTGCAATACTCAACCATACTGACCCAAAAAGATCATATACACCGTATCCAACAGCACCTAATACTCCTGCCCACAACAAAACCAAACCACTGGCAAAACAGCCTAAAAATATAGTGATCAATGCAAGCGATCTAAGCGATAACCGCCATTCAGCTTTAGCAAGCTGATGGGTGATCTTTCCTTGAGTTTGGTAATCGTCCTTGAGCTGCTTAGAGTACTCTAAAAGCTTTGCAATATGATCTTGCCAATCGTCCTTTTGGCTCTGCTGCTCAGTAGTTTGGTTTTGCGCTTCACCATCCTTGGCTGCGCTTGTTTGTGGGTTATTCATCACTGATTACTTACGACGAAATAGTGATGTAATCAGCATACCCGCAGCAAAAGCAATACCCGCGGTTGCTAATGGATTTTCAGAAGCAAATGCACGGGTTTTAGCTGTACATTCACTTAACTTTTCGCGTGCAATAAGTTGTTTTTCGCTTAGTGCTTCTGCTGAACTCGAAGCGCCTTTACGAACACTGCTTTCAGCTGTTGCTGCTTTGCTAGAAAGTGCATCTACAGCATCGTGCGCCGCTGATGTTGCTTTCTCTGTAAGAGGTGATTCAGTATTTGTTAGTTTAACGTCAGGCTTAACATCTGAAGTTGTGTTTGGTTTCGTATTTGTTGCAGTAGCCATAATCAATCCTTAATAAGTTAAAAATTTAAATAGTGATTTAGATGATGCAATGATTAAACCAAAACTGTTATTTATTTTAAATTATTGATTTTGTTTGTTTTTGTTGTTTGTATATAACTTTTTGTATTTGGTAATTTAAAGCAAACAGTAACTATTACTACACGGTTAGGTAAATTTTACAAAGGGAGTAAAAATGCTTAAAAAGTTGTAAATATTCATTGGTTATTCAGTAAGCAAAGCGTGTAAACAGAAAGTTATAAAAAACAGAATAGATATTTTTTTCATCACAATCCCACTTTTTCCCACGTAATTCAAACGCTTCGCTTGAGCCCTTATTTTTTCTAGCTTTGGGACTTACTAAAGCTGGTCAGCTTACTTGACAAAATGGCTTGTCAAGCCCTAAACTGGAGCACTGTGGTAAAAAGTGGTTTTTAGTGGATCACACTGGATAAAAATAAACAAAAGTTGAATAAAACAATTTTAAAGTAGGTTTTTTATGTTTCGTGGCGCGAGTTCACTGAGTTTGGATGATAAGGGGCGTTTTGCGGTACCGACTAAGTACCGAGAATCTCTATTGTCTGAAGATCAGGGAACGGTTATTTGTACCGTCGCATTAAATGAGCCGTGTTTATGGTTGTATCCGCTGGCTGAGTGGCTAGAAATAGAAAGCCGTTTAGCTAAAATCTCCAATATGAACCCACGAGCCCGTCGAATGCAGCGTATGTTGCTCGGGAATGCTACTGAATATCAACTTGATAAAAATGGTCGAATTTTGCTTGCGCCGTCACTGAGGGCTCATGCATCACTTGGCAAAAAAATCATGCTAGTTGGTTTGATGAATAAATTTGAAATTTGGGATGAGGCGCGTTGGCACGAGCAAATGCAGCAAGATACTGAGCTTGAAAGGCTTGGCGATTTTGAACCTAACCAAGATTTAGATAATTTTACACTCTAACAGCACAAAAAAAGGCAAATAATAGCTAATGACAGCGCAATTTGAACACGTATCCGTATTAATGGACGAAACCATCGATGCCCTCGCAATTAAGCCAGACGGTATATACATGGATGGTACGTTTGGACGTGGCGGCCACTCTGGACAAATTTTAGCACGCCTAGGTGATGAAGGTCGCCTGCAAGCAATTGACCAAGATCCACAAGCGATACAATCAGCCGAAAAATTTGCTGATGATCCACGTTTTGCGATTGCACATACTCGTTTTTCAAATTTATACGAAGTAGCAGAGCAGAACGATCTAATTGGTAAAGTGGATGGCATTTTATTAGACATTGGTGTCTCGTCGCCACAACTTGATGACGCTGCGCGTGGTTTTAGTTTCATGAAAGATGGGCCACTTGATATGCGCATGGACCCAACAACAGGTCGCAGTGCTGCGCAGTGGTTAGCAGAAGCTGAATTAGATGATATTACCCACGTAATTAAAAAACTGGGCGAAGAAAAGTTTGGTAAACGCATTGCACACAAAGTACTCGAAGTTCGTGAGCACACGCCAATCACAACAACCAAGCAACTTGCTGACCTTGTTGATGAAGCAGTACCGGTAAAAGATAAGTTTAAGCACCCTGCAACACGTACTTTTCAGGCGATTCGTATTTATATTAATAGCGAGCTTGAAGAGATTCAAACAGCGCTACAGTCTGCAGTTAAAGTGCTAAAGCCAGGGGGACGTTTAGTGGTGATTTCGTTTCACTCACTAGAGGATCGTATTGTAAAACAGTTTATTAGAAAACAGAGTAGGGGAGAAGTGTTACCCAGAGGTCTGCCTTTAACTGATGCACAAATAAATAAAAACCTGACGTTAAAAGCAGTGGGTAAGGCTATTAAGCCAAGTACTGTTGAAGTAGAACGTAATCCACGTTCTCGTAGTTCTGTACTTAGGATTGCACAGAGGTTGGGATGAGTAAAAAAGCGAGCTATCGTCAACCCAATTTATTCTTTGAAATATTAAAAGGCCTAGGTGCTAACAAGCTAACCTCGGCCTTGTTGGTTGTGATATTCGCTTCTAGTTTAGCTGTTGTGCAAACAACACATTTAGCTCGTGGGCAACTTATAAAGCAAGATCAATTATTACAAGAACGTGATGAACTCGATTTAGAGTGGCGCTACTTACTTGTTGAAGAAGAATTTTATTCGCAACATGCGCGCATTGAAGAAGTTGCTATATCACAATTAAAAATGAAACGACCTACGAGTCAAGATGAGCAGGTAATAATAGTACAATGAGAAATAGAGGCAAAAAACCAGTCACTAATTTAATCACATGGCGCTTTATGCTGGTGTGTACAGTTGTGTTTATGGTGTTTGTAACACTCGTATCTCGCGCTGCTTATTTACAAGTGATAGAACCCGATAAAGCACGTTCAGAAAGTGATAAACGTACGGTACGTGTTGAAAAACTGCATGTGCAACGCGGAATGATTTTTGACCGCAATGGTAAAGAATTAGCGGTAAGTGTGCCTGTGGTAAGTGTATATGCTGATCCTAAAGCATTACATAAATCGCTTGTTTCTAAAGTAATCAAACAAGCACGCAAAAGCGGCGAAGATCACTTATCTTTAACTGAAAACACTGTTGAGCTTGATAAACGTACTGCACTTTATTATAAAAACGATTTACGCTGGCGTGAGCTTGCAGATGTGCTGCGTATTGATCCTAAAAAGATTAATTCTCGACTCTTAAACGATCCTTCGCGTCGCTTTGTGTATTTAAAGCGCCAAGTTACTCCTGCTGTAGCAAATTATATTGGTGATTTACGCCTCCCTGGTATCCATTTACTAGATGAATCTAAACGCTACTACCCTGCAGGTGAAGTTACCGCGCATGTTATTGGTTTTACCAATATCGATGGCAAAGGCATTGAAGGTATTGAAAAACTATACGAAAACGCTTTAACGGGCGAGGAAGGCCGCCGTACCATTCGTAAAGACGCACAAGGGCGTGAGGTAGAAGTACTTGACGAGCGTGAACGTGTAGAGCCAGAAAGTATAGAACTAAGTATTGATCAACGAATTCAAGCCATTGCGTACAAGGCCGTAAAATCAGCTGTACTGACTTATAAAGCCACATCGGGCTCAGCTATGGTAGTTGATGTTAAAACCGGTGAAGTACTGGCAATGGTAAATAGCCCTTCATTTAATCCAAATAACTTAAGCGATGCTGCACCTCATAAACGTCGTAACCGCGCAATTACAGATTTGTTTGAACCAGGCTCAACTGTTAAGCCTCTAGCCATTTTGGCTGGGCTAGACTACGGCGCCATTCAGGCAGATGACACGATTGATACCTACCCAGGTTGGATGCGTTTAGGTGGTAGTTTAGTTAGAGATACTCGTAATCACGGCGAACTAACACTGCGCGAAATACTAAAGTACTCCTCAAACATGGGAGTTGCGAAGGTTACTCAGTTAGTGCCTAAAGATTACCTTGTTGGCTTATACCAAAAAGTAGGGTTTGGCAGTGACACTGGAACAGGCATGGTCGGTGAAAGCAGCGGTTTGTTTTATCCAAATCGTCGTTGGTCTGACTTTGAAATTGCCACTTTATCATTTGGTTATGCAATTTCGGTAAGTACTGCGCAAATGGCGCGCTTTTATACCATGTTAGGCGCTGGTGGAGTTAACCGACCTCTGACTATTTTAAAGCAAGATAATATACCTGAAGGCGAACGTATTTTTAAACAAAAAGACGTAGAAGCCGTAGTCCACATGATGGAAAGTGTATTTGAAAAAGACGGTACTGCTCGCAACATAAAAGTTGATGGGTATCGTGCTGCTGGTAAAACAGGTACATCTAAAAAAGCCGTAGCAGGTGGTTATGGTGATGAATATGTAGGTTACTTTGCAGGTGTAGCACCGGCAAGTAATCCTCGTTTAGCCGTGGTAGTTATGATTAATGAACCAGGTGGTGATGTGTACTATGGAGGTGCCACCGCTGGCCCTGCATTTGCAGAAATCATCTCTAACGCATTAAGAATATTAAACGTAGCGCCTGACAAGGAAGAGGTTGCGTACGTACAAGGTAAAGATAACGATGCGTGATTTAAAGGATATTTTAAAATACATCGAAATAGATGCGCCCTCGCAACTGGTAAAACATTTACGCCTTGATAGCCGTGAAGTAACGCCAGGTGATGTATTTGTTGCTATTAAAGGCCATGCACTTGATGGCGGTCAATTTATTAATAAAGCAATTGAAAATGGCGCAACAGCTATTATTGCTGACAGATTATGTGAATTTGAAACAAGTTTTGAGCCACTATATTTAGTTTCGGAGCTTGATAAAAAGCTTCCAGAATTAGCAAGTCGCTTTTATAGCCAGCCAAGTCAGGCTCTTGATTTAATTGGTGTGACAGGTACAAACGGTAAATCGACAACCACAGCAATGATTGCCCACTTAGCGCAATTTTGCAGTACTGATTCGGCTATTATTGGCACTTTAGGTTATGGTCATCCTGATAACTTAATTCCACTGATTAATACCACACCTTCAACGGTTGATTTACAGCATATTTTGAGCGATTTAAATTCGCAGCATAAAAAGCTGGTAGCCATGGAAGTGTCATCTCATGGATTGGTGCAGCAGCGTGTTGCTAAATGCGCGTTTAAAGCGGCTGTGTTTACTAATCTTTCGCGCGATCACTTAGATTACCATGGTGATATGGCAAGTTACGGTGATGCGAAACTAATGCTTTTCCGTGATTTTGAGCCGCAAGTTGTAGTGCTTAATCAAGATGATTCTCAAGCTGAGCAATGGCTTGAAAAGTATGATTTCAATAACTTAATTTGTTATGGCCGCAAAAACTTAGCCCCTAAGAATGCTCAGTACGTTTATTTTTCTGATGTTGAATATTCAAGTGAAGGTATTTCGGCGCAGTTATCGACTAGTTGGGGTGATATATCGATTAAATCCCCTCTGTTTGGCGAATTTAATTTATATAACTTAACGGCCGCGATCGCTACATTACTAGGACTTGGTTATCCGCTTGAGCAATTAGTTTCAGGTTGTGCGCAGTTACAGCCAGTAGCTGGGCGAATGCAAGCATTTAGCCAAGCAGACATGCCGACGTGTGTTGTTGATTACGCCCATACACCCGATGCACTTGCACTTGCATTACAAGCATTGCAGCTGCATGTGCCAGGTGGTGTAAGTTGTGTATTTGGTTGCGGTGGTGACAGAGACAAAGGAAAGCGTGCATTGATGGCGCAAGCTGCAGAGCAAAACGCTAATAAAGTTATTATTACCAGTGATAACCCTCGCTCAGAAAACCCTGATGACATTATTGCAGATGTAGCTGGCGGTTTAACCCATCCTCAAAATGCACATTTAGAGGCTGATAGAGCAACTGCAATTCGTTTTGCTATAGAAAACGCTACAGCTGATGAGGTTATTTTGATTGCAGGTAAAGGCCACGAAGATTATCAAATTATAGGCGATAAGCGAATCGACTTTTGCGATCGCCGATATGTACAAGAACAACTAAAAAAAGCAGTAAGAGGGATAACACAATGATCCCAATGGATTTTTATTGGTTAGCTAATGTGCTAACAACCGATTATCAAGGTGATAATCAACACGTGCTTAATATAAATACTGATACTCGTACAGTGTGCGATGGCGAAGTGTTTTTAGCACTGAAAGGGCCAAATTTTGATGGGCATAAATTTATAGCTGAGGCTAAACAAAAAGGCGCTATTGGCGTTATTGTTCAGCACAAAGTTGATGTAGATATTCCACAATTTATAGTAAGCGATACACGTATTGCACTAGGTGCAATTGGCACCGCTGTTATGGCCCAAGTGGCGCCTAAAACAATTGCAATTACAGGTAGTGTAGGCAAAACCACCGTAAAAGAAATGTGTGCGGCAATTTTGTCGGTTCACGGTGATGTATTAGCTACTAAAGGTAATTTTAATAACGATATTGGCGTCCCACTTACGTTATTGCGCTTAGAGCCTCAACATCGTTTTGCGGTTATTGAACTAGGTGCAAATCACTTAGGTGAAATTGCTTACACTACTGCAATGACAAAACCAGATGTAGCCGTTGTATGTAATGTTGCAGCAGCCCACTTAGAAGGTTTTGGTAGTTTAATGGGCGTCGCAAAAGCTAAAGGTGAGATTTTTGATGGCCTTAAAGATGATGGCGTTGCGATTGTTAACTGCGATAGTGAATTTAGCCAATATTGGTTAGATAAGCTTGAAGGGCGTAATGTTAAACGTTTTTCTACAACTGAAAAACTAGATATTTGGGCAGAGAACATCACGCTTGATGCCAATGCGCGTGCAAGCTTTACGCTTTGCACTAAAAACAAGCAAGTACCTGTTACTTTGGCACTTCCGGGTAAGCACAATATTAGTAATGCACTTATCGCTGCTGCACTGACCAGTGAATTTAATGTAACCCTTGAAGAAATAGCCAATGCACTTGCCACAATGGGGGATGTAAAAGGGCGCGTTAATTTAATTGAAGTGTCTGATTTACTCACCGTGGTTGATGATACCTATAATGCCAATGTTAAGTCTGTAAAGGCTGCGATTGACTTGTTAAGTGATATGCAAGGTCACCGCATTTTAGCACTCGGAGACATGGGTGAGCTAGGTGAAGATGCACGTAAGTACCATCAAGAAGTTGGCGAGTATGCACTTGAGCAAGGGATTGATGAGTTATTTACATTAGGTGTATTAAGTAAATACGCAAGTGATGTGTTTGAACTACCTAATCGCCACTTTTCGAGCCGCGAACAGATGCAGCAAAAAATTCAAGAAAGTATTAATAAAGTGAATACTAAAACAACAATAGTAGTGAAAGGATCGCGCAGTTCTCGCATGGAATTATTAGTAACCGATTTAGTTAATGGCCAGCAACAAGCCATCAATGGAGTATCATAATGTTAGTTTGGCTGGCAGAGTATTTAACACAGTATTTTAGTGGTTTTCATGTTTTTTCGTATTTAACGCTACGTGCCATTTTAGGTATTTTAACTGCGCTAATTATGTCTCTTTATTTAGGGCCTAAGTTAATTCGTGGTTTGCAACGTATGCAAATAGGTCAAACAGTTCGAGACGATGGTCCGCAATCGCATTTGTCTAAGTCGGGTACGCCGACTATGGGCGGCTTACTTATTTTAGCGGCTATTTTTACCAGCACGCTACTTTGGGCCGATTTATCAAATAAATACGTATGGGCAACACTATTTGTAATTGGCTCATTAGGTATTGTTGGCTTTGTTGATGATTATCGTAAAGTTATTCGTAAAGATCCAAAAGGCTTAATTGCTAAGTGGAAGTACTTTTGGCAGTCGGTCATTGCATTAGTTGTAGCTACTGCTTTGTATTTTACCAGTGCACAAGCATCTGAAACATCACTTGTTGTTCCATTTTTTAAAGACGTATTACCGCAATTAGGTTTGTTTTATATCGTGCTTACGTACTTTGCGATAGTAGGTACATCAAACGCGGTAAACCTGACCGATGGTTTAGATGGCTTGGCGATTGTGCCAATTATTTTAGTGGCTTCAGCGCTGGCAATTATTGCTTACTTAACAGGTAATATTAACTTTTCGGCTTACTTACATATTCCACATTTACCGCTGGCGAGTGAGCTTGTGGTTGTATGTACTGCCATTGTGGGCGCAGGGCTTGGCTTTTTATGGTTTAACACTTACCCAGCACAAGTATTTATGGGCGATGTTGGCTCATTAGCACTTGGTGGCGCATTAGGTATTATTGCTGTTTTAGTACGCCAAGAGTTACTGCTTATTATTATGGGCGGTGTATTTGTGATGGAAGCACTATCGGTAATATTACAAGTGGGGTCGTATAAATTACGCGGACAACGCATTTTTAGAATGGCGCCGATTCATCATCATTATGAATTAAAAGGTTGGCCAGAGCCTCGTGTTATTGTGCGCTTTTGGATTATTTCTGTTGTGCTAGTGCTTGCTGGCTTAGCTACTTTAAAGATTCGATAAATGCAGTATTTAAACGAGATAAAAAACAAACAAATAACAGTGCTCGGACTCGGTGTAACCGGTCTGGGCATTGTGCGTTTTCTATTATCTCATGGCCTCACACCAAAGGTCGTTGATAGCCGAGTAACCCCGCCGGGGATTGATTGGTTAAAAGAGCACGCGCCAACTTTAGATACCCACTTCGGTAATTTGGATGACGTAGAGCTTTGTTCAAGCGATATGATTATTATAAGCCCTGGGCTTAGCTTAAAAACACCAGCTGTTGCAGATGCAATTAACGCAGGTGTTGAAGTGATTGGCGACGTTGAGTTATTTGCACGTATTAATACAAAACCTGTTGTTGCAGTAACGGGCTCTAACGGTAAATCAACCGTGGTGACGCTCGCTTATGAAGTGTTAAAAGAAGCCGGCTATAAAGTTGCTTTGGGTGGGAATATTGGCACAGCGGTACTTGATTTACTCAATGATGATTTTGATGTATATGTGCTTGAGTTATCGAGTTTTCAGCTAGATACCACAACGAGTTTAAAACCAGTAAGTGCAACGGTATTAAATGTGTCTGAAGATCATCTTGACCGCTACGACAGTTACCAAGCTTATATAGATTCAAAGCTTAGTATTTATAATTTCGCAGAGCTTATTGTTGTCAATGCAGACGATAGTCAAACACATCCAGTTGAGCGCGGTACAACCCCTTTAATTAGCTTTGGTGCTCAACAAGGTGATTACCATTTAGCGCAGCACAATGGCGAAACTCACTTTATGGTTAAAGGCGATGCCTTTTTACCTGTTGATACACTTGCGGTAGTGGGTAAGCACAATTATTTAAATACGCTTGCAGTAATGGCGCTTTTAAGTCCGTTTGAAGTAAGCAAAGAGCAATATAAAAATGCATTAGGTCAATTTAATGGGTTGGCTCATCGCTGCCAATTTGTAGCTGAGCTTAACGGTGTAAAGTATTTTAACGATTCAAAGGCAACTAATGTTGGAGCGACCATTGCTGCAATAGATAGTTTAGCTAGTGACGGTGAAAATCTGATTGTTATTGCTGGTGGCGATGCCAAAGGCGCTGATTTAAATGCGCTTAAACCTTACATAGAACAGCATGTAAAAGCATTAATTTGTTTTGGTAAAGATGCAAGTGACTTAGCTGCGATTACCAATAAGAGTTATTTAACTAACAATATGGAAGAAGCCGTTACTTTGGCCAAAGTACTTAGTAGTACAGGCAATATTGTTTTATTAGCCCCCGCATGTGCCAGCATTGATATGTATAACAACTATATGCAACGCGGTGATGACTTTGTTCAGTGTGTTATGGCAGGGGCGTTATGATTGCTTTTGCCGATATAAGAGACGCATTAACACCTAAGCCTTCGGCGCAGTTATACGATGTACCGCTATTGTACTGCGTAATAATGCTAATTGGTGTTGGTTTTATCATGGTGACCAGCGCATCAATGCCTACCGCAGAGCGGTTATTTGATGACCCGTACCATATTACCATTCGCCACAGCATGTTTTTGGCAATGGCTTTTGTGCTTTTTTGGATAAGTGTTTGTGTGCCAATGGAGTGGTGGAAACGATCAAACCCTTATCTATTAATACTAGGTATGGTGCTATTAATAGCGGTATTGATTATTGGGCGTGAAGTAAACGGCGCTAAACGATGGATACCTATTGGACCTGTTGGTTTTCAGGTGGCTGAGGCCGCTAAGTTGTACTTTTTTAGTTATATTGCGGGTTATTTGGTAAGAAAACGCGAAGAAGTACAAGAAAATATTAAAGGCTTTGCAAAGCCAATTGCTGTATTTGCAGTGTATGCACTGCTTATTCTGCTGCAGCCAGATTTAGGCACAGTGGTTGTTATGTTTGTAACAACGGTTGGTTTATTGTTTTTAGCTGGTGCTAAGTTATGGCAGTTTTTTGTACTTATTTTAACGGGCGTGGGTCTGGTTGTATTACTTATTATTGTTGAACCATATCGTATGGCACGTGTTGTTGGCTTTTTAGACCCTTGGGATGATCCTTTTGGAAAGGGTTATCAGTTGGTGCAATCGCTAATGGCATATAGCCAGGGGGGTTGGTTTGGCCAAGGCTTAGGTAACAGTGTACAAAAGCTACAATATTTACCTGAAGCACATAACGATTTTATTTTTGCCGTTATAGGTGAAGAACTTGGCTTAATAGGCGTTGTAAGTATTTTAACTGTATTAGCTACTTTAGTATTTAGAGCCTTATTAATAGGCCAACAAGCGCTTAAGTGCGGCAAGGAATACGAAGGCTACTTTTCATTTGCCATTGGTATTTGGTTTGCATTTCAAACCATGGTGAATGTAGGTGCGAGCGCGGGTATTTTACCGACGAAGGGTTTAACCCTGCCGTTTATTTCTTATGGCGGCTCAAGCTTATTAATTATGACGATTGCCACGGGTATTTTATTACGCGTAGATTTTGAAACCAAAATGGCAACCAAACAAGCCACCTCACGCGGAGGTAAGCGATGAGTAAAAAATTAGTAGTTGTGGCTGGTGGAACTGGCGGACACATTTTTCCCGGTATTGCAGTAGCCGATTATTTAAAACAGCAGGGCTGGCAAGTTAGCTGGATCGGCACACCAGATCGAATGGAAGCGAGCGTTGTACCTAAGCACAATATAGATATTGATTTTATTAACGTTAAAGGTGTTCGTGGTAACGGATTAAAGCGTCTTATTAAAGCCCCATTCATGGTAATTAATGCAGTATTGCAGGCGCGTAAGGTATTGAAAGAACAGCGTCCTGATGTAGTACTTGCAATGGGCGGTTATGTTACGGGTCCAACGGGAATTGCCGCAAAAAGTTTAGGTATCCCGCTGGTTATTCACGAGCAAAACGCTGTAGCGGGTATGAGCAATAAACTGCTAGCTAAGGTGGCTACACGAGTATTAGCTGCATTTCCAAGTGCTTTTGCACAGGGTCAAGCCGAGCTAGTAGGTAACCCAGTTCGCCAAAGCGTTATGAATATAGCCAAACGCGATGTATCAAGCCCTATTAATATTTTAGTAGTGGGCGGCTCGCTTGGTGCACAAGTGCTTAATCAAACATTACCAGAAGCATTTAAAGTACTAAATAATACAGCTCCAATAAGTATATGGCATCAAACAGGTAAGGGTCATTTAACTACCGTAGAAGCCGCTTATAAAATGCATGCTTTTACAGGCAGTAATACAAAAATAGCTGAATTTATTGATGATATGGACGCAGCGTATAGCTGGGCTGACATTGTTGTTTGCCGTGCTGGTGCGTTAACTGTTAGCGAAATTGCAGCGGCAGGTAAAATGGCCGTTTTTGTTCCGTTTCCACATGCCGTGGATGACCATCAAACAGCGAACGCACAATATTTAGTGATGGCTAATGGCGCATTATTAATGCCACAAGGGCAGTTTAATAAACAATCAATTGTTGAACTATTAAGCCCGTATTTAGCCCAACCTTCATTAATTACTGAAATGGCTACAAATGCAAAAAAACAAGCCATTTTAGATGCCACAGCAAGCGTAGCAACGCACTGTGAGCAAGTAACAAATAAGAGAAAATAAGTGAAAGAAACGTCAGTACAAGAAAAACACACACGCCCCGCAATGCGCCGAATAGAAACCATCCACTTTATTGGTATTGGTGGAGCCGGTATGGGTGGTATTGCTGAAGTACTCGCTTTTGAAGGCTACCGTATTACAGGTTCTGACATTGCCCACAGCGCTATGACAGATCGTTTAATTAAAGCCGGTGCTGAGGTATTTATTGGCCATCATGAAAATAACGTGAAAGATGCCAATGTAGTCGTTGTTTCAAGTGCGATTGATGAAACAAATCCTGAAATTATTGCAGCTAAAGCCGCAAGAGTCCCCGTTGTGCGCCGCGCAGAAATGTTGGCTGAATTAATGCGTTTTCGCCACGGTATAGCCATTGCGGGTACGCATGGTAAAACAACGACAACAAGCTTAATTGCGAGTATTTATGGACAAGCAGGGCTTGATCCAACCTTTATTATTGGTGGCTTGTTAAATAGCGCAGGTAGTAACGCAAAAGTAGGCAAAAGTGATTTTTTAATTGCAGAAGCTGATGAAAGCGATGCGTCGTTTTTACACTTACAGCCAATGGTATCGGTGATCACAAATATTGAAGAAGATCACATGGATACTTATGGCGGCAGTCTTGAAAAAATGAAAGACACGTATGTCGATTTCATTCATAACTTGCCGTTTTATGGCTTAGCTGTTGTATGTATTGATTCTGAAGTTGCTGCTGAACTTATCCCGCGTTTTGGTCGCCCAGTTATCACGTATGGCGAATCGAAGGATGCTGATTACCGCATGAGCGACTTTAGCCAATCAGCTAATACATGCACATTTACAGTAACTAACAAACAAGGTGAGTGTTTAACTGCCACGTTGAATATGCCAGGTAGACACAACGCACTTAATGCAACCGCTGCGATTGCTGTGGCAAAAGATCAAAACATTGCGAATCATGCAATTTTAGAAGCGCTGCAGAAGTTTGAAGGTATTGGTCGTCGTTTTCAACACTATGGTGAATTTGAAAACGAGCGTGGCAATGTGATGTTAGTTGATGATTACGGGCATCATCCTTCAGAAGTTGCAGCAACAATTGCAGCAGTACGTGAAGGTTGGCCTGATAAGCGTTTAGTAATGGTATATCAACCTCATAGATTTTCCCGTACACGCGACTTATACGAAGATTTTGTAAAAGTACTTGCTGATGTAGATCAGTTGCTACTGCTTGATGTGTATAGCGCTGGTGAAGATCCTATTGTTGGCGCAGACAGCAAAAGCTTATGCCGTAGCCTTCGTCAACGTGGCAAAGAGCCGCTGCATGTGGCAACAAATGCAGAGCTTGCAGGCGTTTTGGCCGCAAATTTACAAAATAATGATTTAGTATTAACCCAAGGCGCTGGTAATATAGGTCAGTTAGTTAAAACATTAGCTGCGACGGGTATGTCGATAGAAAAACTTAAGCAAGGTGAAGTATGACTCAGGTAAACACACAGTTTGGTAAAGTAGCGGTACTGCTAGGTGGTAACTCAGCAGAACGTGAAGTGTCTTTACGATCGGGTCAGGCTGTTTTAAATGCGCTGCAAAATAGTGGCATTGATGCAATTGCATTTGACCCGCAAAGTCGTTCTTTGTGGGAGTTAAAAGAATTAAATGTAGAGCGCGTTTTTATTGCTTTGCATGGTCGTGGTGGCGAAGACGGAACTGTACAAGGTGCGCTTGAATTTATGAACCTGCCTTACACGGGCAGTAATGTACTGGGTTCAGCACTTGCTATGGATAAAGTACGTTGTAAGCACTTATTTAAATCAGCGGGTTTAAGCACTGCACCTTATACCGTAGTTGACGCTAAAAAAGGCTTTGATGCTGCAGCTATTATGGGTGAGTTTAAAAAGGTAATGGTTAAGCCATCGCACGAAGGCTCAAGCATCGGTATGGCGCAAGCAAGTACAGCACAAGAACTTGAAGACGCACTAGCTAATGCATTTAAGTTTGATAATCAAGTGCTTGTAGAGCAGTGGATCACGGGACGTGAATTCACAGTTACAGTGCTTGGCGATGAAGTACAACCAGTCATTGAGATGACGACACCTAATGGTTTTTACGATTACCAAGCTAAGTATCAATCAAATACAACGCAGTATCATTGCCCTGCCGATTTATCAGAGCAAGATACTAAGTACTTACAAGCTATATCGCTAGATGCATTTGATTTAGTGGGCGCAAGTGGTTGGGGCCGTGTTGATGCGATGCAAGACGAGCAAGGTAACTTTTATCTCCTTGAAGTAAATACAGTACCAGGCATGACTGAAAAGTCGTTAGTGCCAATGGCGGCAAAAGCGAATGGGGCAACTTTTGAACAATTAGTTGTTCGCATTTTAGAGCAAACGCTTTAATATGCATCCCCTTTTAGAAAAAGCTCAGGAAATCAAACTGAAACTTAATTGGTCTCTGATTTTTGGTGTGAGCTTTTTTCTGATAGTTGTAATTGGCTTAGTGCAAATTACAACAGGTGTATCGGATTGGTTAGTTGAAAACAAAGATGCTCAAATTAAGCACCTTACAGTGCAAGGGCAGCCTAAATACACAGATGAAACGGCAATTATAAAAGCGATTAAAAAAGCCGATTTAAGTAGTTTTTTTGAACTTGATGTTAAGCATGTGCAGCAGCTAGTTCAAGACTTACCCTGGGTTGCTACCGCTTCGGTGCGTAAACAATGGCCTGATACTATACAAGTATATGTTGTTGAACATGAAGTAGTAGCACATTGGAATAGCGACTTATTGCTCAACCAAAGTGGTCAGGCATTTCAAGCCAGCAGCGATAAGTTAGATGATGACTTACCGCAGTTATACGGCCCAGAAGGCAGCGAAGAAGAAGCGTGGATTGCTTTTAAGCAATTTGATGAAATGCTAAAAGTTAACGGCTTAACGTTAACAAGTTTGGCATTGTCGGAGCGCTTTTCGTGGCAACTATGGTTAGATAACGGAATACGTTTAAATTTAGGACGTAAAGATAAAGCCAAGCGTGTACAACGTTTTATAGACGTTTATCCACGAATGGAACAACGTGCAGATGCACAAGTAGATACAATAGATTTACGGTATGATACCGGCCTTGCAGTCAGCTTTAAGCCAGTGCAAGAAGAACAATTACAAAATAAGAGTAAGGCATGACTAAGTCAGCAGAAAGAAACCTAGTAATAGGGTTAGATGTTGGCACCTCGAAAGTGGTTGCCACGGTAGGTGAAATCACCGCAGATAACAAGCTCAGCATTGTTGGTGTGGGCAGCCAAGTATCTCATGGTATGGATAAAGGCGGCGTTAACGATTTAAACTTAGTGTCTGAGTCTATTCGCCGAGCAATAGACGAAGCCGAGTTAATGGCTGATTGTCGTATTAGCTCTGTGTATTTGGGTATTTCTGGCAAACATATACAGTGTCAAAATGAAAGTGGCGTGGTGGCAATTAATAACACTGAAGTCACTGACGAAGACATTGAAAATGTAATTCATATTGCGCGTTCTGTGCCTATTTCGGCAGAACGTAAAATGCTGCATGCATTGCCGCAAGAATACAGTATCGACATGCAAGAGGGCATTAAAAACCCACTTGGTATGAGTGGTGTTCGTATGGAAGCGCGTGCACACATTATTACGTGCTCAAACGATATGGCAAAAAATATCGAGAAATGCGTAGAGCGCTGTGGTCTTGAAGTCGATCAACTTATCTTTACTGCATTAGCGTCATGTTATTCTGTACTAACAGATGACGAAAAAGAGCTAGGTGTTGCAGTACTTGATATTGGTGGCGGCACTATGGATATCACCATTTATATTAATGGTGCACTTCGTCACTCAGCGGTTATTCCTGTGGCGGGTAACCAAGTTACTGGTGATATTGCAAAAATATTTCGCACACCTATATCACATGCCGAGTCACTCAAAGTACAATACGCATGTGCTAGTAGCCAAATGGCAAGTAGCGAAGACACAATTGAGGTACCAAGTGTAGGCGGACGACCAGCAAGGTTAATGTCGCGCCATACATTATCTGAGGTGGTAGAGCCTCGTTTTAGAGAATTATTCGAGCTTGCGATGGAAGAAATTCGTCGTTCAGGCTTAGAAGACCAAATTGCGGCAGGTCTCGTTATTACAGGCGGAACTGCTAAAATGACTGGCGCGATGGAAGTGGCAGAAGATATATTTCAAATGCCAGTAAGAATAGGCAAACCAATCGGGATGGTTGGTTTGACAGACTATGTAGATGATCCTTCGTACGCAACCGCTGTTGGTTTGTTACAATACGGGCGTACTATGCAATCGATGAATGCACAAAAGTCGAAAGCAGAGGATAACAATAATTGGTGGAACCGCATTACTAAATGGTTCCAAGGCGAGTTTTAAGACTCAAGTCGGAGAGTAAACATGTTTGATATAATGGAACAACACAGCGAAGAAGCTGTAATAAAAGTAATCGGCGTGGGCGGTGGTGGCGGTAACGCTGTTGAGCACATGGTTAAACAACAAATAGAAGGCGTGCGTTTTATAGCCGCTAATACGGATGCGCAAGCATTACGTAACTCTGCTGCCGATATTACAGTTCAGCTAGGCACGCAAATAACCTCTGGGTTGGGTGCGGGCGCAAACCCTGAAGTAGGCCGTAAGTCGGCTGAAGAAGATGCAGATACAATTCGTGCCAGCCTTGAAGGCGCCGATATGGTATTTATTGCAGCCGGTATGGGCGGTGGTACAGGTACTGGTGCAGCACCGGTAGTTGCTAAAATTGCTAAAGAACTCGGTATTTTAACCGTTGCAGTTGTAACACGTCCTTTTGATTTTGAAGGTAAAAAACGTGCAGCAGCCGCTGAACAAGGTATTAACGAATTGTCAGAAATTGTAGATTCACTTATTACAATTCCGAACAATAAATTGCTTAAAGTTTTAGGAAAAGGGACTACACTTCTAGATGCCTTCGCTAAAGCTAATGACGTATTATTTGGTGCGGTACAAGGTATAGCAGAGCTAATTACACGTTCTGGTTTAATTAACGTGGATTTCGCCGATGTTAGAACTGTAATGTCTGCAATGGGTACTGCAATGATGGGAACGGCGTCTGCGTCAGGTCCTGATCGTGCACAAGAAGCAGCAGAAGCGGCTATCTCAAGCCCACTACTAGAAGACGTTGATTTAACAGGTGCTAAAGGTATCTTAGTTAATATCACCGCAGGTATGGACATTGCGATTGAAGAATTTGAAATTGTTGGTAATCACGTTAAAGCACTTGCGTCAGAAAACGCAACGGTTGTTGTTGGTGCGGTAATCGACCCAGAAATGACTGATGAGCTACGTGTAACGGTTGTCGCAACTGGCTTAGGCGGCGATCGTCGTCCACAGTTTGGTATTGTTGATAACGGCTTTAAAAAAGCATCAGGTTCTGATGTTGCAAGCACATCAAACCAAACGAGCAGTATGTACGTACCAAGCTTTGCAAGCCAAGATACAAACACTGAAGAAAACACTGCTAAAGCGCAAACGCAAAGCAAAGAAAAAGCGCCTACAACTAGTTCAAGCAGTCCATCAAGCTCTTCAGCACAAAATAGTAAAAAAGCGGATAAATCAGAAGGTGGTGATTATTTTGATATCCCCGCTTTTTTACGTAAGCAGGCTGATTAACATTTAATAATACTTTTGTTTGAAATATGTACAAATATTGAAAGACAAAAGGATTTATGTTAAAATCCGCCATATAACTGTAACTGATTTAAAAGTGAGCATACCTATGATTAAACAGCGTACGATTGCAGAAGTAGTCAAAGCCATAGGAATTGGACTTCATAAAGGTGAGAAGGTCACAATAACTCTCCGACCTGCGAGCGCAAATACTGGGATTGTATTTCGTCGTGTCGACCTTGATCCGGTTGTTGATTTTGAAACAACACCTGAAGCCGTTGGTGATACGCAGTTGTGTACCTGTTTAATTAACAAAGATGGTGTTCGCTTATCGACTACTGAGCATCTTATTGCAGCCGTTGCTGCAATGGGAATTGATAATCTAATTGTAGAATTAGATAGCTCAGAAGTGCCGATTATGGATGGTAGTGCATTACCATTCATATATCTGTTACAAAAAGGCGGAATTGAAGAGCAAAACGTTGCTAAACGCTTTGTCCGTATTAAAGAAAAAGTACGCATTGAAGAAGGTGATAAGTGGGCTGAAGTTGAACCATATGATGGTTTTCATATCGACTTTGAGATTGCATTTAACCACCCAGCTATCAATGAAAGTCGCCAACGTATTGGGTTGGATATAACAACGCAAAGCTTTATTGAAGAAATTAGCCGTGCGCGTACTTTTGGATTTATGAAAGATATTGAATACATGCATGCAAACAACCTAGCGCTAGGTGGTAGCATGGATAGTGCTGTGGTACTTGATGAGTTCAAAGTTTTAAATCCTAACGGTTTACGTTATAGCGACGAGTTTGTTAAGCACAAGATATTAGACTGTGTTGGTGACATGTTTATGACAGGCCATAATCTTTTAGGTAAAGTAACTGCATTTAAATCGGGTCATGATTTAAATAATAAATTACTTCGTAAAATTATGGCTACAGAGTCAGCATGGGAGTGGGCAACATTTGAAACGCCTGTGACGATGCCTGCACCCGGTCTTGAGTTAGCTCCAGCCTAAAAGCAGTAAAAGAGCAGCTCGAAAAACAGTTATAAAAAATGACGCTAATTAGCGTCATTTTTTTTGCGTGAAATTTAATAGCTCTATACTTTATTATAACTCTAAAAGAGCTTGTAACTGATTTAAACTAGCTACTGTATAGGTTGGCTTTATTCCGTCGGCTAATTGTTCACCAGGGTGTTGTAACCAGCAAGTATCAATACCTGCATTGTTGCCGCCAAGTATGTCACTTGCAGCAGTATCACCTACCATAAGTATCTCGCTTTTATCTGGGTTACCCATTAGCTCAAATGTGTGCTCGAAAATCGCTTTATTCGGTTTTGCTATACCTACAAGTTCAGATATAACTAACCATTCAAACATATCTTTTAAGCCAGTATGCTCAAGGCGTACGGTTTGTAAGCGGGCAAATCCGTTAGTAATAATACCTAATCTAGCATTTGGCTTAAGTTTATTTAAAAGCTCAATAGCACCAGGTAATGGCTCGCAAATTTGCGCCATAGAATCTAAAAAAGCATCGTTTAGCTCTTTTGCTGGCACATTAAGTTTTGAAGCCCACTCATTAAAGCGTGTTACTTGTAAGTAATCTGCGCTAATAGTGCCATTTTGATAATTAACCCACAGCTGCTTATTGGTTTTTTGATAATGAATATAATCGTCTTGGCTAAAATCTACGTTGTAAGCTTTAAACATGCGAGTCATGCCCGCTAAAATATCAAACCTAAATAAGGTTTCGTCTGCATCAAACAATACATAGTTGTACTTCATTAAACTTCCTAAATTAATTTGTTTGGCCGTATAGCTCAGGGTGTAAAAAAGGCGCCATAGCTAAAGTGAGTGCTTGTGTATAGGTACTTTCGCGCGTGGCATGATTGTTGGTAAGTAGACCAATAGCGCCACCTTTTTGTTTAACGTTGGTGGTATTAAATGCTTTGTCCATTACATCGCCAAGTTCTTCACCTTTAAGTAATGCATTATAAAGTACTTGGGGTAGAGGAAGGTTGCTGCTACGCCCTACAACTTGATTTAAGGCATTATCAATAACAACGTAAGCAAAGGTTGCTGCACCATAGCTAAATTGCTCTGCACCGCCTTCCATTGCAACGTAATAGTGAGCTTGGTGGTGCTTTTTGCAATAATTAACACGGTTTTGCGCGCCAATACGTGTTTCGTCTTCGCCAATAGGCTGATCGGGCACGCCTGAGGGAGCATTCACACCTTCACAGTCAATGATACATTCTGGAAAATACATAGTAAAAATATGTTTAGCGGCATTTATTTTTACAGGATTTTTAGAACCGACAATAATTTTTAATTGTTGTGACATGCTGATCTCACCTTGAGCAAAATCAGCAGTGTACGTGAGTTAGCTTTAACAAAAAAGAGTCGGTAATCAAATAGGTAAATCGAGTGGTGCTAGGTTTTCCAGTGCACGCTTTTTCAAAATAATATCTTTAATTAATGGGGTAAGCACAAGCTCCATAGCCAAGCCCATTTTGCCGCCTGGTACTACAAGCGTATTAATACGAGACATAAAACTGCCTTCGATCATGCGTAAATAATAAGGAAAATCAACATCATCAATACCCCTAAAGCGAATAACTACAAAGCTTTCATCGAGAGATGGAATATCTTTGGCGCTAAATGGGTTTGATGTATCAACAGTAGGCACTCGTTGAAAATTAATATGGGTACGAGAAAACTGCGGGGTAATATGATTTATATAGTCATCCATACTGCGCACAATAGAGCCCATAACCGCTTCGCGAGAATGGCCTCGTTCGGATGTATCGCGTATTAATTTTTGAATCCACTCAAGGTTAATAATTGGAACCATGCCTATTAATAAATCGACATGCTTTGCAACGTCTACATCTTGATCAACTACGCCGCCGTGTAACCCTTCATAAAACAATATATCAGTATTACTATCAAGGTCTTGCCAAGGAGTAAATGTACCCGGTAATTGATTATATGGGACGGCTTCATCAAAGGTGTGTAAGTATCGGCGTAACTTACCTTGGCCTGTTTCACTATAGTTTTCAAACAACGCTTCTAAAGCACCAAAGTCATTTGCTTCTCGGCCAAAGTAACTAATGTGTTTATTTTCTTGTTGTGCTTCACGTACTTTTTTATCCATTTCAGGGCGAGTGTAACGATGAAAGCTATCTCCTTCGATAAAAGCCGCTTCAATATTAAGGCTACGGAAAATATGTTTAATTGCATTGGTTGTGGTGGTTGTACCCGCACCAGACGAACCCGTAATCGCAATAATAGGATTTTTAGCTGACATGTTAATTCTCTTTTTTAGGACCAGGTTTTATAACCAGACTAAACTTAACATTATTTTAAGCCGTTTGGGTATCTTAAGAGTTGACTGACTTAGCTCAAGTGACGTCATCAGCAAATAACGTTATCATGAGGTGCTTAAAATTAAAACGAGAGAAAGCATGAAACTTATTAAACCATTACTTGGGATATTTTCTATAGCAGCGCTTAGCCCAATTATGGCGCAGGCTAGCATGCCAAAAAGCCAAGTATTACTTGCTGATTTAAATACGCCTTATGGGGTACAAGTTAATATAGTGAGTGATAAAAACAGTTATAACAACCAACCGCACTTAACAAGTACAGGTTTATACTTTACTCATGAGGTGACTGCAGGTGAGCAAAACCAAACCGATATTGCTTATTACGATTTAACATCAAAAAAAGTTATTAATATCAGTAACTCTCCCGTAAGCGAATATTCACCAACGGTTATGCCAAGTGGTGATGCAGTATCAGCGATTGTTGTAGAGGCAGATGGTAAGCAAAAACTGTGGCAATACCCACTCAAAAGCGAAGATGCGCCAAGTCGTATTTTTGATTGGATTGAACCTGTTGGGTACCATGCATGGGGTGTTCAAAATGATTTAGTAATGTTTATTTTAGGAAAGCCTCACACTCTTCAATATACTTCTGTTGCACAAGCGAAGGGGAAAATAGCTGCCAGTAATATTGGCCGAACGCTTATTTATAACAACTCTACAGCTGCATTTTTATTTAGTTACACTAAAAACGAGCAACATATTTTAGCGAGTTTTAATCCACAGGATAAACAAGTTGAAGACCTACTAAGGTTACCTGCTCAAGTTCAAGATTTTATTTTGAAAGATGATGAAACTATCGCTTATGCTATTAAAAACCGCGTTTATCAGCGTAAACTTGATGGAAGTGATGAAGTATCGCAATGGCTTAATTTAAGCACCTACTGCGAAACAAATATAACAAGAATGAGTTACAACAATGAAAAACTCGCTTTTGTATGTGATATAACGCAGTAAAGCAGACAAATAAATTCAGATTTTATTGTGTGTATGCGTTAATCTAATACGCAAATTAACTAATAGGGATTACACGTGGCTTATAGTGCAGACGAGCTGACAGAACAGCTCATTAAATTACAGTGTAGAAGTAATTTTAAGATTAAAAATATTGCAGAGTACATGTTAGTAAACTCTAAAGAAGCATTTTATACCCACAGCGAAAGCGGCAAGGGTAAAATAGTAATTCGCCCAGCATTTGAGGTGTTTAGCGATGACTTTAGTGATATTGATGGCGTAACTCGTGCGCAAGGCTACTTTCATAGCAGCGAGATGACACGCTTTCCTACACGTATTTTTAAAAGTGCTCAGCCTATTCACTACGGTGTGGCGTTTAAAATAAATTCTGAGCAAGCAGCCAAAGACTTTATAGCCAAGCTAACGATGATTATTGGTAACTAGTAAAACATAAACGTAAAAAGCCGCTGAATTTATATTCAGCGGCTTTTGTGTTTTTATAGCTTAATAAACCTAAGGGTTACTTACTTTTTAAGAAGCTATTAACCGATTCAAGTTCACGTGTTTTAAGCGCGATACAATCGTTTGTGCTTTCTTCAAGCTTACTTAATGTACGAGCGTAACCGGCTACATCAGCTACTTTTTCGTTAAAAAAGGTCTTTGTTTTAGCTAAACTTTCTGCATTACAACTCGCCGTTGTAAAGTACGGCAAGTTAGGAATAAAGAAAGGCGGTAAGCTTGCTGTTACTTTATCGTAGTTACTGTAAACCCAGTCAATAAATAACGCTTGGCGCTCATCTGTATAACTTTGACCTGACAAAATAGTACGCATGTCAGATGCAGTTACTTCATCCGTTAAGCTATAAGCTAATACCGCTTTTTGTAACTCAGGTTTACCAAAAAAGCCCATTGCAGCAAGCATGTTAGTGCGTACTTGTGGATCTTTTGTGGTTTTAAACGTTGTCATGAACTGATCAAGCAGCGCTTTGTCACCATGAAAAGCAGCAAGAGTTAAGTAAGTACCCGCTAAATAAGGATCTACTTTTTGTGGATCATTTAAATAAACTTGTGTTTGTTCTTTTGCCTTTTTGATGACGTTTTGATCTTCACCATCAAAACCTAAGCGTGATACAACGGCTGCACGAAGTTGTGCGATAGCTCCGTCTTCTCCCGCTTTAGCTTCTAGGCCATATTTTTTAGCCGCAGGCGTTACCGCATTACGAATAAATTCAGGCCATAAATCTTTATTGCTATCGTCTTTAAAAGTACGTTGTTGCGATACTAAGTAACCAAGTGCGGTATTTGCTACGCGAGGATGGCTATCGCTTACGAACACTTCAAGTGTTTGCATTAATTTAGCTGCAGATATAACACCAGCATCAAGTAGTGCATCAGTAGCCGATAGTAACGCTAAGCGCTCACGGTCACTCAGTACGCTTGGCGCTTTTTTAACAAGTGCGCTAAATTGTGCGTCATCCATTACCCAGCGATAGTAGCCTAGTGCACCTTGGTCAGGATAAATCCACTCTGGTTCAAAGTCTAAGTCTAGCGTTTGGCTTTGTTTATTAAGTAATACGTTTGCTGTTTTTACTTTATCGCCAGCACCATATTTAATTGCAACCGGTACATTCCATAGCTGCTCTGGCGCATCCACACCTGCATTTACAAAGCGGCTTTGTGAAATAGTTACTTTGCTGCCTTGTTGAGTTACTTTAACTAGTGGGAAAGAAGACTGTTCAATAAACGATTTTAAAACACTCGCTACATCTTTATTTGATGCTTTACCAAGTGCTTCCCACAAATCAGCCGCTTCAGCATTTTTGTACGAAAACTCTTTTAAGTAGCTTTGAATACCTTTTTGAAACGCATCTTCGCCAATCCAGTTTTCAACCATAGCAAGTACTGAGCTGCCTTTACTGTAAGCAAGACCTAAACCATCCATAATGTCGGCTTCGGTTTTAATTGGCTTACGAATAGGCTTGGTGCTTAGGCGTGCATCAAGTGCCATTACGTTGTTTTGTGGCAGGTCTAGGTGCGATTCAAACTCAGGGTTAAGCTGCTTAGTAATTTTTGCAGCCATCCAGCTAGCAAACGCTTCGTTTAACCATAAGTCGTTCCACCATTTCATGGTTACTAAGTTACCGTACCATTGGTGAGCAAGTTCGTGAGCAATAATTGATACATTACGTTGTTTTTTACTACGTGTTGCGGCAGCTAAATCAACCAATAAAATATCTTCTCTGTAGGTAACTAAGCCTGAGTTTTCCATTGCGCCAAATGGAAATTCTGGTACCGCTACTGAGTCTAATTTTTTGTAAACGTAAGGAATACCAAAATACGCTTCAAGTGCGCCTAGTACTTTTGGCATATTTTCTTTTGCGTATTGGGCTAAGTGAATTTTACCTTGTGGCGTAATTACACGACCAGGAATTGGCATGCCTTTAATTTCTAATTCTTCAAATGGGCCAACGGCCATTGCCACTAGGTATGAAGGGATTGGCGGTGTTTTATCAAAAAAGTGTGTGGTCATATCGCCATCAACCGTTGTTTTTAGTTCTGGCGTATTTGAATATACTTTTTGTGATGTAGGCGCAGTAATCGTTAACTGAAATGGAATTTTGTAACTTGGCTCGTCAAAAACAGGAAATGCACGGCGTGCATCACTCATTTCAAATTGAGTAAATAAGTAAGGTGTGCCTTGGTCTAATGTTTTGTATAAACCAACACTTTGACGGTTATATGGCGCTGAAAAATCAACTTTAAGTGTGTATTTACCTGGTTGAATTTGTTCATCACAGCTAAATTTAACTTTACCTGTTTTAAGCATTTCATTGTTTAAATCACAGTTTTCATCACCAAGCAGTTGTGCCATTTTAACAGCGTAAGCTACGCCATTTAACTCAATATATTTTGTTGGCTTTAGTACTTCTAGGGAAATCTCAGTCATCCCTGTGAATGTATCTTGGTTCGGGTCGAGTGTTAACGAGACCTGTTGTGAACTTGGTTTTGCGAGTTTTTCAATAACGAATTCGTTAGCGTTTGCAGCACCCATTGCCAAAGCAACGCTCACTGTTAAGAGGCTTTTAAGAAACATAGTGATCCCTAGATTGTTGTTGTTAGAAACTACCCTAAATAGGCTTTTTTATGCTCATATAATTAGGGGGTTAGATATCCTAACAGTTTTTTTAAATAGAGTAATTGATTATAACGGTGACTTTAAAGGGAAATAGTAACAAAGTTTGTCAGTGGCTTTCGCGTGTTATAAAACGCTGCCAATGCAGGTGTGAGTTAATAATACGTATTTGTTGGACAACGGTATTTAATAAGTGGGTATCGCTAAACACATCGTGTGGATACTCGTTAAAACCCATCAAGTAATTAAAAGCGTCTTTAGAGTTAGCTTGTAGGGCGTATATACGCACTTGTTGCTCAAAGTTAAGACGAAGACTGCTTATAGCTGTTTTCATACCGAGTTGATCTACGTTTGGTATATCACATTTTTGCAGGTAACCGGCTCGCTCACCTTCACCTGAAAACCAAATACGTACTTTTTCACTGTACCTGCCAGTTTTAGCGGGTAAGTCGAACATTAATCGGTGTTGGTTTTGCGATTTGATGAATGTTATATATTCATTAAATCCAGCATTTATAAGTGCTTGATGTACAGGAACTAAGCGAGGTTTTATTTTACCGTGGGTATGAAAATTAAAGCATAAGACGTTTTTTTCAAGGGACAGATCATCAAGCGTTAAATAACCAATCTCATCGCTATAAGCACCACTATAATATGCAATTAAAGGGAGCCAAAAATGCCAGTGTTTTGGTTGCTCTCGTGCAACTTTAAAATCACCGTATATATATCCATTATAAAGAGTGTGCAGTTCCATGGCTGAAAAGGGCCGGCGACCAAGATGGGTTTTCAACGTAATACCTTGAAAATAATGATGTGTTTTATTTTATACCCAACTAGCAGTAGATGCTAGTCGGGTTTTATCCGCTTTTAGAGTAAAGCGTATAAAGTATTATTCACTCAATGCGCGAGCTAAACCTGTAGGTTCAATTTCTGCACATACTTGGTCGTCATTCCAATTGATACCAACAAGTGCGTTATCTTCATTTAAGTCTTCAACCCATGCATCTAAAAATTCATCAAGGTTGATTTCTACTGGGCTGTAATCTTTCCACTCTTCTTTACACTGTGCTTTAGCTGCTGCTTCACTTTCCCAAAGCAGTAGTACGTCAGTTTCGTCAAATTGGTTAGAATCGCACACTACAAAGCCATTATCTTCTGCACCAAGTGCCCAAATTACTTCGCTAACACGTACTTTTTCTACGAAGTTAACTAGTTGTGATTCAATTTCGATATCGCTCATGTGTTTACCCTTTTAAATTAGTGACGAGGATTGGTGTCTATTGCTGCTTGGCGCTCGTCATATTGCTTATGAAAAGCAACAAGCGCTGAATGCTGACTAAAGTCAGCTAATTCGCGAAAGCAAATCCAATCAAGCAGGCAGTATAAACTGATGTTGAGGTATTCACAGCTTTTAAATTCTTCATCGCTTAAATGGGTATTTAAAAAGCTTAATGTTTGTTCAATACGTTCGTTTTGCAGATTAAAAAATAATTTATCGCTTTTGGTGTCAAATCCAGAACGTTTACATAACACCATTTCTACTAACGAATCGTTACAAGCATTTATAGTCGTAAGTAAGTGCTCTTGAGGCCACGTTAGTTTTGGCTGACCTTTTTTTTCAAGTAAATAACGCAATATAGAATTAGAGTCACTAAGAGTTAAGTCGCCATCTACCAGTATTGGGATTTTTCGAGCTGGATTTTTACTGGCCATAGTAGGGCGATCTTGCTCAGAAAATATATCGAGACTTACAAGCTCTAGTTTGCAGCTGTTTTGTTGTGCCCAAATTCTAATGCGGCGCACGTAAGGTGAAGGTACAGAACCAATTAATTGCATAATTACTCCATAAAAAAGCCGCATAAGCGGCTTTTATCAAATGTTACTTACAGTACAGTTAAATTTATTCTGAACGGCTAGTAACTTCAAGTAAATGATAACCAAATTGAGTTTGCACAGGGCCTTGTACTTGATTAATTGGCGCAGAAAACACAACTTTATCAAACTCTGGAACCATCATACCAGGGCCAAACTCACCAAGAGCACCGCCATCCTGACCTGATGGGCAGTTTGAATGCGCTTTGGCTAGTTCAGCAAAGTCTTCGCCTTGCTCAATTTTTGTTTTTAAGTCTAAGCATTGTGCTTCACTGTCTACAAGTATATGTCGTGCGCTTGCTACTGTCATAAAATCTCCCGAGTATAGTGTGGTGTTTTTTTAACCGAATTGAAATATCATTCTAGTTAGTTTCAACTAATTGTACCAGTATAAACTTATTTATCAGAAAACGCAGTTTCAATTGCAGTAATCATTTGCTCTGAATTAGGTGCCACTTTGCTGTTAAACCGTAAAACTGTTTTACGATCAGCAGACACTAAGTATTTATAAAAGTTCCAATTTGGAGAGCTAGTTTGCTCATTCAAATATTTAAAAATTGGATTTGCTTCGCTACCACGAACTTTGCTGGTGGCAAACATGGGAAAAGTTACACCATAATTTACAAAGCATACTTTCGCTGTTTCTTTTTCATTGTCTTCTTCTTGAAAAAAGTCATCAGAGGGGAACCCTAATACGACTAAACCTTGCTCTTTGTATTGTTGATATAGCGCTTCAAGGCCTTTAAATTGATATGTAAAACCACAATTACTTGCCGTGTTTACTATTAACAAAGGTTTATTTTTAAATTGGCACAAGTTAATAGATTCTTTTGAGCGAAGCTTTCGTATATCTACATTGGTAAAATCTTGGCAGTCCTGTGTAGAGGTTTTATTTATGGTTGATGGTGTTTGAGCTTGAAGGGGAGCATTAATAAGTAAAGCCGTTAAACCTATTATAATTATTTTAAGCATTACATTACCTAAACTTTACGATTGTTTGATTGGATAATCATACGCTAATATGGAACAAATTGATCAACCCTCTAATGACCTATGACAATCCGTTTAGCAACTATTAATGATCTTAATGAAATTGTAGCCATTTACAACGAAACTATTGCAGGGCGAATGGTAACTGCAGATACGCAAGAAGTGAGCGTTGACGAAAAGCGTGACTGGTTTAATAGCCACAACGATAAAAGGCCTATTTACGTTTACTGCGAAAATAACCAAGTACTTGCTTGGGTAAGTTATAAATCGTTTTATGGGCGCCCAGCTTACGACGGCACAGTAGAAATGAGCATTTACATTACCAGTAAAGCGCAAGGTAAAGGGCTTGGTAAAAAGCTAATGATATTTGCTCAAACACAAGCTAAGCAATTAAATATTAAAGTATTACTCGGCTTTATTTTTAGTCATAACTTACCGAGTGTTAAATTGTTTAAGCATTTTGATTTTGCAATATGGGGTGAGTTGCCAAGCGTTGCCATAATGGATGATAAGGCGTATAGCCTTACTATTTTTGGAAAACATCTGGAATAAATTATTTTTCATAATGTTGTAATATTTTTTTACAAAATAAGACGAAGGGTTTATGCCAATTAAATAAAAATAGTCTACGCTATTAACATATTAAGTTTATTAATTTGAAGTGTAGCTTGATGATTCGAAAAATATTAATTGTTGATAGTAGCAGTGTCATCGCAATGCGTGTGAAAGTGCTTTTAGAATTAATAGGATGTGAAGTCGAATTAATTCATTTCAGCATGCTAGACATGTATACCAATATAGGCGACTACGACTTAGTTGTTGTTGCCCATGGTGTGCCTGTTGATTCTATAAAACCGCTTGTTAGCCAAGTAGCGCAAGAGCGTTTTATGCTGCTTGCTCCAAAAGCACAAAGTGGTGAGCAACTAACTGCGTTTAGTGAGCTAAATCATGTTGCGCCTGACGCAACCGTGATCTACCCGTTTTTTTCTAATAAAGAAATTACTTCTCTTTTAGAGAGCCTACTAGAATTAGGCTCTAATCATATTTTGCAGTTACCTACTATTTTACTCGTCGATCATGTTCCTGAACGCCTCGAAAAAATGAAAAATAGCTTGATTGGTGCTCATATCGAGACCCATACAGCAACCACCTCTGCAGAAGCTTTAGAAATTACGAAAGAAAAGCAAATCGATATACTAATAAGTGATTTTGTTTTAGATGACGGAACCGGTTTAGAAATTTTTTCAAACTTAAAAATAATGCAACCACATTGCCGTTGCTTATTATTTACCTCACGTCCCGATCAAGTTTCAATGATTGAAGCTATTCGTCAAGGTGTAGAAGACGTACTTATTAAGCCATTGAACGACAGCTCATTATTACAATCAATACATAAACTGTGGCAAACAGAGTTATTAAAACGCCATAACGCAGAACTTGTCGAAAGGCTACAAGATACGGTTGATGCCCTGATTGAAAAAGACAGCCTACTTCAGGTTATTTATAAGCATACGCCTGATGCAATTATGTTGTTTGAGAAGTGCGGTAGAGTGATAGAAGCTAATGATGCTTGTTTAAAACTATTTAACTTACCGTTTAACGAACTAGAAGGTAAATCAGTATTTAGCTTTTTAGATGATGATTCTACGTTAGGTATTAAAAATAAAATTTCGACATTAAATAGTAATCGCCAATTTAGCTGCGACTTACGTTTATCTAAAACTGCAGGGGGCTATATACCGTTAGTGGGATCTTTTAATGAAATAGATCACCATGGCGAAATAGCACTTGCCGTAATATTTAAAAATGTAACCCACCTTAAGCAAAAAGAAGATTTACTACTTGAAGCAAAAGATCTCCTTGAAGAGCAAGTAAGAGCGCGTACCTCACAACTCGAGCACGCTAAAAACGTCGCTGAGGCTGCAAACTTAAGTAAATCAGAGTTTTTAGCAAACATGTCGCATGAACTTCGAACACCTATGCACTCTATTTTAAGCTTTTCACGTTTTGGTTTAAGCAAGCTAGAAACTGGAGATTTTGCAAAAGAAAAACTCATTAAATACCTATCGCGAATAGAGAGTAGTGGTGAGCGTTTACTGTCGTTACTAAATAATTTACTCGATCTATCTAAGCTAGATGTGGGTAAGTTTCCATTTAATCCTCGTCCATATAATTTAGCGAACATTATAAAAACAAGTATTGATGATGTATCTGGTACGGCAATGGAAAAAGAAATTGAGGTTGTATTTACCGCGCAGCCATTACCTGTAATTGCGCAATGTGATGAAGAGCAAATAAATCAGTTACTTCGAAACGTATTAGGTAATGCACTTAAATTTAGCGAACCCAAAAGTAAAATACGGGTAAATTTAGAGTCAGATAATAAGCTTGCTACTATAGAGGTTACCGATAATGGGGTCGGTATACCAGAAGATGAGCTAGAACATATTTTTACTAAGTTTGTACAAAGCAGCAAAACAAATAGCGGTGCCGGTGGTACCGGATTGGGCCTTGCATTGTGTAGAGAGTTTGTGTCTTTACATCAAGGTGAGATCACTGCACGTAACAACGAAAATGGTGGTGCAACTATATCTATACAGGTGCCATTAGAAATAAATCTAGATGATCATTTGGCTGAAGATCAATTAATACAACACAGTAATTAATTGCTAGTTAGCATACCAAGTAACTTTTTTGAGAATTTGAATGGATGATAAATTATGGCCTTAACTAAAATACTTGCCGTTGATGACGAACCCTTTAACCTTGAAATTATTGAGGAAATTTTAGAGGAGCTTGATTTTGAATTACAAGTAGCAACGAGTGGTCCTGAGTGTTTAAACATGGTTGAAGGCTATATGCCTCAGGTTATATTGCTCGACGTAAGTATGCCGCAAATGAACGGCTATGAAGTATGTAAGGCACTTAAAGCAAACCCAAATACAGCACACATTATTGTTATGTTTGTGTCTGCTCGTGGCACAGTTGAAGAACGCATGGAAGGCTACTCGGTTGGTGCAGAAGACTATATTGTAAAACCCTTTGGCCATGATGAACTTAAGTCAAAGCTTAAAAATTTAAACCAAGTACTTGTTGAAAAACAAAGCCTTGAAAAGCAAGTTGAAGATGCTACATCAACTGCATTTAATGCCATGGCTAACAGCAGTGAAATGGGGCAGATAGTTAACTACGTTGAAAACATAGGTTTTATTAACGACCCTCAAGAGCTAGGTAAAGCGCTTATAGATTGCCTACAATCTTTTGATTTGCAAAGTAATATTGAGTTTAGAGAGAACGATGAAATTAGTCACTTTGCATTAAGTGGCGTGTGTTCACCTATTGTGGTGGAGCTATTTGAAATGCTTAAAAACAAAGGGCGTTTACATGAATTTTCGCATCGAATTTTAGTTAACTATGAATTGATTAGCTTACTTATTTTAAATATGCCTGATCACGATCCAGATAAGCACGGGCGTATACGCGACCACGTATGTTTTATTGTCAGTGTTACCGAGCAGCAACTACGCGCCATCATGACTAAGAAAATGCTTGAATCACAACAAGCAAAACTTAATGCCGTAGCAAGTACAGTTCACAGTAAGTTTCATGGCTTAATTAGCTTATTGAATGACAACCGTCAAAACAACGAAAAAGTGTTTAAACAGTTACAAGAAGAGCTCGAAGAACGTATCCCATCAATGGGATTAGATGAAGATCAGGAGGTGTTTATTTATAAAAAAGTAGATGAAACTATCCAAAACTCAGTGGCTAGAGAGGAGTCTGTTAAACAGGTAAAAGCAGCTTTTGCTGAAATTGAGCAAGACCTGTCATTGCTTTTAAAGAGCTAAATATACTTAATTAAACAATGTTACTTTAAGGCTTACTCCAACTGCATTATGCATCTCTGGGTAAGCCTTTTTCTACGATTCTGATTAACCTAGCCGTTTTACGAATTTGTAATCGTTGTTTATCGTTTTGTTGAGCAAGCGCCCATTCAATATGTTCTAAAACAAGCTCGCTGCATATTTGGCTTTTATCTTGTAGGGCATGAATAATAGCCGGGCTAAACTCTGCATTACCTAAACCGACCGCTATATTACGTAACCAACGTTCGTGACCTATGCGGCGAATAGGGCTGCCTTCGGTATTTTTTAAAAATGTAGGCTCATCCCAAGCAAATAGCTCAAGTAAATCTTTATTTTTTAATTGAGTACGAGGATGAAAATCATTTTCATCCGTTATTTGTCCATAACGATTCCAAGGGCATACCAACTGGCAATCATCGCAGCCATAAATGCGGTTGCCTAATAAAGTTCGGTATTGTTCGGGTATGGGTCCTTGGTGTTCTATCGTTAAGTACGATATGCATTTACGTGCATCAACAACGTAGGGCTCTACAATTGCACCTGTTGGGCAAAGAGTAATACAAGCAACACATTTTCCGCAGCCTTCAAACGTGTTCTCTGCATCTATTGGTAGAGGTAAATCAATAAATAGCTCGCCTAAAAAAAACCACGATCCTGCTTCTTGATTAATTAATAACGAATGCTTACCACGCCACCCTAAACCGGCTTTTTCGGCAAGTTGACGCTCAAGTACCGGGGCTGAATCTACAAAGGGCCTAAAGCCATATTCGCCAATTTCTTGCTCTATTTTTTGGCCAAGTTTTTTTAAACGATTACGCATTAATTTATGGTAATCACGACCCAGTGCATAACGACTTATGTATGCTTTTTCTTTATTTTTTAAGGTTTTTGCAAAGCCAGCATCGGGAGGGAGATAATTCATTTTTACGGATATAACACGCTGTGTACCAGGTACTAATTCAGCAGGGCGAGCGCGTTTCATGCCGTGAGCAGCCATATAATCCATCGAGCCGTGGTAGCCAGCATCAAGCCAGCGTTGCAATTGGGCTTCGTGCTTAGATAGGTCAATATCAGTAATACCTACTTCGCTAAAACCAAGCTCTTGCCCCCAGGTTTTTATTTGTAGGGCTAATTTTTCATAGTCTGGGGTAGGGTTGCTCACACACTTCACACACTTAAATTAATAGCTGCGTAATTTACCATATTTCTCTGAGCCCGAAAACGCTTCTTAGCGCACGAAGCGCTTTAACTGTTGTTGGGTCTGTAAGCTTAACTGTTGAGATTGCTCGCTATCGGCTAATGCCGTATCTATTTGCTGTTTAGCTTGCTCACCTAAAGCTACTATTTGCTCTACCGATTGGTGAGTATTAGTTTGAGTGCCCTCAAGCATATGTACAGCACTGGCTATTTGTTGTAGTTGCTGTTGGTTGTGCTCAAACTCACTAAGCATTTTTGTAAAACCCTCGGAGGTTGCACTAATTGAGCTTTGTGCATTATTGGAGTGAGTCATTAATTGCTCTGACTCTTTATTTGTCTCGTTTACCAAATCATTCATCTGATTTATAAAGTCGCTTATTTGCCTAGTTGCGCCACTTACCTTTATTGAAAGTGTGCGTACTTCGTCTGCAACTACGGCAAACCCTCTGCCAGCTTCACCCGCTCTAGCTGCTTCTATTGCGGCGTTAAGGGCTAACAAATTAGTTTGATCAGAAAACTCTTCAACCATTTTTAAAATACTACGAATGTTTTCACTGTTTTCTTTCAGTCCCGCAATTGTATTTGAAAAGCTACCCAGCATATTAGTAATAAGTTTAACCTGCTCCACTAAAGCAGCGAGCTCTGATGCAGAGAGTTTTACAAAGTTAAGGTGTTCATTATTAACGTTATGCACGTTATCTGTATTATTCACAATGTTTTGTAAGCTTTGGGTTATTTGCATACTGGCATTAATAATACTTTGGCTTAATTGTATTTGTTGCTCACTTGATTGCTCAGTATTTTGCATTGATTGGGTGACTTGTGTATTACTGTGTGCACTAGCTTGAGCACTGTTATAAGTTGTGCTGAGTAACTCACTTAAATGGGCAGTAAATATATTATATTGTGTACTTAAATCTTTAAATTCGTCATACGAAAAGTGAGGAAGTTTTGCTGCTAAATTTGCATCTTGTTGGTTTATTTTTATCAAAGTATCGCGCATAGCGGTAACAGGGCGAACAATTAAAAAACGCATATAAAAAAGAGTAAAAATAAAACCAGATATAATAACAAGCGTAAGAAGCCAAAATAGCCCTGTACTTTGCTGTTGTTCGCTTAAGCTCTGATGCAGCCAAAATAACGTAATTGCTTGGAACAATAATACAAAACTTAAATTACCGACTATTTTACGCGTTAACGTAAAAAAGAATGTTTGCTCTATATAGTTATAAATTTTCATAAAACTACTCATTATGCTTAAGCCCTACGATTCTTATTTTAGTTAGGGAGGTGTTAGTTAGCTTTTTTGTAACGATAACAAGTAAGCTTTGGTTCGCGCTGGGTAATTTGTAAAAATTCCGTCTATGCCATACTCAAGCATTAGCGCTATATCTTGTTCTCTATCGACCGTATAAGCATAAATCTTTAAGCCTCTTTTTTTTGCATCATCGGCAAAAGCCTTATTTATAAAGGTTTTATCTGCATGTACGCTATAAGCGTTTAAATCACTTGCAAACTTTGCATAGTTAATTGGAATAGAAGAAGTAAGGGCGCCTATTTTAAGCCATGGTAGCTTGCTTTTAAGCCACTGTAGTTGATGATGATCAAACGATGATACTAAAATATTTGCTTTCGATATTTTGTTAGCTTCAATGTTTTGTTCTAGTTGAGCCACAAACCTTTCTAGTTCAAATGTATGTTTAAGCTCAATATTTAATAAATATTTATTATTATTCCAATCAAACAACTGCTGAAGAGTAGGAATTTGTTCACCATTTCCAGCATCAAGTTTAGAAAGTTCATGTGCAGTAAAGTTACTCACCCTACCTTTACCGCTGGTGGTTCTATCGAGCCATGAGTCGTGTATTAACATGTAATCATCGATGGAACTTTGAATATCTACTTCAATACCATCAACACCTACTTTTAACGCTTCTAAAATAGCGCTTTTGGTGTTTTCAGGAAAATCCCCACTGGCACCACGGTGTGCAAATACTTTCATTGTCGAGCCTTTTTAGTGATTGACCACGTTTCAAAACAAGCGGCACTAACAATAAGTGCTCCACCAACTAACGTCATAACAGTAGGACGTTCATGAATAATTACTATAGCCAGTATGGTGCCATAAAGTGGTTGTAAGCAAGAAATTAACCCCGCAGTTGCCGCTGATAAATGCTTTAAACTTGCTGCAAATAACGAGTGCGGTGTAGCCGTAAAAATAACACCCGCTATGGCAATTAAAATTAGGTCGTGATTACTAACCTCATATACCGGCACTTCTATAAATGCGCACAGCATAATGCTTGCCACTAAGGTTTGATAAAACATAGTTTGCGGGCCACCATATTGGCTAAAGTAGCGCTTATGGGTAATGTTTCTGATTGAAAAAAACAATGCCGATATCACACCTGTTATTACACCTAGGGTCACATCGTCGCCCAAGTTTGCACTTGGTACTAACAGGTAAATCCCTAAAACAACCACCGCCGCACTTATTATATCTTTTGCTTTTGGCCTGCTTTTATTAAATAAGGGCTCTAAAAACACCGTCATTACGGGATAGCTAAAAAATGCCAGCATTCCAATAGTTATACCGGCCATTTGCATACCAGCAAAATAGGTAACCCAGTGAATACCCACCGCAACACCTAAAAATAACGCAATAAGGTAGTCTTTAGGTTTGTTGAGTTTAATTTGTTTTTTTTGAAAATACAGCATGGCTAAAATAGCCATTCCTGCAATTGCAGTTCTGTAAACGGTAATATCTAAAGCATTTAAACCAATAAGCTTGGCAAATAGAGCGGTTCCGCCAAAAAGTAATACCGCTATGTGCAAATAAATTAAACTTTGCTGCTGAGATTGCATTTAATTTCCTTGTTGTACTTTTTGAACATATTAACATTGCTTAAAAATTCTTAAGATGAATTTTTTTATCGCATGACAAATGTCATAAAAGTTGATGACACTTCACACTCTTATTATTTTTATACGCTGGCATAGTTACCTTACTCAACAGGGGATAATTATGAATTCTTTAATTTTAATCAGCTTAACTATTAATGAAGTGCTAGAGGCGTTAAGTTTTACGATTACGTACGCAGATTGCTTTATGCTGGCATGCATTTTTATGTTATTTATATTTATTAATAAAAATAGTCCTATAAGTAAAAATAATATGCCTGAGGTATTAGTATGAGCTCGCTTAACTCCTTTTCTCAACAAAGTGATAAAGGTTTTTGGAAATATGGGCATTTAATTTTTACAGGCTTTTATTTACTCCCACTAATAATTAATTTTGCGAGCTTTACTGCTAACCAAATAACGATGTCTTTAGCCTTTTATGTTGCTTTTATTCTTTTATATGTAAAAGCAATAAACTGCAAAAGTGCAGGGGTGACCAAGTTGTTTGTAGCCATGCTATTAATTTGTTTTTGCGCCACTTTTTACACCACAGGTACTCCTACTTTATTTGGCTTTGCAGCCTACGTAGCAGGCTATGCATACAGTTACCATCAAAGAATTTATGCTGCACTCGCAATTATATCTACGGTTTTATTAAGCGCATATATTGGTGATATAGGGAAGGTTCAATACTTTTTAGCCGTTGCTTTGATTTTATGTGCAGCCTTATTTAGTTACGGTATTGCAGCTAAAAGAGAGAGCCTGTACAAAAAACGTGAGCAAGAAAGCGCTAACCAATTAGAGCAATTAGCAGCAATTGCTGAGCGTGAACGGATAGCCCGCGACTTGCATGATATTTTAGGCCATTCACTGTCATCAATTGCTTTAAAAGCTGAGCTTGCAAATAAATTAAACCAAGGTGAGCGTTACGCTCAAGCAAATAACGAAATTGCACAAGTGGCCGATCTGGCAAGGCAGTTACTTAGTGATGTAAGAAGCGCCGTTAGTGATTTAAAACAGCTTAACCTTGTTAGCCAAGTAGCACAGTTAAAACAAAGATTAATAGAACAAGACTTTAACGTTTCATTTAATGTGGTTTTAAATACTCTACCCGCTAAAGTAGAGGGCATCGCCGGCCTTATAATTAAAGAAGCCGTTACCAACTTGCTACGCCATAGCAGCACAAAAAATTGCGAAATAAATATAGAACAAACAGCGCTGCAACTACTCATCACCGTTATTGATCGTGCACCGTGCTCCACATTAAATTCGGGCAATGGCCTAAATGGTATTAAAGAGCGAGCAGAGCAACTCAATGGCAGTGCAACATTTACCTGTGGCGATATTTTTACTTTAAATGTAATGCTACCAATTTCAGCTAAGGATTTACAATGATCAGAGTGTATTTAGTGGAAGATCAAGCGCTTGTGCGCGACGCAGTAGCAGCATTGTTAGGACTCGATTTTAATATTGAGATTATTGGGCAAGCAAGTAATGGGCAAGATGCACTTAATGCAATTGAGGCGCTTGATAGTGATTTACATCCCGATATAATTTTAACCGATATAGAAATGCCAACCATGAATGGTATAGAGCTGAGTGAAAAAATAGCCGCTAAGTTCCCCGCTATAAAAATGGTTATTATGACCACATTTTCTCGTGCGGGTTATATTAGGCGAGCGCTTACGGCAGGTGTTAAAGGTTTTATTTTAAAAGAAGCACCCAGTGAAGAGCTAATAAATGCGCTTAAAAAAGTAATGCAGGGGCAAAAAGTAATTGACCCAGAGCTTGCTATTAATGCACTAGACGACTCCGACCCGCTTACCGATAAAGAGCGAAAAGCGCTTAAACTTGCAAGCGACGGCCTTAAAACAAGCGACATAGCCAAGCAGTTATTTATAAGCGAAGGTACTACACGTAATTATTTATCAGACGCTATTGCTAAGTTAAACGCCACTAACCGTATAGATGCTGCACGTATAGCTAAACAAAAAGGATGGCTTTAAATAGTGGGTTTATAAATTATAAGCAAAGTATTACTTATAAAAGTAACGAACAGCGCTTAAAATTAGCTTAAAATTAGCTTAAAATTAGCTTAAAAAGCGTTAAAAGAGGGTTTAATGGCAAATTTAATAGAACTAATAACTAAAAATAGTACTGCAATACTCACTATGAATACCGCTGAAAACCGTCACAACCCAGCATTTTTGGCTGAGTTTAATTTACATCTTGACCATATTGAAGCAGATCAAAACATTAAGTCAGTTATTTTAACGTCTGCGAGTGACAAAAACTGGTCATTGGGCATCGACCTTCAATGGATGTCCAATCCAAGTATTTTACCTGCTGCAATTTCTGACTTTATGATTCAAATAAGTGACTTGTTTAAGCGCATAGTTACTTTTCCTATGCCTATTATTGCTGCGTTAAACGGGCATACCTATGGCAATGGTTCGGTGCTTGCGTGTGCGTGCGATTTTAGATTTATGAAGTCAGATAAAGGCTTCTTTTGTTTTCCTGAAGTGGACGTAATGGTGCCGTTTGTACCGTCGATGTTTCCTATAATTAATAAAGCAATTTCGCAAACATTCTTTAATCGTTTAGCTATGTCAGGAGAGCGTGTTGGTGCACAGCAGTTGCTAGAGAACAAAGTAGTTGAAGCTGTGTTTGCAAATAACGATGAACTACAAGCGGGTGCACTTGAGTTTGCCCAGCAATTTAATAAAAATCGTTGGATTTACGCTCAAAATAAAACACAAATGAATAAGCAGATTTTACTTACGATGAAAGAAGAAGACCCAAGCTTTATTGATAATATAAGCAAACTGCTCTGGAAAAACCTACAAAAAAAATAGTATAAGTCTTAGTATTGCTACTAGATGAAAATACTTTGCAGTTAAGGGGTCGTTAAGCCCCATTGCGCTAGATTTTTAAACTATACAGCAAGATAAACAGCAAGGTAAAAGTGCTTTCTTAAAAGTTTAATCGCTTTTACCTGTCTCATTATAACTATATGGGTTAAAATACCTACATAACCAACTAACAAGATAGTGAATGTCAAACCAAGATCCAAATCTCAGTCGAGAACAAGAAAAGTACGAAAACCCAGTCCCTAGTCGTGAGTTTATACTTACTCACCTTCAAGAGCGTTCAAAACCTGCTAACTACGCGCAATTATGTGAAGAACTAGCAGTAAACGATGACGAACGCCAAATAGCATTTAAACGCCGCCTTCGCGCTATGGAGCGTGACGGACAGCTGTATTTTAATAAATTTAAATGCTATGCCCTAATTGACGAAGCCGGTTTAACCAAAGGCAAAGTAATAGGCCACAGAGACGGTTTTGGCTTTTTAGAAGTTGAAGGCGAGAGTAAAGATTGGTTTATTGCTAAGCACCAAATGAATATGGTGTTACATGGCGACATTGTACTAGCTAAAGGCACTAAACGTGGCTCTGGCTCAAAATGCGATGCACGTATTATAAAAGTGCTTACTAACGAGCGCGCGCCAATTGTTGGCCGTTACTTTGTTGAGCATGGTGTTGCCGTTGTGGTAGCTGAAGACCCGCGCATAACGCAAGATATAATGATTTTACCAGGCAACGAAAACGGTGCCCGCCATAACCAAATGGTGCAGGTTAAAATCACTCAAAATCCAAGCCGTAACATGAACGCGGTAGGTAAAATTATTGATGTACTTGGTGAGCATTTAGCCCCAGGTATGGAAATCGAAGTCGCACTGCGCAATCACGATATTCCACATGTATGGCCAGAAGAAGTTGAAGCACAAGTTGCTCACCTAGGTGAGTTTGTTGAAGACGCTGACAAACAAGGCCGCGTAGATTTACGTGACTTACCACTTGTAACTATTGATGGCGAAGACGCTCGCGACTTTGATGACGCCGTATACTGTGAACCTAAAAAATCGGGTGGCTGGCGCTTATGGGTTGCCATTGCCGATGTATCGCATTACGTAGGAATGAACACGCCGCTTAACAAAGAAGCAATTTTGCGTGGTAACTCAGTGTATTTCCCTGAGCAAGTAATTCCGATGCTACCAAAAGTGCTTTCTAACGGATTATGTTCGCTTAATCCAAAAGTAGATCGCTTATGTATGGTTGCCGAAATGACCGTATCGAGCTCGGGTAAACTTTCGGGCTATAAGTTTTACGAAGCGATAATGAACTCGCATGCACGTTTAACTTACACCAAAGTAAATGCCATTTTACAAAACGACGAAAAACTACGCGAAGAATACTCAGCCGTAGTGCCACATTTAACTGACTTACAGCAAATGTATATGGCACTTAAAGCAGCACGCCAAGACCGTGGTGCCATTGAGTTTGAAACCCTAGAAACACGTTTTGTATTTAACGCTCAGCGTAAAATAGAATCAATAGTGCCTGTTATTCGTAACGATGCGCACAAACTAATTGAAGAATGTATGATTTTAGCCAACGTATCGGCGGCTAAAATTCTTGAAAAGCACGAAGCAAGCGCTCTTTATCGTGTGCATGACGAACCAGACAGCGAAAAGCTAGGTAACTTTACTAAGTTTTTAGGCGAGTTAGGTATTCAAAGCACATTAAGCGACGAGCCAACGCCAAAAGAAATAACTCAAGTATTAGCGCGACTAGGTGACCGCCCAGAAGCCGAACTTATTCAAACTATGCTACTGCGTTCAATGAAACAAGCTGTATATCAGCCAGATAACATTGGTCACTTTGGTTTAGCGTTATCGGCTTACGCGCACTTTACATCGCCAATACGTCGTTACCCAGATTTAGTAGTACATCGTGCTATTAAAGCAGTTATAAAAGCACAAGGTCAGCAAACGTCTGGCGAATACGCTTATACCGACGACGAAGTTGATCAACTAGGTGAGCAGTGTTCTACCACAGAGCGCCGCGCTGACGATGCAACTCGCGAAGTAGCCGATTGGCTTAAATGTGAGTTTATGCAAGATCATGTAGGCACTGAATTTAACGGTGTTATTTCATCGGTCACTAACTTTGGTTTGTTTATTCGTTTAGACGATTTACAAATTGATGGGCTTGTTCACGTTACTAATTTAGGCGACGAGTTTTTTGCGCATGATGCAGCAAAACACACCCTAATAGGTGAGCACTCTCACAAAGTTTATCGCCTTGGCGATAAAGTAACAGTAAAAGTTGCGTCGGTTAGTTTAGACGATCGCCGTATCAACTTAACGCTTAAAGGCGATGTTGCACAAGACAGATACTCACGTCGTCGTGCGCCAAAAAAAGGTTCAGGTAAATCTGAGCATGCGCCAGCAAGTGTGCGTTCGCAATTAAAAGCAGGCAAAGTACCGGGTAAAAAGTCGCACAGTGATGACAAACCAAAAGGTAAAAAAAAGCCAGCAAATAAAGATAAAGGCAAGTCTGCAACTAAACCCGCAGATAAAAAAGCAGCAGACACTGCCGTAAAGAAAAAGCCGAAGAAGAAGGCAGTTAAAAAGCCTAAAAGAGCTGGCAAAAATGCCCGTAAAAGTACTAGCCCAGGAGCAGATAATACGTGAGTAATGAATTAATTTTTGGCTTTCACTCTGTTGAAGCAATTTTAGAAAGCGAGCCAGAGCGCTTTGTAGAAATTTACGCCCTTAAAGGTCGTGACGACAAACGCTCAACTCCGATTATTGATGAAGCACGTAAGTTTGGTATTTCAGTACAGTTTATGCAGCGTAAAGCCCTTGATAGCAAATCAAAGGGTGAGCAGCATCAAGGTATTATTGCCAACGTAAAAGCAGCGCCAACGTTTAACGAAAAAGATCTTGATGCAATAATCGCTCGTGAAGACACACCGTTTTTACTTGTACTTGATGGTATTACCGATCCGCATAACTTAGGCGCATGCCTACGTAGTGCAGACGCTGCAGGTGTTCACGCTATAATTGTACCTAAAGATCGCTCTGCAAAACTTAACGGCACAGCACGCAAAGTAGCTTGTGGCGCAGCCGAAACAGTACCGCTTATTCAAGTGACTAACCTTGCACGTACGCTTCGCGAAATTAAAGATGCAGGCGTATGGGTTGTAGGCACTGCTGGCGAAACTGATAACCACGTATTTGATGCAAGCTTAACGGGGCCAATGGCGATTGTTATGGGCGCAGAAGGCGAGGGCATGCGACGCTTAACGCGTGAGCATTGCGATATGCTCGTTAAAATCCCAATGGCGGGTACTGTTTCAAGCTTAAACGTATCGGTAGCCACGGGTATTTGTTTGTTTGAAGTATTGCGCCAACGTAACGCAAATAACTAATATATAAAACGATAAGTTTTATGTATTAAAAAGCCGAGATTGAAATTCAATCTCGGCTTTTTTGTATCTGTAACTTACGCTTTAACTATGTAAGCTTTGGTAAACGGTTTAATAACAAGGCAATAATTTAGATGTGTAGTGTTCTTACATAAAAAATTATTAACGCTGTTAGTGAACCGTTTAACCAGCTTTCAATTTAGAATGAGTAAGTGTAGCCCATCTGTACAGTACGTGGCTTACCTGGTTGAATGCCACCGTTTGAACGGTTAGCAACGTATGTTTTATCAAACAAGTTATCAACGCTTAGGTATACTTTTTGATTTTCATCGATTAAGTATTTAGCAGCTAAATCCCATACTACGCGGCTATCAATTGCGTTTAAGCCCGACTGCGTTAAGTTAGCATGCGCATCAGATACGTAACGTATTTGGCTGTTAACTACAAACGCAGAAAACTCAGCACCTAACGATAACGCTACTTGGTTTTCTGGTACGTAAGGCATTGCATCGCCTTTTTCTACCGTGCCCCAAATTTCTGAATCAAAATCGTTTTTAAACTCAGAGTCTGTGTAGGTATACGTTAATTTAACTGGGAACATAGCTGTATCAGTTGCAAACGTACGTGCTGCACTAAATTCAAAGCCCGCTACTTCTACTTCACCGTAGTTGTATTGGTCGCCAATGTTGTCGTCGCTACAACCAACCGCTGCAGTACAGTTACCGTGCATGTTGCTGTAGTCAGAGTAAAACGCAATTACTTCACCGCTAAAGCCATCCATATTAAAGCGAGAGCCAAACTCAATGTTTACACTTTCTTCTTCTTCTTGGTCAGCATTACCAGGTGCTGCTGGTGCATAACCTTTTTGAATGCCCGCAAGTAGCGTTACGTTTTCGTTAAGCGTGTAAGTAGCACCTAGTGACGGCACTAAAATTTCAGTGTCGTTCGACACATCTTTAGTTAAACCGTTGCTGCGTGTTGGATCTGATTTAGACCACTCTTCACGCGTAATCGTAATATCTTCATAACGAAGACCTGCACTTACTACTAATGCATCAATTGTCCACTCGTCTTGAATAAACAATGTACTTGCTTCTGCGCTATCTACACGGTTGCTGTCAGAGCCCGGAACGCCTTGCTCTGTAAGCGTTAAGCTTAGGTCTTGATTAAGTGTGTATTTGTCTTCCCACTGAAAACGATCCATTTCGTCTTCGTGGTAACGTACGCCAACAGTCACATAGTGATCGCCTGCAGGAATATGTAATTCAGACTGAATACCTTTAGCTTGGTAATCGCGGTTATTAGCTTTAATACCAATACCTTCAATACCTTCGCTTGTAGGGTTTGCTTCAAATTCACTGTATTGTTCAAGGTAGCTTTCGCTTACTTTGCTGGCTTTATACCAGTTACGATGAAAATCGTTTAAGTAAGCCGTAGCTAAAAACTCATAGCCATCACCAAAACGGTACGCGTAGTTAAGTTGGTATGCGTTGTGGCGAGTATTCATTTCATCGTTTTGCGATGCAGCATAACGACGGTAAGGGCTTTTTTGGTAGTCTTCGTCTGTTAAGCCCATATATGTTTCGTCTGATGTTTCGTCAGAGTACTTAATTTTTAGCTCTAAATTATGCGCATCGTTTTGACCAAACGTATGGCCAAACTTTAATAGTAAATCTGTTTTTTCAAAGCCGGTGTTGTCATTGCCTACTGGCAGCTCTTTAAAACCATCTGCGCCGTAAGTAAATACTTCAATTAAGCCTGCTGTGTTGTTTTTTTCTTTACCAAAGTAAGCGTGACCTTTGTAGTAACCATCACCACCAAGGGCTGCATCTACCATACCTTTTGAGCTATTTGGCTCAGTAGGTAAGCTGCGCGAAAGTAAGTTTAAAACACCACCCGTAGTACGCGGGCCATACTTAACTGATGCCGCGCCTTTTAATACTTCAATAGACTCCATACGACCCATAGTAGGGAAGTAGTAAGCAGAAGGTGCAGAGTATGGTGCTGGTGCAACTAATACACCGTCTTCCATTACTGATATTTTATCGTTACGGCCAGTACCTGTGCCGCGCATACCAATATTAGGACGAAGGCCGTAGCCGTCTTCTTCTTGTACGTAAACGCCCGGAACAGACGCTAAAACGCGAGAAATATCAGTAAATTTGAATTTTTGAAGTTCTTCATCAGAAATAAACGTAGCCGAACCAGGAATATCGTTGATTGCTTGCTGAGAGCCAATAACGGTAATTTGTTCAAAGCGTTGTTCTTTATCGCTGGTGTCTTTTGCTATTGCAGTAGCACTAAAAGACAAAGCAACCGCAGTTGCCAAAGTAGATACTAAAAACTTAGGGTTCATTGTGTTCCTAATCATGTCAATTATCTTAATTGGCGTAATTTGAACACGTTAACGAATACGAATCAATGTTATTAACTATTTAATTATTCAGTTTAATAGAACTAAAAACACCTACTTATGCAACTTAGTTAACTAAATTGTTTCTTTTGTATTACTTCACAACTCATAAACTAATTATAAAGTTTTGATTAGCTATAACCTAAACGTAGCGCTATAAACTCCGCGAGCTTATCTACGGCATGATCAGATTCACCCGAACTTTTAATTAAACTAATACCAATATTGCCAAGAGCCGGTAAATGTTTGGTTTGAACTTGATAGTTAAGCTCACTCGGTACTGTGCTTTTAGCAAGTACGGTAATGCCTAAGCCTTCTTTTAATGCAGCAATAAGGCCGGTTAAATCTGCGTTGCTATAGACAATACGGTATTTTATGCCCGCATTTTTTAATGCATCAATTGCACGGCGACGATAAATACACCCCTCTGGGGCAGTAACTAGCGTAACCACGTCGTTTTGCGCAAGTGACAGGTCGCCCACCCACACTAACTCGTCTTGCATAAAAATAGGAAACTTATCAGAGTTGAGTCGCTCATTGAGCGCAAGTACTAAATCGAACTGATCTTGCCTTGAGGCCGAAAGTAAATGTTTACTTAAACGCGATTTAACCTCTAACGATACCTCAGGGTAGAGCGCCACAAAGTCGCCAATAATAGAAGGTAAAATGCGCGCTGCAAATTCGCTCGGAATACCCAAGCGCACTTTACCCGCGATATTTTCTGATGTGAACTGCTGCAAAATAGCATCGTTGTGTTGCATCATTTGTTTTGCCATAGGCAATAATAGCTCGCCGTACTGGTTTAATACTTGGCGCTGTCCTTGTTTTTTAAATAGTTTATAGCCAAGCACGTCTTCTAGGCGCTTTATTTGCAAACTAACAGCTGGTTGCGATAGGCCAAGTAAATCGCCAGCTTTAGCAAAACCACCTATTTCAACTACCATTACAAACGTACGTAAAGCATCGGTTGATATGTTTTTCATATTTAAAATTACAATTTATATAGCTATATATATAAGTATTATTTATCAATTGATAAAAAATTACAATTTGTTGTTGGTAGGCGTGGGCAATATACTTTTATAATCGAAAATACACAGGTATTTGTTATGACTTTTAACCCAATAATGTTTGCCCGCCACAGCAACGCAAGTAGTGCGGTTACTAACGCTTTGCAAACTAACAACAATCACGTTGTAATGGATTTTAGCGGCACCGAAACCAGTGTATTTTTAAGTGCCATTTTAGGCCTTGATTTAACAATGCTTACCGCCAGCGGTTTAGGCTTAAAAGGCACGCTTGATGGCGACTATAATTCTGACTACAGCTTTGCTGTTTATTACTTTAGCGAAACCGCCTTTAGATTCGTACTGCCACACAACGCAAGCCTTCAACTACAAGCACTTATAAACGAGCAACAACTACGTTTTGATATTGATTATGTAGTACGCACCGACCTAGCAAGCTTTATTTTAAGTGGCGACAATGCGTTTGATACTCTAGTTAATGCTTTTAAATTAACACCAGGTTTGCGCTTATCAAATGCGCAACTATGCTACGGTGCGCAAAGTGGTGATGTATTTATTACCGCCATTGATAAAAACGACGAACAACACTTTGTATTAGTAGCTAAACAACAAGAATTACAAAAATGGCAAAGCTACATGCAAGCGCAAGGTTTTGCACTTATGCATAGTGAAGCCGCATAACGAATACAAATAACAGGTAAACATAATAATGTTTGCCTGTTTTTAATTGCGATTAAGCAATTAAAGTCTATTTAAGCCACGCCCTAAACAGGGTTAATTTAAACGTGAAGGAATGTTATGACTTCTAAAACTGTACTACATGCTAAGCACCTAGAAGCGGGCGCAAAAATGGTTGATTTTCATGGCTGGGAAATGCCAATCAACTACGGCTCACAAATAGAAGAACACAATAGCGTGCGTACCGACGCAGGCATGTTTGACGTATCACACATGACAATTGTTGATATTGAAGGGCCTCAAGCACAAGCATTTTTACGTAAGCTAGTAGCTAACGACGTTGCAAAATTAACCGTACCAGGCAAAGCGCTTTACACAGGCATGCTTAACGAGCAAGGCGGTGTAATAGACGACTTAATTATTTATTTCTTTAGCGAAACGTTTTACCGCCTAGTTGTTAACTCAGCAACACGCGAAAAAGACCTAGCGCATTTAGCTAACGTATCGAGCGACTTTGATGTAACCGTTACAGAGCGCCCAGAGTTTGCAATGATTGCAGTACAAGGCCCTAACGCTAAAGCAAAAACAGCCACTCTTTTAAATGCTGAGCAACAAGCCGCGGTTGAAGGCATGAAACCGTTTTTTGGTGTTCAAGTAGGTGATTTATTTATTGCCACAACGGGTTATACTGGCGAAGACGGTTACGAAATAGTAGTACCGAACGACCAAGCAGCCGATTTATGGCAACAACTGCTAGACGCAGGTGTTAAGCCTGCTGGTTTAGGTGCACGCGACACGCTACGTTTAGAAGCAGGTATGAACCTTTACGGCCTAGATATGGACGAAAGCGTATCACCACTTGCAGCTAACATGGCATGGACCATTGCATGGGAACCAGAAGATCGCGACTTTATTGGTCGTGACGTACTTGTTAAGCAACGCGCAGAAAAAAGCACTGACAAACTAGTTGGCTTAGTGTTTGAAGAAAAAGGCGTTTTGCGTAGCGGTTCTAAAGTAATTGTTGACGGTGGGATAGGTATTATTACATCAGGTACTTTTTCACCAACACTTGGTTTTAGTGTCGCCCTTGCACGTGTACCACGTTCAACAGGCGATACAGCTCAAGTAGAAATGCGTAAAAAATTAGTAAACGTTAAAGTAGTAAAGCCTAGCTTTGTACGTAACGGTAAATCAATAATTTAAATAATTTGGTTATACCAATCACAATAATTATTGTGATTGGTATCCACCCAATATAAACCAAAGGACAAATAAAATGAGCAACATTCCTAGCGAGTTAAAATACGCACCTTCACACGAGTGGGTTCGCAGTGAAGGCGACGGTACATTTACTGTTGGTATTTCTGAGCATGCACAAGAGCTTCTTGGCGACATGGTATTTGTTGAATTACCAGAAGTTGGCGACGAAGTAGACGCTGGCGAAGACTGTGCAGTGGCAGAGTCGGTTAAAGCAGCATCAGACATTTACGCACCTATCAGTGGCGAAATTGTTGCAATTAACGAAGAGCTTGAAGATTCACCTGAAACAGTAAACAACGACGCTTACGGCGACGGTTGGTTATTCCGTATTAAAGCATCTGACGAGTCTGAGCTAGACAACTTATTAGACGCTGAAGGTTACTCGCACACTATCGACGAAGAATAATCATTTTTTGAAGATAACTAAAAGCCCCGTTTAATGTATAAAAATGGGGCTTTTATGATTTTACAGCGCACAACCCCATACTGAGTGAACTGTTAAATCGTCAAATATTTTAATTAATGCTAGTTACCCATTAGCATTTAGGATCATAGGAATCTGGATTCATGTCAAACGCCAAATCTCTTGAAGAACTAGAGCAAAAGCAAGATTTTATTCGCCGCCATATTGGGCCAAGCCCAGCACAAGTAAGCGATATGCTAAGTGCTTTAGAAGTATCGAGTGTGCAAGAGCTCATTGACCAAACTGTACCGGCTAGCATTCGTCTAGAACAACCGCTAACAGTTGGACAAAGCCGTACTGAAGTTGAAACACTAAGCTACCTAAAATCAGTAGCCAGCAAAAATAAAGTTTTCAAATCGTACATTGGCCAAGGCTACCACCCAACTAACGTACCGCACGTAATTTTACGTAACGTACTAGAAAATCCAGGTTGGTATACAGCGTACACACCGTACCAGCCAGAGATTGCTCAAGGGCGTTTAGAATCATTATTAAATTTTCAAACTATGACCCTAGATTTAACCGGTCTTGATTTAGCAAGTGCATCACTACTTGACGAATCAACAGCGGCTGCAGAGGCTATGGGCCTTGCAAAACGTGTATCAAAAGCAAAAAAAGCCAATGCCTTTTTTATCGCTGACGACGTACACACACAAACAATCGACGTAGTAACAACGCGTGCCGAGCAGTTTGGTTTTGAAATAATTGTAGGTAAAGCAGAAGATGCCGTAAACCACGACATTTTTGGCGCATTGTTCCAATACCCAACTACATCAGGCGAAGTAGTAGACATAACTGACCTAATTGCTGGCGTACAAAGCAAAAAGGCGATTGCCTGTGTTGCTGCCGACATAATGAGCTTATTACTATTAAAAGCACCGGGTAAACTAGGCGCAGACGTAGTACTTGGTTCGGCTCAACGTTTTGGCGTACCTATGGGTTACGGCGGCCCTCATGCTGCATTTTTTGCAACACGTGACGCATACAAACGTTCATTACCAGGTCGTATTATTGGTGTATCTAAAGACCGTTTAGGTAACGACGCACTACGTATGGCAATGCAAACGCGCGAACAACACATTCGCCGCGACAAAGCCAATTCAAACATTTGTACAGCGCAAGTATTACTTGCCAACATGGCAGCGTTTTACGCGGTGTACCACGGCCCACAAGGCTTAAAAACTATCGCGCAGCGTATACATCGCTTTGCTGATATTTTAGCAAGTGGCCTAAAAGCTAAAGGCATCGCACTTAAGCACAGCACTTGGTTTGATACGCTAACAGTAGTAAGCGACAGCAAAAACGACGTAACAGCACGTGCAATTGCAAAAGGCGTAAACTTTGCTACAAACCACGAAGGCGAGTACTCAATTTCGGTATCAGAGACAACAACACGTGCCGATGTAGCTGAGTTATTCGATATTATTTTAGGCGAAGGCCATGGCCTAAGTGTTGACGCTATTGCAGCCGACGTTGAAGCAAATGGCAGCGAGTCAATTCCTGCAAGTTTAGTACGTGACGACGAAGTACTAACGCATCCAAACTTTAACAGCTACCACAGCGAAACAGACATGCTTCGCTACATCAAGCGACTAGAAAGCAAAGATTTATCGCTTAATCACTCAATGATCTCGTTAGGCTCATGTACCATGAAACTAAACGCGACTGCTGAGATGATCCCAATTACGTGGCCTGAGTTTGCAAACCTTCACCCATTCTGCCCGCTAGATCAGGCAGAGGGTTACCAAATAATGATTGGCGAGTTACATGACTGGCTAGTAAACATTACCGGTTACGATGCAGTATCGCTTCAGCCAAACTCTGGCGCGCAAGGTGAATACGCAGGCTTAATCGCGATTCGTAAATACCACGAGTCACGAGGGGATGCACACCGTAATGTATGTTTAATCCCAAGCTCTGCGCACGGTACTAACCCTGCATCAGCGCAAATGGCGAGCATGAAAATTGTGGTAGTTAACTGCGACAAAAACGGTAACGTAGACATGGCCGACCTTAAAGCGAAAGCTGAGGAAGTGTCTGAAAACTTATCGTGCATCATGATCACATACCCGTCTACGCACGGCGTATACGAAGAAACAATTCGCGAGATTTGTGACATTATTCATGAGCACGGCGGCCAAGTTTACATGGACGGCGCAAACATGAACGCGCAAGTTGGCGTAACAAGCCCAGGCTTTATTGGCTCAGACGTATCGCACTTAAACTTGCATAAAACGTTTTGTATTCCACATGGTGGCGGTGGTCCAGGTGTTGGCCCAATTGGTGTTAAATCGCACCTTGCGCCGTTTATGCCAAACCACAGCGTAATTAACGTACCAGGTACTAACATCGGTAACGGTGCAGTATCGGCAGCGCCTTATGGCTCAGCCGCTATTTTACCTATTTCATGGGCTTACATTACCATGATGGGTAGCGAGGGCTTAAAACAAGCCACTGAAATGGCCATTGTGAACGCTAACTACTTAACGCATGAGCTAAGCAAGCACTTCCCAATTTTATACCGTGGTCGTAACAACCGTGTTGCTCACGAATGTATTGTTGACCTGCGCCCGCTTAAAGAGCTATCAGGCATTACTGAAATGGACGTAGCTAAGCGCTTGCAAGACTACGGCTTCCATTCACCAACTATGTCGTTCCCAGTGGCTGGCACATTAATGATTGAGCCAACTGAGTCTGAATCAAAAGGTGAGATTGACCGCTTTATCGAAGCAATGGTGTCGATTAAAGGCGAAATTGAAAAAGTAATTTCTGGCGAATGGTCAATCGAAAACAACCCGCTAGTGTTTGCACCGCATACACAAGGCGACGTGTTAGGTAACGAATGGGACCGCGCGTACGACCGTTTTTACGCTGCATTCCCAGTGCCTGCAGTGGCTAAAAACAAGTTTTGGCCAACCGTTACACGTATTGATGACGTATACGGCGACCGTAACTTAGTATGTTCATGCCCAGCGGTAGAGACTTATCGCGATTAATTTTTGAAAAAAATTCCACTGTAGAGAGGAATTTATCGAAATTATAAAAGCCGTTGCAGCAATGCAGCGGCTTTTTTGTGTGTGGTGATTCGCCATAAATAATATGGCGTAGGTTGGGAAGAGTGCAACGAAACCCAACAAATCACAAATATACTTACTCGCTCAAAAGCCAAGAGTATGTGTTATTTATTGTAGGCGTTAAGCTTGCTGACGCGCTGGCGGCAGCCTTAAAGTTATAAATAACATTGTGCGCCTGTAGCTTTTAGGCTACATTTATTTAGCAAGTTGAATAAATTGGAGTAATTATCATGGCGCTACAAACATCAGATTTTAACCCGTTTGACTATATGGAAACACAGCAAGAAATTAATACATTTTTAGAAGAGTGTTTAGCTGATGATGATCCAAATACCTTTATTGAAGCACTTGGCTTATTAGTTAAAAAGCATGGCGTGAGTGATATTGCTAAAGCAACGGGGTTAAACCGTGAAAGCTTATATAAAGCAGTTAACGGTAAAACTAAGCCACGTTGGGAAACTATTTTTAAAGTGATGAAAGCACTTAACTTTCGCCTTACAACACAAGTTGCATAGGCTAGGTAGAGTGAAACGAAACCCAACAATTCACAAATATACTTACTCGCTCAAAAACCAAGAGTATGTGTTATTTATTGTAGGCGTTTAGCTTGCTGACGCGCGGGCGATAGCTCGAATAAGTATTTGAATAGGTGCTTGAGGTTACCATCACCGATAATGTGAATGCCTTTCGCGCTTTTTAAATATTAGAAACCTTATTCAAGGTTTTTTGCCAGATTGCTGGCGGCAACCAAGGGGCGGCTACCGCCGACCGCCCCTTGGAACCCCTCGGCGCACCCGAGCATCACGCTATTTCCTTCAATGCACAATTGATGTGAACGTAAACGGCGAAGATAGGCCATCCATGGCCTAGTTCCGCCTTATCGCGCATCCATGCGCGACATTACTCATCAATTGCTTATTTTCAGGGCGTGATGACGGGGAAGGGTGTTAAACGTGAGGTTGGTGTTTGGTCTTGGCAAGAAACAAGACCTGCACCTCTCTGTAGTTCCTCTAGGCTGGGTGGAGTGTAACGAAACCCAACGAATCACAAATATACTTACTCGCTCAAAAGCCAAGAGTATGTGTTATTTATTGTAGGCGTTTAGCTTGCTGACGCGCGGGCGGCAGCCCGAATAAGTATTTAAATAGGTGTTTGAGGTTATCATCACCGATAACGCGAATACGTTGGGCACTTCTAGAAATTAGAAACCTTATTCAAGGTTTTGTCGCGCTGGCGACGGCAGCCAAAGAGGGGCTGCCGCTGGTCCCTCTCTGGACACTCTCAGCGCACCCGAGCATCACGCTATTTCCTTCAAAACACAATTGATGTGAACATAAACGCCATGAAAGCACATCCATGTGCAAGCATGGCTTTCATTTCATCCATGAAATGCATTACTCATCAATTGCTTATTTTCAGGGCGTGATGACGGGGAAGGGTGTTAAACGTGAGGTTGGTGTTTGGACTTGGCAAGAAACAAGACCTAACGCTCTGCAATTTTTTGGCTGGTCCGATCCTTTTGATCCTATTTTATTCTACTGATGTAATACAAGCATATACTATGACTCACAAATTTCTGATAGGAAAGTAACTTGAGCTTCGGTAAGTTCGTATACTTTATTACTTAAAAGCTTAACAACCTCTAGGCAGATACTTTTCTTTTGCCCTTCTCCTGACAATTGAAAAGGAGCTTTATCTGGATTTTCGAGTTTTGCCGCATTCTCAGCATACATAAAAATTTGAGTATTCAAGTTAGCTGCTTTTGACTTATTGTCTCTTAGCTTCTTTTTAATAATTGAATATTTAGCATTTTTTAATATTTTATTTACGGAATCGAACATAAGCTCATTGGGTAAAAAATCTTCAACTTCCCAGTCAAAATTTTTACTTTTCTTATCCCAGACAGTACCGTCTTCCTTTGGATAAACTAATAGCTCTATACTTAGGTTTGAGAATCTATTTTTGTTAACGCTGTTCTCTAAATTTTTATATTCGATTCTACCCGCTTCATCATTATCCAAAATTATTTTTATTTGCGGTTTAAAATCAAGGTCTATTGCCAAATTATTGTAAAATTGGACTGAACCAGATATTTTTGAAGCACTCCCAGACCAGATTATGTTGGGGGCAATCATCTCGTTGTGTTCGATCAGTGCTTCTAAGTATTTTTTATCTGTCTCACCTTCCACTATAATATTGTAAGGTAATAAATTCCATCCATCGTTATTCTCTATGCCTAGATGCTCTCTTATACCCTTAGCTTTAGCTGATTCAGATGAAAAAGATTGAGCATGTGTGGATTTTTCAAAAAACGAACGATCTTTTTTCCTAACGTAATTTTTCTCATTCACATCACAGACATACAAATAAGTGTATTCTAAATTATTTAGATCAATAAAATGCTGCGAGTGAGTAGTCATAACCACAGTTTGTTCTTTTTCTCTAGCTATCTTTTTTACAGCTCTAAATAATTGTTTTTGTGCTTTCGGTTGAAGAAATATTTCAGGCTCATCTAAGCCCCAAATGACTTTTTTATTAGCATTTGAGGCGATATAGTTCATTAAAGTCAATAAAGCAGTTCTTTGAGCACCACTACCTTTAGAAGAAATAGAATGGTCATTACCGTCATCTATCGTAACTTGAGTCATTCTGGATACAACGTCACGTAATTTATCAAACTCAGCGAACGTAATTTTGATTGCACTGTTAGAGTCCAAAGAGCTTAGAATATTTAGCTCTTGTAATTGTTGATTTAGTTCTTTCTGGATATCGTTTAACGCAGCTTGGGCTTGCGCCTGAAATTGTTTTAATGTTTCTAAAGGCTTTTGCTGTTTAGCTCTTTTTTTATCAAGCTTGAGCAAACCATCTGAAGCAAAAAGTTCTGACACTAAACTTGGTATATCGACATTATTAGACTTTACATAAAAATACTTAAAGTGTTTTACGATATCTTTAAATGCTTTTTCCGTCTGGGGGAGTGTTTTAGTTTTATCAGAACTAGATATCTTATATTCAATGGTCAGGTCTTTTTTAAACGTGGCTTTGACCGTTATGACTTCTGATACATTAATACAAAACTTACTTGTTAGCTCAGTATTTTGAAGTTCGCCACCTCTACCATAATAAATATGGTGTGGTATGTCAGTTGTTACATCATATAGCTCAATGTCTTCAATATGGTTGAAAAAAATATTCAGTGCCTCTAGTACGTTAGTTTTTCCAATATTATTCTCCCCGCAGATCGTAATGGGCTGACCATTAACCACCTTTATTTCAACATTCATAAGTGAACGAAAGCGTTTAATCGTGAAGTGTTCGAATTTATAGTCCATTATTGCTTTTCTATCACATCAAATAAATATACGAGTACATACTACTAATTTTATTAGATAAGTCCAGAATCCAGAATCAGTAAATTGGTAGGAGCAGGTATTTCTTTTTGCCTTTTGTGATTTAAAAATGCAAAACTTGCCCCTAGTAACCCCATTTAAAAAGGGCAATGTTATTGCCCTTTTTTACGCGCTCAAACTAGTAGTTCTAAACTATAGCGCTACTAAGCTTTGCTCTAGCATTGCCTTTATTTGTTTTACTATTTTAGCTTCTGTTTCAGGTTCGAATTGTTGTATACGTGGGGTATGAATATGCCCTGTAGGTATACTTGAATTAAGCGCATCGCGCAGGCGAATACTTCGGTACGATATTTCGTTAGACAGGTAACCACCGCCGCCGCCATTTACCGCAATACTATTTTTAAGCTCGCCGTACGATCCCGCTTTATAGGTTTTTTCAAGCGTGGTGACTTCGTGATTGTCGATAACTTTATAAGGGCCTTTAGCTTTTTGCATGTAATTTACTGGCAAGCTAAATTTTACAAACTCGTTGCCCGGGAGTGGTCGGCCATTAAGTTTTGGTATTACTGGGCTTGTTTGCGTTCCGCCATACACAATATTGGCATTATCTGGGGCAGTTACACTGCGGCGTTTGCCCGGGAAGTGCTCTAAATCAAATTCTGTTCTGCCCATACTTACGGTTACTACCATGTCTACATTATTAAGTGCGTAGTAAGGGGCAAGTAGTGATTCTATTATACCTTGGTCAAAGTCTTCGTAGCGTACAGGCACCATAACGGTGTTAATTTCTGCACTCACGCCGTTGTAATTAATAACTTGCCCGTCGAGTAATAACGCCGCAACACCTGAGGGGTTACTTTGGTTTATATTTCTATCGAGTAAAAAAGGGTCAAAACCTGTTAGTAATATTTTTTTAGTGCTGCCTGACGAAAAAGCAAGGTCGGTACGCCCTCTGCTGCCTTCCTCAAGTAGGGTTAGTAAAGTATTTAGTTGAGCCTGCGTAATTGAAAACTTAGGAGAAGTTGTGAGTATTACTTTGCTTGAAAGCAGGCGTGCCCAGTAGAGCTCTCGGTCGTCGTAATTGTTGGTTTTTACTATGCGTTGCTTGGCGTTTTCCCACAGTTCAAAGCTAAAGCTTTGTACTAATATTTTTGCACTTTTGAAGTCGTTTAATTTTTTAAATTGTTGTTCAAAACTTGATATTTGTGGGGTAAATGCTTTTAAAACACTTGGCATAGCTGTTTGGGCTTTGTTGATGCGCTGTTCTTCAACAGTTAAAGGGTTACTTAAAACAGCGAATGAAGAGGCAATTAAGCTGGTCGCTAGTAATACTTTGATCATAATATTCCTAATATAAGGCTATTTTTTATGTGTAATTTACTATCCTACTATTGCTAACTTAGAGCAATCAATTAACGTTGAATCGACTGATATTTGCTTTTGTTGTTTGTTAAAAACCAATGGGGCAAATTTTGCTCAGTATACCAAGGGTCTAGATTTACAGTTTATTGCTCATTGAGTTAATTACTATGTCTAGACCGTTATGAATAGAATACGAAAATACCTTTTTAATTGTTTTTTACACTGTATTTTTCCATCTACTTCGGTTTCTCTTCTTCAATGATTATTGAGTACGTTAGCCAACTATCGCTGGGTACCAACTTGCAAGCACTACACCAAATAAGCCGACTAAAAATACAATGGATATCAACATCATTAAAGCAGCGGTGGCGATTGTTATCACTCTATTAAACGTTTTACCTGCATACCTGACTAACTCAGCTATAAGCAGCGGCATAATATAAGAACATACGCTAATAGTTAACACGGTTGGACCTGTAAACGTTGTTGTATCAATTCCTAGTGAGCCGAATATTAAAAACCAGGCAAAAATCATCAGCCTAAAAAATAAAACGCCGTTTGCTGCAAGATATAAACGTATCGCCCAAATTTTATGTTTAGTGATATTACGCTTTCTGGCCGCTTGTACGGCTAATATACTCGCTAAAATAACCACGCAACCACTAAGCATAGTCAACGCATGCATCAAGGTGTTACCAACGGTTCCTCTGGCTATCATAAGGTACATACCTGCTAAAGAGATGGTACAGGCTAACATTACGAACACGCGACCATTGTAGCGGTGAAACTTAGTATACTTTGCTCTTATTGTAGGTATTAGCTGTAAGCTACCACCCATTATCATCACGATGGCGAGTAACACATGCAGCGCGTACATTGAATTACCGGTGGGATCGCTGGCAACATAGGCGGTGCTATTTAGACGACTCCAGCCAGATATTCCCGTAGTGACCCCCGTAAGCCCGTATCCCAAAGCGAGGTAAATAACAAAACAGATTTGTGCCATCAACAGGCACGTGAACCACATTTTTTTACTCATCTCAAGTAGCTCATTGGGCGTTTTTTGTATTGTTTGCATTAACATGTGCTTTTCCAAAAAGTCTTTTCAATAGCCCAAATATAAAGACTTTCATGGTGATTTCTTCTCAAATTCGGAATTTGAGCAACGATATATTGATAATTTTTTGTAATTAGCTAGGGTGGTATAGACACATTCACTAACAAAGTTTTTTTGCCAACATGCATGTTAATTTGTACCATGTAATTCAGACCAAGTTGTTGGTTAAAACGTCATTTTAAGAGCACGCTATTATGCAAAATTATTCCCCTTATTACCTTCTTCTTTTTGTTTGTATGGGGTTAATGTTTTTAAATGCGCTGAAAAAAGATAAGCAGCTGGTTCATTATTTATTTGTGATATTTTGTGGCTCCCTTTGTATGGTGGCAGCACAAAAGCTCAGTGCGCAAAGTATAGGCGCGTATCAATATTTAATCGGGTTGTTCACTTGCGCAACATGTAATGTTTCATGGCTGATTGCAAGAACGTTATTTCGTGAGCATTCGCCAATTTCCCGCAGGCATGTGACTTTTGCTGCAACCATTGCGGGCTTGATCATGTTTAATCAAACATGGCACTACTTAGTGAGCCTTGATCCTCAGCCTTTACCTACCAGTGATGTAATGTGGCGTTTAAAGCAAGGGGTGAATGAGGTCACTATATTGCTTTCATCAAGTATCCTTGCGCTTTCTTTTTGGGAGGCGTTTAGAGGTTATAGTAAAAAAACACAGTCACAAAAAATGCAATCAATCATCTTTGGGAGCGCTTGGATTTTAGCTGTGTTTAATGCAAGTATTTTTCCTAAGTTTATCTTTAGTGCGGCTGAAATTGAGCTGTATAACCCCATTATCATAACTTCATCTGCACTTTTAATCGTATTTGCAATGCAGGGAGTTATGCTGCTTCAAGCAAAAGTAATAAATAACCAAGCGCTTAAGCAAAAAGATGATATTGGCACTATTAACAATGACACATTTAATCTAAATGAAAACTGCAATCAAGATGTAGAGTCTGAATTGATAGTTGGCATTACAAAGCTTATCAATGAGCAGCAGCTTTACTTAAAAGCCAGCCTCAAAATTTCAGATTTTGCACAAGCGCTAATGGTGCCTGAGTACAAAGTTAGCCGAGCAATCCGCTATCACTATAAAGCAGCTAACTTTAATTTATTTATTAACCAATACCGCGTTAAGTATGCAAAAAAGTTATTAATAAACGATCAGACCAAAGAGTGGAGTATTTTAAGCATAGCACTTGAGAGTGGCTTTTCTTCTCTTGCGACTTTTAATCGTGTGTTTAAAAGTATTGTGGGTGACATTCCTAATGAGTATCGAAAACAAAACGGTGGCTACTATAATAAAGGTATACGGGAGCTTGTTGATTAGCCAGCTATGTTTAGTTAGCTGTAAATAAAACAAAAGAGTCTAATTTTAACTTTATATCAATGCTCTAAGTTTATAGTTTATTGCTCATTGAGTTAATTAATATGTTTAGACCGCTGCGAATAGAGTATGAGAATGCGTTTTATCATGTGTGAATCGTAGAAGAGGGCGTGAAAACACTTTTTTTAGTGATGACGATTTTAAGCATTTTTTATTGCATAGAGCAAACAAGCCTTCGTTTTAGTATTGAAGTGCATTCGTACTTCTTAATGATCAATTTCTATCACCTGCAGATAAAAAATCCAAGATTAATTTGACCTCTATGGATTCTACTTTCGGTTCTAATGAAAATTAAAAACCGTTGTAGCAATACAACGGTTTTCTATATAGTGCTAGCCACATGGGCGTTAGCCCGAAGTAACCTTTGAACACCTTCGCTTTATTCGTCAGGCCCTTTTAAAGTAAACACTAAATGTTTACGCATATCTTTTAAAATAACGCCTTTTTTAAGCATTGCGCCGCTTAAGCGTTTTTGCCACTTTAATAAATCTGGCTCTGCGGCGGCTAAGGCTTGCTCGTTTTCAAACTGAAAGCACAGCAGTAGTGTACTTGGAAATAAGTGGTATTCCACATCAAACCAGCATTGCAGCATGCCTGGGAGCTCAGCGCGGCCTTGTTCTTCTAATTTTTCAGCTGTATTAAGTACAAGTGCTTGCTGTTTTATTTGCACTGCAGAGAGTTTTTTCATTAATAAAATCCAAGTTAGCGGCTAAAAAATGCAGCCGGAATGTGGGCATTATACGCAAGCTTGTAGGCAGGCAACAACTTTGAAAGGGAGTTAATGTCCAATAGAGTGTATCTGCTTAAAATAAAGGGTCTTGTCACAAGGCACCTCCAGTTTTTCCAACCTACGTAGGTCGGATAAGCGGCGCAGCCGTGCCATCCGACATTTTAAATTTAACCACAGAACCCCGGTTTGGATATTAATATGTTTTTTAGCTCAATAGTTAAGTAACCTTAATCAAGGCTTTAGCAAAGTTGCTTGCGACAACTGGGGATTGGTTGTCGCAAGCCGCCTTTAGAGCCTCACCGCATTACGATTAATACTTATAAGAGGTATCAATCGGGTCGGTTTATTTAGATCGGCGCTTGTCTAGCACATAACGTACGGCCATTCTTGCAACACCCGCACCAATACCTGAAACTACTGCCCATGTAACGGCCTCTTTGAGATCGGTTTCTTCGCTTGGTCTATCTTTTGGGGCTGGTTCGTTGGTAACCTTTTCCCACGATTTTTGTAAAGTTTTCCTTGTTAACATACCTGCTGATGCAGCGGCGAGACCTATACCTATCGTCGTAATTAGCTGTTTATTACTCATATTACCCTCGATTATTTAGTTGTAGCGTGAGTTATCAATATGTAACTCTTTAAGTAAGAACAGTAGTACCAGCAATTTACATACCGATAGACTCTGAAGACTTTAAATCAGGTTTTTTAAGCGGCTATTATTCTCTTTGTGTAATTTAATCGTTTAAATCACATTTAAGCATCAGCTAAGTAACTAACGTAAAGCCTGTGCCACTGTGCTTAGGTCTATTTTTGAGGCATTTACTCAGCAAATTAACTTACCTTCTAGTCGGCTTGTCTGTACATATAGTAAACACCTCCGCCCTATGCTTTAATATTAAAAACAAGGGAGGGCGTTATGAGTAAAAATAGATTTTTATTTAATAAATACGTTGCGGTAATGGCTGTGTCGGGCACTTTGGCTGCACCGCTACCAGTGCTGAGCAACGATAAGGGGCCGCTAATTGAGCAGCTTTGTGCTAGTTGCCATAGTTTAACTAATCTTGAGCGCAGTGCGGGTTATAGCCAGCAGGACTGGCAAACATTAATAAGCTATATGGTTGATACGGGCGAGGGTACTGCGCTTAGTAAAGATATAAGCGCTTATTTAGCTGAGCATTATCCTGTTAATACCAAGCGCGAATCTAAGGTTGTTACGGGCGATTTGAAGCTCAATTTTAAGTACTGGCAAGTCCCTACGCTTGGGCAGCGCGCTCGCGATCCGGTACAAGGTAAAAACGGACTTATTTGGTGGGTTGGCCAGTGGGGTAATATTTTAGGCAGGTTAGACCCTAAAACCGGCGATATGAAAGAGTACACACTGCCAAGTGGTACCTATGCGCACAGTGTGTCGCTTGATAAAAATCAAACTCCTTGGTTTTTAGGTAATAAAAATGGCACGGTTGGATATTTAGATTTAAAAACCGAAAAATTTAAAGTATATAAAATGCCCGATAAAAACGCCAGCGACCCGCATACCGGTGTATTTGACGAGGCAGGCATATTTTGGTTTACCCTGCAGCACAGTAATATGATTGGCAAGCTAGACCCTACAACTGGCGATATTAAACTCGCTACTTTACCCACTAAAGGCTCACGGCCATATGGTATTAAGCTTGATTCAAACGGCACGCCATGGGTTTCGTGTAATGGTAGTAACTGTTTGATTAAAGTTGATAAGAACTCCATGGAGCTTAGCGAAATTAAACTCCCGGGTGCTAAAACGCATGCAAGGCGACTTGCCATTACGCCTGACGATATGGTTTTTTATGTTAACTCTGGTATGGGTAAACTTGGTCGCTATAACCCAAAAACCAAGAAGATCACTCAGTGGGATAATCCCAGCGGTGAAAACAGTCACCCGTATGCAATTGAATATGCCGATAACGCCATTTGGTTTAACGAGTCAGCCAAACGCCCTGAAACCTTAGTAAGGTTCGACCTTAATACCGAAACCATGCAAAGCTGGCAAATTCCGAGCAAAGAGGGTGTTTACTCTGGCTTAATTAGGCATATGCGCATGGGGAATAACGGGCTGATTATTCACCAAACAGCGACTAACCAATTAGCTGAAATTACATGGTCTAAGTAATAATTTTAATTAATATATTTATATTAAAACTGCATATCGCTTGTTATTAAGTTTGTTTATGTGGGTAGGAGTTTTTTACAATATTTGGCAATTTTTACTTTAATAATGAGAGTGTTAATACGGGATTTTGTTTTATCTTATTGATTTATATTGATAATTTTTTTGGTTCGGGTTTTGCTTGGTAGTAAGTGTATTTTCTTAAATAAATAAAGGAGTTATTATGAGTACCGTTATTACTGGGTTATTCGAAAGTGCATCACAAGCAACACTCGCAATTTATAGATTAGAAGCTTTAGGCATTAATGAAGCTGATATAAGTATTGTAGCCAACGACTCATACGCAAAGGAAGATTTTGCTGTAGACGAAGGTACTAAGGCTTCTGAAGGCGGCCTTATTGGCGCGGCTTCGGGTGGTATTCTTGCTGCAATTATTGGTGGTTTCACTGCCGTAGGGACTGTAGCAACAGGTGGTACAGGCTTATTAGTTGCCGGACCATTAGTCGCTGCATTTGCTGCTGGTGGTGCAGGCGCTGCAGTAGGTGGTACTTTAGGTGCCGCAATTGGTGCGTTTATCCCCGAGCACGAAATTAAGTATTATGAAGATGCCATTGAAAAAGGCTCTATATTAATTGGTATTAAGTACGATAGTGACAACAAAAACGCTATTGAAGAAATACTTAACAATGCAGGCGCAAGTAACGTATCTACTGCGTAACGCTAGCTAATTAATTAAAAAGGTGAAACTTGGTTTCACCTTTTTTTGTGCTCGCTTTTTAGTGCGGAGTAATAATACTTAATTAATTTGCGGGATTAAATCTTACGCTAACTGCGTTAAAAACTTCTGATATAGAACAACTAAGTAACGTAATTTTTTGTCATTAAAGGGACCCATATATAAGCGGATTTTTTTAAAACATGCTTTGATTAATAAATACCCCTTATAAATATAATGCGTGAAGAGTCTCTGTAAAAGACTTATTTAGATTGGCGCTTCTTTATTTTATAACGTACGGCCATTCAACCAACACCAACACTCGAGACTACCGCCTAAGTAATAAGGGCCTCTTTAATATCGTCTTTTTCACTTGGATTGTCTTTTTTGGTAGGGACGTTGGTAATCTTTTCTCACGAGCTTTGTAAATATGCCTCGGTTTTTACTTAATCTTTGAGTAAAAGTTAGCTCATTAATTAAATGGCTATTTAGTTAAAGTTATTTTAATCAATAAATTGCGACTAAAAAATACATAAATGTATGTTTGAACATAGGACTGGTATAGACATTGAAACTACTTATTTAATAGTCGCTTAATTTAGCGATATTGTTTTATTAATTTGATACTAAACCAGGAGATGATGATGAATTATTTGCAGTTTGATTCAAAAGCTAAAAGAAGTTTAAACCGCGTTTTAAAACCTGCTTTTGCAATATTATTTACCAGCGCGTTACTACAAAATAGTGCAATGGCTAATGTAAACGTTGAAATGCACCAAGTTACTAAGTCAGGGCAGGGGCAATTACTAGGCACTATTACACTAACAGAAAATGATCACGGCGTTGTTTTTTCACCAAACTTAAAAGGTTTAACGCCTGGGCAGCATGGCTTTCATGTTCATCAATTTGCTAGTTGTGAACCCAAGAAAAAAGGCGATGAGGTAGTGCCTGGTGGTGGCGCTGGTGGGCATTTCGATCCAAAAGCTAGCGAGCATCATGATTATCCTTGGGCTAACGGTCATTTAGGTGATTTACCGGCGTTGTATGTAAATGAAAGTGGCCAAGCTAAATCGCCTGTTTTAGCGCCAAGGCTCACGCTTGAACAACTTAAACAACACGCAGTGATGATTCACGAAGGAAGTGACAACTATGCAGATGAGCCAAAGCCATTAGGTGGCGGTGGTAGCCGTGTTGCTTGTGGCGTAATTGAGTAAATATAAGGAGAAAGCTATGCCATATAAAAACCGTGACGAACTACCTGAGTCGGTAAAAAGTAACTTACCTAAACATGCCCAAGAGATATATCAAGAGGCGTTTAATAGTGCGTGGGATACCTACAAGGACCCAAGCGATAGAAAAAACGACGACGACCGCGAAACCACTGCGCACAAAGTGGCTTGGTCTGCGGTTAAAAATAGCTACAGTAAAAATGATAATGGAAATTGGGTTAAGTCGAGTAACTAGTTTTGATCAAACTAACAAAGCTAAAGCATTAAAAAGCCGCTACAGCTTATTGTAGTGGCTTTTTTATAGAGCCAGTGATTAATCACTTTTCTATTTACCCGTTTAAACAATACTTTACGGCGTGTTTGAGTAAAATTGGTAAGCAAAACCATAAGTACTGCTTTAAACACGAATGTGAGTTTAGTTTAAATTTACGTTATTATTTGTTTGTATTAGCCAAGCCAGAGAACACTTTGAATTATTTAGCTCATCTTTATTTAGCGCAGCCCACAGCCGATTCTCACTTTGGAAACTTGTTGGGTGACTTTGGTGGAAAAAGGCATATAGTTCACTTACCAAATACGGTTAAGAACGGGCTCGATAACCACTATTTAGTCGATAAATTTACAGACTCCCACCGCGCAGTTAAACATGCCAAGCAGTACTTTTCACCTGAGCGAAAACGTTTTGCTGGCGTGGCTATTGATGTGGTGTTTGATCATTTTTTAATTTTGCATTGGCAGCGATTTAGCAAGCAACCTTTAAGTGATTTTAAGTACACCAGCTATCAGCTTTTGAATAATCGCATACCTGTTATGCCGCCGCGCATGCAGCATGTTGTAACAAGTATGACTAAAAACGATTGGTTTAAAGAGTACGAAACCGTTGAGGGAATAGGAGTAGCACTTGATAATATTGCTAACCGCATTCGTTTTACTAATAACTTTGCGGGGGCAGCTGAGGATATAGCGCGTAACTACGATGAATTAGAAGCCGTGTTTTTAGCGTTCTTTCCGGAGCTAATTAAGCATGTAAGTGAGTTTGACCTTGAAAGCACCCCAAAAATGGCATAAAGCGCATTATTTAAAGTTTTTATCAATTGTTAACCTTTTGTGATAATTTAAGGTGAAAAAAACGCTACTCTAATACAAATTAACTTTTGAGTGTTTTTAATGAATCGCAATTACTTGGTTATTGTGAGCTTTGCTGTTTTAGCTGCATTTCAATCTGGTGCTGTATTGGCTTTCGACTTTGACTTAAAGTCGGTACGAACAACTATTTCAAACCCTAACACTAGTCACGCGTTAATATACGACGACTTGGCTGGGAGTAATCAAAAAACACTGTTTTCGTTAGAGCCCATAAACAACCAACGTGTGGGTGTGTTTTTTGATATTAACGACATTGAAATTGGCTACTCTGCCGATATTTTTGAAGATGATGTTGAAACAAAAACACAAGATATACTGCTTTCATATAGAAAGTTTAAAAATTCTAAAATCACTTTTAACTATCAAACGCTTGAAGGACTGCAAAGCACGGCTAGCAATTTAAGCGGCAATCAAACGGATCAAATTTTCTCGCAAAATACACGTTCAACCAAGTTTGAGCTATCTGGCCAACACAATTTTTATACCTTCAACAATAAAGAGTCTTTGTTTGAGCATTTTTTTCTTAATAGGCCAAAGCTAAGTAACAAATTTGATTTGTCGTTAAGTATTGTTGGCGCGTGGTCTTTCAAGCATGTATCCCTTGAGAATAAAGATAATATTGTATTTCAGGCTGATTTTTTAAATTCGTCTGCACCAAAGGTCACTAAGTTAATTTCTAATTCGTATGGAGCGAGTATTGGCTCGCTTTTATCATTTTCGTTACCGCATAATGTTCACGTATTTGCTGAATACAAAGTAGGTAAGGGAAATATTCGAAATACAGACCCTGGGCTGGGGTTAAAAGATTCTGGCGGTGAAAAAGTTGAAGCATACGGCGGTGGAATGTCTTGGACTTCTGACAATAAAAAACTTATGGTTGTACTTCGTGCATGGGAGCAAACAGGCCGGCATATAGATACTTCTTTTGGTGATTTGTCAGTAATTAAGTTTTTTTAGTATTGAGCACCGAAATAGTGAATTTACCAGGAATACTATGAGTAATAATAACGCAGTACCTCAGGCTTATGTGAAGCAAGAGGAAGGTTATAGAATAAAAGCCTTAAGATTATATCCTTGGGTATGCGGGCGTTGTGCTCGTGAGTTTGAGTACTCTAATTTGCGTGAGTTAACGGTGCATCATGTTGATCATAATCACAGTAATAACCCTGAAGATGGCAGTAACTGGGAGCTATTGTGTATTTATTGCCACGATAATGAGCACAATAAATACCACGAACATATTATGTATGGCGGGTCGACTACAGAGCGAAAGGTAGAGGCTGCAACCCATTCTCCGTTTGCCGATTTAAAAGCGCTGTTAAATAAATCAAAGTAATAGTTTAGCCACGTTAATGGTCAAATAAACAGGTTAAAATTTTATAACAGCGATTATTGGTTTAATAGTTATTGCAAAATATAAGCTTTAGCGACTATTTTCCATTCATTATCTAGTTTAGCTAATGTTAGTGCATCGTAAAAGCGGTTAGTAGAGCGAAATAAAACAACAGCTAAACGGTCGTCAACAATGTTCATACTGATAACTTCACCATCGAGGTTTCCACCTGCTGGATTTTTGTTTGATGCCCATTGGTTAAGTACACTGGTCATGTCTTTATACGACTTAATAACTTCTTTACCGTCGTCGTTTTTTACTACGCCAACCATTGTTGCGTGCTCTGCTGCAAATGCGCGAAATAAACGCGCTTTACTCGCCTCCCCTTGACCTTGAAAGTAGTCGTTTACTGCGGCTTTTATCGCTACTTTATCAGAGGCTTGATCAGCCAATGTACTAAACGATAAAAAGGTAACACTTATAATAACTAACAACGATTTCAACATAAGACTCTCTTACTGCTAATAATGAACAACGCACTAAATTTAAGGCTGCTGGTGTAAGCTAAAGCAGCCTCACAATATTATATTTAAATGAAACTTTGTTTATTAAAGCTCTTTTGCTGTTTTGTCTTTTATGTCAAACCAGTTTGAGTCGGCTGAAGTAATAAAGCCAGGTACGTCTTTTAGCCATTGTTTTTGAACCGATTTATCAAGATTTAAATAAAGTTTGTTTTCAACAATTTTGAAAGCCTCTGGATCTACGTCAAACTTTTTCTCCATTGATACACCAAACGCACAAAAGCCACCAAATTGTGGTGCGTACTTTTCTGGGTTAGCTCTAAATAAGTCGCGGTGCTTAGCTGAGCTGAACTTATAAATGGCATTTTTATGTGTTGCAGTATATTCAGAGCTGCCTGTTACCGCTTTGTTTTGGGTAAAGTAAGCAACGGTATCGTAACCACTAATTGCAATGTCGTTAACGTCGGCATTTGCGTCTATGTCTGCTGCAAAGCTTAGTGAACTTGCAAGGACTGATGCTGCAAAAAAAGCTGATTTAGTGAGTGTCGAAAATTTCATGTGTATCTCCAAAGAAAAATTAAATAGGTTTGTTTGTTTAAAACTCAACTGTACTTTATCGTTATTATTTGGTTAATATGCGTCTATTAGTCTATATTTTCATACCAATAATCCACAGGAGCGTTTATGGACGTACTTTCGAGTGTGCTGAGTCATTTTTCACTTAATGCGAATGTGTTTTTTAGCGGCAATATGTGTGGTACGAGCGATTTTAGTGAGGATCAAGGTGTTGGGCATTTACATTTATTACGTTCTGGTACGTTAAAAGTGCGTAGTAATAATGGCTTTGAAGTAGTTTTGTCTAAGCCTTCGGTTATCTTTTTTCCTCACTCTACAGGGCACTGTTTGTTTTCGGATAAAAGCGACGGTGCTGATTTAGTGTGCGCACAAATTAGCTATCAAAGCGGTGGGCATAGCCCTTTATTACAGGCTCTCCCTTTTTGTTTAAATTATGAATTAACAGGTGATGGATTGTTAGAGCAAAGCGCTTTTTGGATTTTTGAAGAAGCATTTAAAGACGCCAGCGGTAAGCATTTAATTATAGATCGCTTATGCGATGTGTTTTTAATTAGTGTGCTGCGAAAAGTACTAGAAGAAGGCACAATTAAAAGCGGGATGATGGCTGGGCTTACTCACCCTCAGTTGGCTAAAGTATTAATAAAAATACACCAAACTCCAGAGCAAAGTTGGTCGCTTAGCGCTATGGCTGAGGAGTGTGGTATGTCGCGTTCTAAATTTGCCGATACGTTTAAGCGAGTAATTGAGCAAACACCAGCTGATTATTTAGCTGATTGGCGTTTATCGGTTGCTAAAAAGCTTATTTTAAAAAATCAAAATATGGATTTAGTGGCTAATCAGGTTGGGTACGAAAATGGCTCTGCACTTGCCCGTGTATTTAGAAAAAAAACAGGGCAAGCGCCAAAAGAGTGGTTATTAAGCCAGCAATAATTTTATTTTTTGTGTGCTAACTACTATTCGTTTTTAATTAGGTAATTTGAATCAAGCGACCAAAAGTTATTTTCGAGTTTTTGCAGCGGTCGTTTTTTAGAGCCTGGCGATGCTTTATGTAATATCAAATTAATGAGATCAGAACTTACCGCCGGATCACTATGAAAGTAATCATGACCTATTAAGCTGCCAGATTTAGGCACTTTAATTAGGCTTACGTTACCTACTGAGGTAAATATGTCTTGCTCGTTTATGTTTACATCTTTTGTGTTTAACCTACCAAAACTTAAGCTGTTTGTTAGCCATTGTGAAATACCCAATGCGCTATCTTCTTGAGAGGTGTAAATAGTGATTTTTCCAAATGCGGGCCCAAATTGCTCAGCCATTAGCCTTTGCTTAATAATACCAAAATCAAGATCGGGAGCAGCTAAAATTAAGTTTTCAATACGCAGGTCTTCTCGGGGATTTCCGCCACTGGCTCTGTTTTCAATTATAAGTTCTCTAAGTGTTGTGGTTACTACATCTGTGCCACGGCTATGCGCAATAATATGAATATTTTCTATTTCAGGATTTTTAAAAAGTAGTCGTAAGGTTTCTTTTAAATGAAAAATAGTAAATTGACCAGACTCTTTATCTTCAAAATAGCCGGTTAATCCTGTGGCGGCAGCAGGCCAAGAGTAAACAATAGGTACGCCTTGTCGGTTTAAAAAATGCCAAATACCAGCAAGAGTAAATACCGATTCGTTAAAGGTATTATTAAAGCCATGCACAAACAAAATAACGTCTTTATTATTACTGTTTTTTAAACGCTGATTAATGTTTTTGTTTAACTGGGTTTCGTGAAAAATTTTGCGTTCTAAAATATCTTCGTCAATTTGGAGTTTGTTTTTTACGCGTCTAAATTTATAAGGCGATAAAGGAAAGCGACCTAATTCATCCGCTTTCTCCATTACGTAAGTCAAATTTGCGGAGCGATTTTTAAGACTACTTTGCTTTAATAACTCACTCCACTGCAAAGATTTATCGCCAAAATTTACTTTTGCTACACCGTACGCAATTGATGGCGAGCGACTTGCGTTATACATAACCCCCTCTTTTTCAGAAATTGCTCGGTCTGTAACATAGAGTAATTCCATACTTGTAGTATGTAGGTTTTTAGGTACTTGGGCTTCTGAATAAGGCGTACTTACATATAAATTGGGTGTAGGCATTAAAGCTGGGTTTGAAGTACAAGCAGATAGCAAAATAATGAGCAAAGGGGCGAAAATATAGGATTTACCGTGAGGGTGAAAAAGCATGCTTATTCCTTATTTTCGGTTTGTAAATTATTTTAAAGAGGTTAAGTATAAAATTAGCATATAAAAAGTAACATATTTATTACCTTTTACACATCACATACTAATTTTATAATTTATTGTTGCGTTAACGAGGATTCAAAATAAAAATACCCGAGCTTATAAGTAGAGAAAGCTGCGGGCATTGTTTTTTGGGAGGCTTATAAAGCTAAATCTTAATCGCCTCAGTAGGCGTTGTTGATAATCCACTAAAATACTTCATTACTAATTGGCCTTGGCTGTTTTTTTCTATTACTAAGTAATTGTTTGAATTAGGGTAGTAAAAGCTATTTTTAGACATGGTAATAAGTTTTGTTTTATCGCCACCAGTGCGCTTTGAATACAAAACGTCATTTTCAAAAATTAGGCTGCGTAAGGTGTTTTCATCAATACGGTAATCACCCAATACGGGCGCTAATTGCTGCTCTGTTACCTCTGCTTTTTTAAACTCGGGTAGTGCAATACCTAGTGCTCTGGCTGTGAATTTTTCGTTGATAAAAATAGGGTTTATGTGGTTTGAATTAGCCAGTACTGCAACATATAGCTTTTGCTCTGGAATATAGCGTGCATGTGCTAAAAAGCCATTTATTCCGCCAGTGTGTTTAATTACGGTGTATTCATTCAAGGGCTTAATAATTAATCCGTAACCATAGGATGAAAAGCTGCCGTCGTTGAGTTTAAAAGGGCTTACCATCTTCTCATAACCTGCTTTACTAATAAGCTTGCCAGACGATAACGCACTAAACCAAATGTTTAAGTCGGTTGGAGTAGATATAAGCGCACCTGCGGCATATGGCCAATCCATATTAATGTAGCTGGTGTTGATAAATCCTTGCTCTGTTTGCTCATAGCCAGATGCGCGATGGGTAACAAGTTCTTGCCCTTCATAACTACTCTGGTTCATTTTTAGCTTTTTAAATATGTGTTGTTCAATAAAGTCTTTGTAAGACTGGCCACTTGCTACTTCAATTATTTTACCAAGCAGTGAATAACCGGTATTTGAATAAGCCATCGCTTCGCCGGGTTTAAACACCATTGGGTGTTTGGCAAATCGCGCTAGTGCATCGTCAACGCTGGTGGGGACTTGTATTTCTTTATCAAAGAGATCGTCGTCATCTGTGTAGTTGGCGATGCCTGAGGTGTGGGTTAATAAGTTTTCGATTGTGACGAGGTTGCCCTCTGTTGGAAAGCTTGCAACATACTTATGAATATCATCGGTAACCGCTAGCTTACCTTGCTCTTGCAACATCATAATTGCAGCTGCAGTAAATTGTTTTGAAATAGAACCTAAACGCAAAACGCTTTGCTCATTAAGTGGAATGTTATGCTCAAGGTTGGCAAGCCCGCGCGTTCCTTTAAAAAGTACTTTGCCATTTTTACTTATAATTACCGATACCCCAGGCTCGTTTTCAGTAAGGTTATCGTTAAGAATTTCCTGATATTGCGAGGCTGTCGGATTTGCTTTTACAAGGCAGGGTGTTAATAGCGAGAGGGCTAACAAACAGCTAGCGTAAAATGGCTTAATCATATTCATCCTTTTTAGTTTTTATACCAAACCTGTAGATAGGCTTAGCGATCCCTGTGCTTCATTTAAGCGGTTATTTACTTTAATTTATAAGTATTATTTTTAGTTTATAGCCAGTTAATATTGCACAGCTAAAAAGTAAACTCAACGCTTCGCTTTAGTTACCCATATACATTCAAACTTTTTGTTAAATCAATAAACGCGCATAACCTTGGTGGCATATGCCGCTTAGTTAAATAGTTTAAGTAATTAGGCACTCCTCCCATTTTATATATATTAAGTAGCTACTATGATTTCAGCCGCTTGGATAAAAACAAGGTTGTTACATCAGCTACTTTAATTAGTGACAGTTTATCTGCATGGCTCCATGAAATTTTTGAGCCAACACTTTCACAACAAATAACACCTAGTGGCTTGTTATCAATAAAGTAGATGTAATCAAGCAAGGAGTAAATGTTTGATGGTTCAAAATAAACTTTGGTGAAGTTTTTAGTGATTTCGTGGTTTCTCGCATCTGATGCGTCTAATACTTTATGATCTAAAATATAGTCAAAGTATGCAGGAAAGTCTTCAGCTTTTAAAACTGCATTACTTACTATTTCATTTTTTTCATCAAGGCAAATTAAGCTATTAATGGCAGTATAGTCGTGATTAAATAACCAGAGACTGACTCTGTCGGCATTTGGAATTAACTTTTTTAGCTCATTGCATATCTGTTTTAGCTTACGTTCACTCGTAATGTTTGGGTTACTAACTTTAACTGCTAAATTTTTGAGATTTGAGTTTTTTGGATTATAGACATTGAGCAAGCTATTTAAATGCTCTTTATTAAATGGCTTCGTTAAATAGCCATCCATACCAATATCTAAATAGTGTTCAATATCTTGTTTCATGGTGTTGGCTGTCATGGCAATAATTGGCGTTGTTTTACCTGTTTGTTGCGCTCTAATTATTTTAGTGGCTTGCACTCCATCCATCACTGGCATTTGAATGTCCATAAAAATCAAATCAACATGGTTGGCAAAAAAGTAATCAACGCATTCTTTGCCATTTTCGGTAAATATTACTTTCGCATTATGGGCTTGTAGCATTTTACTTACGACAACTTGATTTACTTTATTGTCTTCGGCAACCAAAATAGTACACCCTTGTAAATCGGTTATTTCTTTATTTGGTTTTAATAATTCATCGAGTTCTGATGTTTCAAAGCTTTGTTGGTAAGTAAATACAGAACCTTTATCTTCTTTACTCGTGAAGTTGATTTTGCCATTCATTAAATCACTTAGCTTGGTGCAAATGGAGAGGCCAAGGCCCGTGCCCCCGTACTTTCTAGATGTAGACGAATCAGCCTGATGAAACTCTTTAAATAAATTTTGCTGTGCAGCTTTACTAATACCAATACCTGTATCGATTATTTCAAATACAATATTTTGCGTGTTTAAGGAGTTCTCTTTTACAGTGACTTTAAACTCTACCTGGCCTTGTTGTGTAAATTTAATCGCATTTGAGCATAAGTTATTTAAAATTTGTGAAATTCTGACAGGATCGCCTTTTAAGGTTGTAGCGATATTTTTATCTATAGATGGAATAAATTTTATTCCTTTATCTGTGGCTTGTTTCATTAGTGGATTAATTACATTGTTAATGACTTCGCTCAGGTTAAAGTTAATATTCTCAATATTTAATTTACCCGCTTCAATTTTTGAAAAGTCTAAAATGTCATTTACAATATTTGATAGTATATTCGCGGAGCTTAAAATACTTTTTAAGGCGTTATCTTTTTCTATATTTGAAGTCTCTGCCAGTCCAAACTCAGCTAAATTTAAAATGCCGTGCAGCGGAGTTCTTAGCTCGTGTGACATATTTGCTAAAAATCGACCTTTTAGAGTGTTAGCTGTATCAGCTTCTTTTTTTAGTTCTTCAAGATTTTTATTATGTATTTGTTGTTGTTTTAATGCAGTGGCCAGCTTTCTGTTGTTTAACCTGAGCTCAAGTTGTGCGATAACTTCTTTGCCAAGTATTTTCAGTGCGTTAATTTGTGTTTGAGTTAGCTTTTTTGGCTGGTCGCTGATAACACATAATGTACCAATTGTGCTGCCACTAGGTGTAACTAGCGGTGTGCCCGCATAAAACCGAATGTTTGGATCGCTGGTTACTAGAGGGTTATCATAAAAACGTTCATCAAGTAGAGCGTTTTGTATTTCAAATACTTGGTCTTGCAGTATTGTATGAGAGCAAAATGCGATATCTCTTTCGGTGGAGTCTACATCGATACCATACTTTGATTTAAACCACTGCCTTTGTGGATCAACTAAGCTTATAAGTGATATGGGGGCTTCACAAATATCAGAAGCAAGTTGAGTTAAATCATCAAATACTTTTTCGGCTTCAGTATCTAATATTTCATACTCATACAGGGCTTTTAATCTAGATTCTTCGTCTACTGGTATTTGTGCTTTTATCATAGTATTGCTCAATATTTATATAGATTCACTATAAGAGTAATTTAGTGATAATGACAACTTTAACATTTAAATCAGGCTAATAAATAGATTCTGTATTTTGTTACTCTCTTATTATTTTTTTGAAGTGTTTTTTATAAAACCAGCGAAAGTAAAAAGGATCTTTCCATACTGAACACTCTCAGTAATTAACATCGGAATTAATAGGGATTAAACCAGTCTATAGTTTTACATCATCTGTAAATTTTGAAACTCAGCAGCTCTGCTGGTGGGCAAATTCTGCAACCTTGTGAATTATAAATTTCTAAAAGCATGTGATGGCTCGAAAAGGCTGATATTTTCCTTGGCATAAGTGATATTCACTAATGAAGTATCACGAAATGCTTACAATTAAATCACGTTTTAACTGTATATTTTACTTAGTTAAAACTTAATTTGAACACCCGCTCAAGTTGTGCTTTAATCATGTCTCAATTATTGAGGAACTTTACATGATTAAATTTTATTTTCACCATACTCCTAACCCAATGAAGGTTGCACTCTTTTTAGAAGAAACAGGCTTACCGTTTGAACTTGTTCCTCTTGATACTTTAAAAGGTGAGCAACATACACCTGAATTTAAAGCAATTAATCCAAACGCTAAGGCGCCAGCAATTGTTGATGGTGAAACTCGTGTGTTCGATTCGAATGCTATTTTAATGTACCTTTCTGAAAAATATGGAAAGCTAGAAGGTAAGGCCGACGATCGCGCTGAAATGCTGTCGTGGTTAATGTTTATCGCATCTGGTTTAGGTCCGTATTCAGGGCAAAGTGTTCACTTTAGACATATGGCACCAGAAGGGCTTGATTACGCGGTTAACCGTTATTTACGTGAAGCGCAGCGCCACTACGAAGTACTTGATACACATCTTGAAGGTCGTGACTTTATTGTGGGTGATACATACACTATTGCTGATGTTTCTGCTTGGGGCTGGATTGATAAAGCACCGGTTGTATTAGGCGAAGAAGGTTTAGCACCGTACCCAAATCTTAAGCGTTGGTTTGAAAGCATTGATAGCCGCCCAGCGGTTGCACGTGCACGCGTAATTGGTACTGATGTAGCATTTAAAAAAGAGTTTGATGAAGACGCTAAAAAAGCGTTTTTCCCTTCAAATTACCCAAAAGTATAAAAAGTACTTAATACAAACAGCAGAGCCAGCTAGCTGATCTGCTGTTTAGTATTTTATGGATGTGTGAGCGCCTCTTTATTTTCATCTGCCACGAATAAATTAACTTCCTCTGTATGCTGGCTTACGCTATTTCTTTTTAGGGCGATGTATAGGTCTGAGTGAATATATATACCTTCTTTTCCCGACTTCATTCCTGCAATTTCAAACCATGAAAGGAGTTGGCGTTTTCTACCTGCAAGTTCAAGCCTTATATCGCGCTTTTTAAATATAACATCTAGATCGGCAAGCATGGCCATTACACTTAAATCTAAGTGAGTAAAGCAGGGTACAGCGTCAATTATTACACATTGAGTGTCGTCTTTTTGTCTTGCGTATTGCTCAAGTAATCTGCGTTTAAAGTAGCTGGCATTAAAGTAAGTTAAAGGTGAATTAAAGCGATAGATAAACACGCCTTGCACCGATTTTGCTTTATCTGTGGCGTCTAAACTTCTTACTACACCGTTAACATCTACGCCGAGTATATTGTCGGTTGGGCGCATTACAGTGCGAATAAATTGAAATAACCCCAGTAATACAGCAAGTGTGATCCCTGGTATAACGCCAATAAATAACACCGCAAGTAAGGTGGCTGAGGCGAGATAAAATGCCTGTTTATCTTTTCGTTTTAATTGCCAAACCGCTTTTAAATCGAGTAAATGAACAGAGGCAATAATAAGTACAACACCTAGCGCTGCGCTTGGAATAAATTCAAGTGGGGCTGTTAAAAACACGGCTATGAGCGCAATAATGGCCGCTGCTATTATTGATACTAACTGCGTTTTACCACCCGTTGCATCGTTAACAGCGGTGCGTGAGTCGGCGCCACTGACTGCAAAACCTTGCGAAAGAGCTGACGCTATATTGGCAATACCTAGCGCTCTAAATTCTTTATCGGCGTCTATGTCGTAGCCATTTTTAGCGGCAAAGCTGCGGGCAGTTAGCATCATACTTACAAAGCTCACGATGGCTAAGTTAAGTGCGGGTACCACTAACTCACGAATAATCCCTAAATCAAAAACAGGGGTATTAAAAACGGGAAGCCCGCCAGTTACGGTACCAATGGTTTTTATATCAAGTTGTTTTAAATCAAAAATCCATACCAAAAGCGCACCAAAAGTTATGGCGAACATAGACGCAGGCCACGTGGGCCTTATGCGCTTCATGGCAAAGTAAACCGCCAGTGTAAACAAAGCCATTAGTAAGGTGGGAACATGTGTTTGCGCTAGATATGTGGGTACACCACCTAGGCGTTCAAGTAGGTAGCGTTCGTCAAAGGTAAAACCAAATACTTTAGAAAATTGACCCACAATAATAGTGATAGCCACGCCGTTTAGTAAGCCCATTAAAATAGGTTTAGATAAAAAGTCGGCTAATACACCTAACTTAAATTTACTGGCTATAAAGCACCAAAAGCCGGTCATAGCGGTCATTGTGACAACAAGTTGCCAATGCTTAAAGCTGTCACCTGCAGCAAGAGGTGTTACTACTGCTGCAATAACGGCGCAGGTGGCGGCATCAGGGCCGACTATTAATTGCTTAGAAGTGCCAAAAAGCGCATATAGCATCATTGGCAGTATGCAAGAATATAAACCGACGGCGGCGTTAACACCGGTTAGTTGTGCGTAAGCAATGGCAACAGGTAAAGCTACCGCAGCTACCGATAGCGCCGCTCTTACATCATCAGCAAACCATTGTCGCTCGTAGTGCAGCAATGTATCTAAACCCGGCATAAAATTATATAAACGCGACAGCACTTCAACTTTTCCTGTTAATAGTAGTAACGCTTTGATAGTAAATTTAATGTTCAAATAAGTATAGCTAGGTGGGTGTGTTTTTTACGTAATATAAAGCTACTTTTTTATAGACGTAAAAAAGCCTGCATAAAAGCAGGCTTTAGTTTTTAGGGAAAATTAAAATTTAGCGCGAATACCAAAGCTGTAACGGCGATCCGCTTCAGTGTACTTCCAAGCACCACCTAGTTCAGATAGGTAGATTGAAGGCTCACCCGTTAAGTTGGTCGCATTACCTACTAAGGTCACGTTTTCGTTAATATCCCAGCTTGCAGAAAAATCTAACTGGCCTCTGTCGTCACGGTAGTTATTACCGTAAACAGTGCCTTCTGCTGAAATGCTGCCGTCTGAGTTAATATTTTCTACGCGTTTCTCATTTTCAGTATCTAAGAAACTGTCACGGTAGTTATAAGCGATACGAGTAGAGAGCCCTTCGTATTCCCAAAATACTTGTAAGTTGTACGTATTTTTAGAAATATCTAATAATGGGTTGCCGTTTGGTTGTTCGCTGTCTGCATACGTGTAGTTTGCATTAACACCTAAGCCAGAAAATGCACCAGGTAAGCTTGTGAAGAACTGTTGATAACCAACTTCAAAACCTTGTACTGAGCCGTTTTCACCGTTTACATTTTTAACTGTATCAATACCCGTTAGTCCTGCGTCACGCAAGCCTGCAACATGGTTAAAGCCATCAGCATCTACTGGGAAGTCAGTTGCATCTGAGTAAACTAGGTTGTCTTGTGATACACCTGCAACGTCAAGCTGACATACTTGGTTCCACTGAGTTACGTTTTGACCTGTTGAAGTGCTTGATGCAGCTACACAGCTACTTTCGTTACTTAAGAAAGACTCAACATCTTTATAAAATACTGCGAAAGATAGTACGTTACCTTCATCAAAGTAATGCTCTACAGATAAGTCGTATTGCGTTGCACGGTATGGTTCTAAATCAATAGAGCCTTGCGTTGCACCTGTAATGTCGTTATTAACGTCAAATGCAGGGCTTAGCTCGCTAAAGTCAGCGCGGCGCATAACTTTTGCAGCAGCAAAGCGGAATAATGTTTCGTCTGAGTAGTTATACGTAACGTTTAAGCTTGGTAAAAAGTCGCTGTAGTCATTGTCGCCAGTTACTTTTTCGCCATTAAGAAATACGCTTGATTCTAAATCTGTAGTCACATAACGACCACCCACAATCGCAGTGATGTTATCAAAGTCTAAGTACGCTGATATGTACACAGCAGCTGTATCTTCAACTACGTTACGGTATGCGCTTTCTTGGAACTCTTGGTTATCTGAAAGACTACCTGTTGACGCTAGGTTAGTACCTGCAAGTAACTGCTGAAGTTGAGCGTAAGTATTTGCAGGGTTAGATAAACCGTTGTAGCTTAAAAACGTTAGTAGGTCATTTTGTCCTGAATGACCTAATTGGTCAAAAGAGTTGTCGTGGCTAACTGTTGTGAAGCTATTTGAAAAAGCAGCGTTGTAGTCATCAACCCATAAAGTAGCTAATGAACCATCTGAGTCGTTAAATGCATTTTTGTAAATGTCTTTAATTTCTACTTTGTATTGCTCATATTCGTAATCGCGGTTAGTAACACGTACACCTGCTTTTACTTTAGATACCCAGCTTAAGCTGCTGAGAGGTTCAAACATTTCAACGTCAAAACGAATAGCTGTTTCGTCATTGTCTGTTCTTCTATCTTCACTTTTAAACGTACGTAGTGCTAAGTTTTGTGGGTCAGTAAATGCATTTGGATCTGAATGAATGATGCTTGGTAATTTATTACCGTCTTGAGAAAATGCACCATCATATAAATGATTTGTTAGCTGAGTTCCGCCACTTGCTTCAAATGTTGATTTTTCGATTGGGCGAAGTGTAAATTCAGAATCAGGTCTTACGCTTTCTGATGATGCTACTGCAATTTCGCCAGAGATTTTTATACTGTCAGTAAGGTTCCACTCTGCACCAAGTGCATTTGAAAACGAGTCAGTTTCACGAAAGTCACTGTATGTTTTAGGGATACCAAATTCGTTTGTTAGCGTGTAATTATTTACGCCGTTAGCATCTTGAGTTGTATTTGCATCTGTTGATAACGAACCCGCAACACCTAATATAGAGTTACCACTTTGCTCACCAGAGCGTTTAGTGCCACTTAAATCTAGATACACCATGCCATTACCAGATTGCGGTGCCCATTGAAGTGATAAATTTACAGCAGTACGTTTACGTTGTTCTACATATTGTTCAACACTGTGCTCGTCTCGTACGATAGCGTTGCCACTTGGTGTATTACCTTCTTGGCCATTAATATCAATGTCTTGAGGTTTAACACGGCTAGACGTTTCATCTTGACGAATTTCACGATCTTGATATGAAAACATAGCAATGGCACCAAAGGTACCCATTTCGTCAAAGTCCCAGTTGTTACCAAGTGAACCACTAAAAATAGGTGCTACTTTTTCTGTTTTATCAGCGTACTCACCATCTAATGAAACAGCACCAGTTAGTTTATCTAGCTCTAATGGGCGAACTGTTTTTAAGCTAACTGTTCCGCCTAATGCACCTTCAATCATATCGGCAGTAGGAGACTTAACGACTTCTACTGTTTTTAAGAAACTTGATGGGTAATCTTGTAAGCTAATACCGTCACGAGAGTCACCAATAGTAGAGCGACCGTTTAATTCAACACGGTTTTGAGGTAAGCCACGAATCGAAACACTGTCACCCACACCAAAATCGGTATTAATAGATACACCAGTAATACGTTGCAGTGCTTCTGCAATATTATTATCAGGTAACTTACCAATGTCTTCAGCAACAATCGCATCTACAATACGTCCGTCAGTACGCTTAAGCATAGCGGCGGCTTTCATACTACCTAGCATGCCTTTTACTTCAATAACTTCAATATCTGCAGCTGCCGTTTCTGAAGCTGCCGGAGCCTCTTGCGCTGCAATATTTGAAGAAGCCATTAGTAAAAGGGCTGCTGCACTGATTGTTGTAGAGCTACTTCTTTTATGTTTATTAATTAATGTTGAAGTAATTTGATTGAGTTTCATGTATCTCTCCCGTTTGGGTACGACTTACGTCATTGTGTGTGTTGTTACTTGGTTTGGTTAACCAATTTAACTGCTATTTCCCTGTAGTGTGTCATACAGGTGGTATGGTTGAAATTAGTCCAATTCAGCTTTTATTACAACCTTTGTTTACCAAAAATTCACAAGGTGTATTACAAAGTGTTCTTTTATTTTGCTTATATTTAATAAATTTAATAGCTTATGGTGTATTTTTATTTTTTATATTTTGAGTGAATTTTATTGAAGTATGTTTACCAAAGGCGTTTTTTATATTATTTGTACTATTAAATACATTTTTTAGTACTATTTTTAAATTTTATGTCGTACTTTTATACGTATTTAGTTTGTTTTTTAAGTGATGTTAAAATAATGAGATGTTCATTAAAGGTTGGCTATGGCTTATAAATTTGCGAAATAGTAAGGAGTATAAAATCATTCAATTTTATTTTGGTTATTTGTTTTGGTAATACCAATTTTCTATTGTTTTTATATGAATTTTGTATTAGAGCTTACTGATACATATCTATATATGATTATAAATAGAGTGATTTTTGCGAAAAAAAAAAGCCCAGCATATTAATGCTGGGCTTTCTTAGATTAAATATATTAGCTTTTTAGCTCGCCTGTAGATGATTCTAAATGTGCTCTAATAAACCACTGAAATTGCTCTAGGTCAGCTAGTTGGCTGGTGATCATATCTTCAGACACCGGATCTAATTCAGAAAGAGTCTCAATTGCTTTGCGGTGATCGCCATTAACGCCGTTGTATACTTTATCAAGTGCGGCTAAATGCTCGGTTACTAACCCTTTACCTACTGAGTATTCGTTCCATGTACGACGATCTACAATTGATTTTGGCGTACCAACGGGCACTCCACCAAGAGTCGCAATTCGCTCTGCAATTGTATCTGTCATTTCGCGCACAATGTCTACTTGTGGGTCTATCATTTCATGTACGCCAATAAAGTTAGGTCCCACTACGTTCCAGTGAATATGCTTTAAAGTAAGCTGTAAATCTATCAATGCAACCATGCGGTTATCTAGCGTAGCTATTGTTTTTTGAGCTGATTCGTCACTCATACCTGGCGCGGTAAATTTAGTTGTTTTGTTTGATTCGTTATTGTTACTCATAATTTCTCCTACATTAAGTAATGTGTTGCTCATATAATATGTTGCGTTATGAGCATGACTTAAACTTAATGAAGCAACTGTTATGCCGTAAGCTGATTGTTTTTAAAAGTTATTTAAAAACATGTGGTTATGTTTTTATTTAAGATTTTAGAGGCTGGAGGGGGGATTGAATTTTTGAAAAGCCTGCATACATTTGTAAAATCTGCAGACTTTAATTTAATAACGCTTAAGTGTATTTAAACTTTGGCTATATATTCGTGCGCTTTTAAAACATCGAGCGGCACTATTTCTAATGATTTTTTATTTGTAGCTTCAAGTACCACTGGTGGCGCAACGTTTGCTGAAATAGCATGAAGCCATCTTAGCGCACACAAGCACCATTTATCACCGGCTTTTAAACCTTCAAAATCGTAAAGAGGGTTTGGGCTTATTAAGTCGTTACCTTGTGATTTTGAAAATTGTAAAAACTCGTCAGTCATAATTGCACACACACTGTGATTGCCAAGATCTGATTCTGGTACATAACAAAATCCTTCTCGTGTGTAGCCACCATTACCGCAACATAGTTTTAAACGTGTGCCAAGTACATTAAATTGATTCGCCATGAAATACCTTAGTTTGTGGTGTTTAATAAATTTACTCTATCAGGAGTAACTCGCTTGAGATAGCTATAAAACTTAAAAGAGGGAAGGGGGTCTACACAAACTTAAGCCCGCAGCAAAATTGCGGGCTTAGTATTATTTATTTAATACGCAGTGCCATACAATCGCTATGGCCGTTTATGATCATGCTTTTATCAACACGTACGCCACCACCAGAGTATTTTCCGGCGGCTGTAAAACTACATATTTGTACAAAGTAATCATCTACTTTGGGCAGTGCAAATAGTTGTTGGTATATTTGGTCTTGCTCGGCAAAGTGCCCCATTGTTTTTTCTATAACTTGCTGCTGTTCATCAACAAGTTGAATATTAGCACCACAACGTCCTACTATTGGTTTAACTACATAACCGGTTTGTAATAACTCGTCGTTAAGCTCAAACGCGGTATTAAGTAAATATTTATGATTAGGGAATAAACTCCACAGTATTGGTAAAATAGCCTTGTTACTTGGGATCAATGTCCACAGCGGTTCAAATACCATCACGTTTTTACGCAGCAGTACATCGACTAAGCGTGGCGTTTCACCAATTTTGAATTGTGGTTCAAAGTTATCACCTAATGATTGGTCGGCTTCACATTCTTCACGAATTTGATCAAGTGCGGTTTCCCACGACCAGGTTTTCCACACATAGCTCAGCTGTGAGCCGTCTTCATCTACTATGTTGCCTGATTCATTCCAGCGAAGTGTGCTTAAGCCAATTACTAACTTACACTCAAAGCCCGCGGCTTCAATGGCTTCTTTCATAAATAATGCGTGGTAATGCTCTTCTGGTTCATCATCTTGCAGAATATGAACAAGACCTTTTACTTCACTTTTACGCCATGCTTTTACGAGATCTTTAAATAAATTTTGGCCTGCATCTACACCTGTTTTAACACCAAAGTGTTTTGCCCATTTACCCTGAACTTTGCCGCTTTCCATGTAACACGATGCCGAATCGCAATTGTATTCGTAAACTTTTAAACCTGCTGCTGTTAAAGCAAAGTCAAACCGACTGGTAATTAATTGGTTTAAGCGGTTATCCCACGATTGGCGAATTTTATTAATCACAACATCGGGTAAATTAAACTTTTTTAATAACTCAGGGTGCTGCAGTACATAGTCGGTTGCATGCATAAATAAGCCATGCAGCTCATTTGTTGCATGCTCAATGCTTTGCTGCGCCGTTTGAGATATCGCAAAGTAATTATGTTGATCCTCAGCTACTGATGTAAGTTTATGGCCTTGCATCATTTCTACGTAGGCAGCTTCATCGTCATTCGCAATATTTAACCATGACTTGTTTGTTTGGCCTGTATCTACTGCTTTATGGGCTTCTATAATAAATAAATCAGTGTTTAGCTCAGACGTTGGCTCAGCATATTCTGTTTCATCAGTTTGTGTCATCCAGCCTAAAATAGTGGCGTCGCTGTAAGAGCACTCAATCCAATAGTCGCCATCTTTAGTTACTTTTGCTTTTAGTTCACGGCACCAGTTTTGATTTGTTGGCCATATTTGATGTCCTACATTTTGCTCAGCAAGGCGTATTTTATCTTCGTGCACTTCAACAACGACAGCAACATGGCCTGTTTCTTCAAACTCGCCGCCTTCCTCCCAAATAAGTAAACTACCTACTTGAGGATGATATTTAGCACCATTTTTAAACGCGTTTAGTGGCAATCTGTTTTGGCTATTTACATCGCGCACAGAACGCAGCTCAAAAATATCGTAAGCCATAGCAATATCATCAAAAATATAGCTATGGTTGAGATACATCCATCGACGTGCAAACTCAACGCATTGCCATTTATAGCCCATGTAAATGCCATCAAGGTAACTACGATAGGCGCTACGATTAGGATAAATACTTTCGTCAGCCGTATCATAATCAGATGAGTAAACAGCAACATTACCAGGTGCATAACCTAATAAGGTACCAAAATCACTAGCAGGAGCAGAAGATTTCATAAACAAAGATGTTCAAAATAAAGGTGTGATAATTTGCTGACTATATGAGCGAAACTGCGTTATAGCAAGATATAAAATATGTTTTTACGAAGGGGGATAAGTAAAAAATCACTCATTCATTAAAGAGTGAAAATACGGGAGAGTACTTTTACTAATAGTGTTAGGTTTGGTGCTTTTTTAATTGTAACTGGTTGAAATTTATTGATATTTTTGAAGTGATTATTATTGTTTAAATCTCAACTAAAAAATGGAGAAGCTATAGGTAACTTCTCCACTTTTATTATTCATATTTAGTGATTTTTATAATATGTAAAGCAGGTTAACGCGCCGCTAAATCATTTCAGCATCTATATGGCGTATTAGGTTTGATACCCAATTAACATATTGGCGGTGAATTTTTTTGCCGTTGTAGTTTAAGTTAATAGAGTCTTTATAGTTGATTGAGTATGCCGTTTTGTCATACGCAATATCGATAGTTAATTGGTGTGTGCGAATATCCAGTACACCTTTTATTTTACCTTCACTCATAGGCGTACACTTCCAACCAAGCTGAATACATGCCTTTAGAATGCCTTTTTCTACGTCAGCTTCACTGTTGGTAATTGTTGATGTTTGTGGAATAGGGTTTTGTTCAAAGTCTCTTACTGCAACAGATGTTGAACAACCAGCAAGTACAGTAAGTGTTGCCGCTGTAAGTAAAATTGAGTACTTTTTCATAATAATCCTTTGTTTTAATTTCATCCAATTGTGTTGTCTCGCCAATATATGCGCGCTTAGGTGAGATTATCGGTAAATTTATAGATGAGTGCCAGCAATAATTAGAAAATTAAAAGAGTTAACTGAGATTTATATTGGGCATTAACTTTATTTATGAACTAGTTAAAGTTTAATTATTTAAGCTATAAACCAAGGGGTAAAGCAAAATTATGTGTTGAAAGATTTACGTGAGCGATGACATGTTTTAAGGGAACGCTCTTTCTTTATGTTTTAAATTACTCCTATAGTCGTACTTTAGTTAATTTTTTGTTAAACTATTGCGCTTAGTATGGATTGAAGTCAGTTAAAAGTTTTTAAAACAGGAAAAACAATGGAAGACATAATAAACAACATTGATATTAATCAATATTTACCCGCTGCAATTACGTGGGCAACCAACATATTACTGGCGATTGCAATTTTACTTGCGGGCTTATGGTTGGCAGGCAAAGTACGCAATTTAATTATTGGCTTATGCCATAAATACACTCATCTTGATGATACGCTTTTTCGCTTTTTAGGCAGCATGGCTCGCTACATCATATTAGCGTTCGTTATTATTGCTGTGTTAAATCGCTTTGGTGTACAAACAGCCTCTATTATTGCTTTGCTAGGTGCTGCGGGGCTTGCTATAGGCTTGGCGTTACAAGGTGCAATGTCGAACCTTGCCGCAGGCGTTATGTTGCTTGTTTTTAGACCTTATAAAGTGAATGACTTTATTGAGGCGGCAGGGCGTTTTGGTAAAGTAACAGAAGTAGATATGTTTACTACTATTTTACAAACGTTCGATAACCAACAGGTTATTATTCCAAATAGTCAAATTTGGGGCGCGCAAATTATAAACCATTCACATCATCCAATTCGTGGTGTGGATATGCATTTTGGTGTTGCTTACGGTGAAGATACAACGGCTGTACGTAAAGTTATAGATGCCGTACTTGCAGCGCACCCACACATACTAAAAGATCCAGCTCCTTTTGTTGAAGTAGAAACTCTTAACAACAGCTCAGTAGACTTTTTAGTAAGACCTTTTTGTAAGGGCGAGCATTACTTCGATATTCTTTACACGGTGCCAGAGTTAATTAAAAAAGCACTTGATGAAAACAACATTGAAATACCTTTCCCACATCGTAAAGTTATTTTAGTTAACGAGAATAAAGATTAATTAAATTTAAAAATGCATAAACCTAAGAGCACTTTTAAGTGCTCTTTTTTTGTGTGAAAAAGTTACATACCTGTGTAACCTTTTCTTTTATAAACCACTTCAAATACTACATTGTTATCTGTACAGCCCTTTTTTACTAGGTTGGATGGCTGGTCTTTATTTTGCATTTGCATAGTCGCTTTTAGCTTTTAAGCTCATAAAAACTATTGACCCATTAAATCAAACTGTATGAAGGACTAAACATGGCTGAATCATTTAAATACGCAGGTAATAAAGGGCATGGCGGTGAATTGCATCAAAAAGCGTCGGATGAACACCCTACCATGACCACCGCGCAGGGCTGCCCTGTAAGTGACGATCAAAATTCATTACGTGCTGGAAAGCGTGGCCCAGGATTATTAGAAGATCACATAATGCGCGAGAAGATCTTTCACTTTGATCACGAGCGCATTCCTGAGCGTGTAGTGCACGCTAGAGGCTATGGTGCACACGGATATTTTGAAACTTACGACACGCTTGAAGATTTAACCTGTGCAGATATTTTTCAGCGAAAAGGTGAAAAAACCCCAGTATTTACTCGTTTCTCTACGGTTGCAGGTAATAAAGGGTCTCCAGATTTAGCACGTGATGTACGTGGTTTTGCGGTGAAATTTTATACCCAAGAAGGAAACTGGGATTTAGTGGGTAACAATATACCGGTATTCTTTATTCAAGATGCGATGAAGTTTCCAGACTTAGTTCATTCAGCTAAAGCCGAGCCAGATCGTGGTTTCCCCCAAGCGCAAACAGCACATGATAACTTTTGGGATTTTGTGAGCTTATCGCCTGAGTCAATGCACATGGTTATGTGGGCAATGTCTGATAGAGCTATTCCGCGTTCATTGCGATTTATGGAAGGTTTTGGCGTTCATACCTTTAAATTCATTAATGCCAAAGGTGAAGAGAAATTCGTTAAATTTCATTGGAAACCAAAAGGCGGTATGCAATCGGTAGTATGGAACGAAGCACTTAAGCTTAACGGCGCCGATCCTGATTTTCATCGCAGAGATATGTGGGAATCTATTGGCAATGGCGACTTCCCTGAATGGGAGTTAGGTGTGCAAGTGTTTGATCAGCAATTTGCTGATGAATTTGAATTTGATATTTTTGATGCCACTAAGCTTATACCAGAGGAACAAGTGCCAGTTCAAATTGTTGGCCGCATGGTGCTTGACCGTGTTGTAGACAACTTTTTTGCAGAAACAGAACAAGTTGCCTTTTGTACTCAAAATATTGTACCAGGGCTCGACTTTACGCCCGACCCGTTACTGCAAGGTCGTAACTTTTCATACTTAGATACTCAAACTAAGCGTTTAGGTGGGCCTAACTTTACGCACATTCCGGTCAATGCTCCTAAATGCCCAATGCGTCATTTTCAGCAAGATGGCCACATGGCAATGCACAATCCAAAAGGGCGTGTAAATTACGAGCCAAACTCGTGGAGTGGCGGTGAAAATAACCCGCGCGAATGCCCTGCACATGGCTTTAAAAGCTCAAGCGAGCCTGAAGTAAGCGGCGGTGATAAATTACGTTATCGCTCAGAAACATTCAGCGATCACTACAGTCAAGCTCGTCAATTTTATTTAAGTCAAACAGAGGTAGAGCAGGCGCATATTCAATCTGCGTACGTGTTTGAGCTTTCTAAAGTTGAGCATTTACCAATACGAGAACGTTTGGTATCGCACTTGTTAAATATTGACGAAACCCTTGCAAATAAAGTGTCCGAAGGACTTGGCTTGCAAGAAATGCCAGACTCAGCAGAAGCTGCTATGCCAACACGTAAAGACTTACCTGTGTCTGATGCGTTAAGTATTTTAAAAAATGCGCCAAATACATTTAAAGGGCGTAAGTTAGGTATTTTAGTGAGTGACGGGTTTGATGCAGAAATTTTTGAATCGGTTACTAATTCACTTGAAAGTGAAGGCGCAAACTTTGAAATTATTGCCCCACAAGTCGGCGGTGCTAAATGCAGTAAAGGTAAGCACTTTAAAGCAGACCAGGTTATTAATGGTGGTCCATCGGTTTTATATGATGCGGTACTTGTACTAACCACCGAAGAGGGAGCTAAAAAACTAGCTGCCATTGCAGAAGCCAAAGACTTTGTAAGTGATGCATACGCACACATGAAATTTATAGGCTTTACAAATGAGGCTAAGCCATTATTTAAAGCCGCAGGGCTCGATGACAAAGCAGATGATGGTTGGATAGATTTAGCTACCGTATCGGGCGAGGCATTTATAGAGTCATTACGTAATTTACGTTTTTGGCAGCGCTAAGTATTTATTAGAGCTATTATTTAATTTATATATTGTTTTAAGGTCAGTCAATCTGACCTTTATTTAAAAACTTTAGTGCCTATTACAGACAGCATTTAAATCAGTTTTAATAACATGGATTCAACAGCGAGGTGATCACTATGTCAGTTTCGGCAATACCAAAAGGGTTTCATTCAGTTACACCTTATTTAATTATGAATGACGCACAAAAAGCGATAGATTTTTATTGTGATGCATTTAGTGCTGAACACGTAATGCAAATGCCTTTACCTGATGGTGGAATAGCCCATGCAGAAATAATAATTGGTGATTCGCATATTATGCTTTCAGATATTGGTTCTGAAGAGTATTTAAAAAGTCCAAAAGAACTCGGTGGTACAGCGCTAAGCCTTATGCTTTATGTTGAAGATGTTGATACCATATTTAAAAAAGCAATTGAGCTAGGTGCAACACTAATAAGACCCGTACATGACCAGTTTTATGGGGATAGGACCGGCACACTACAAGACCCATTTGGTCATATATGGATCATTGGTACACACAAAGAAGATGTTAGTGACGAAGAGTTAAATAATCGAATTGGGGATATAACAAATCAAGAGCAAGATGCATAATTAGCATGCTAATCAGATTTATGTACCTCCCTAAGATATGCCGAGAGCTTTAATGGAAGGCTTTTGCTTCAGCTGAGCTAGGTTTCATCTTGTTATCGAAACCGTTTTTTTACCTAAAAGTAGCTAACTTAATTAAGTGAATTGGTATAAGTTACTAGTTAATTTTTAGGCATAAAAAAACCTCAGCCAATAATTAGCTGAGGTTTAAAAAGTGGTACCAGCGGCCGGACTCGAACCGGCACTCCTTTCGGAAGGGGATTTTGAATCCCCCATGTCTACCAATTTCATCACGCTGGCATAATTTTTCTTTAATCTTTTAAATATAAAAAATAAAGAAAAACCACTTAAAATAAAAAGGATACTTATATACCTCTTATTCTGTATCCGCATTATACAAACAAAAGAGGGGGCGGCAAGCCTTTTCTTTTATTTGCATAAACAACTGGTTGATAATTAATCGTTTATAGTAAAGATACTCAACAGGGAATTTTTTTAAGTCTTTTTGGCTGATACAAAAAGCGAATGTTTTAGGTTATGAGTGCTATTAAACTTGTTATGCGATTGAATACGTAAGCAATTGAACTATTGGTAATAGTTAATCGTATTACAATAATTATTCCTGCTTTATTCCGATGTTGCGTTTAATTCGGGTATTATTTGTACAACAAGGTTTTTAAGACATTACATATGACTCAATTAAGTGCCAAGCAGAACATTCAAGCGATTGTTAAAGCAATTAAGGCAGAAGAAGTATCACTTCGTCAAAAGCACCCATTATTTGCACACCAAAATACCTTAGGGTTAATTATTTTATTGCTATCGCTTAGCGCATTAATTGGTGTTGGTGTTTTATATTATTTAGCCATCATACCTGCTTGGGTATGTATAGTACTTGCGGCTATTGCTGCGTCTATTTCCCATGAGTTAGAGCACGACCTTATACATAAACAATACTTTAGTAATCAGCCGTTCATGTATAACTTTATGATGCTAACAGTATGGTTAATGCGGCCAAATACTATTAGCCCGTGGTACCGACGTAAAATGCATTTACATCATCACAAAACCTCAGGCACACAACAAGACCTTGAAGAACGCTTGGTGGGTAATGGTATTAAAAACCCATTTTTACGTGCGCTAGTTATTGTCGATGGGCTATTAGGGTTAGTTATTTCTACTAAACGTTTTAGAAAAGAAATTAATGGCTTTAGTTTTTCGAGTGTTTTTAATGCGGGGTTTCCGATAGCGACTGCGTATTTTGCTGTTTTATATAGCGTTATTCTATTTCATATTGTTGATTTATTTATACCACTTTCGCTAAATTCACCTAACTGGTTGTTAAGTACAATGAGTGTGTTTGAATTTTTAATGGTCGTACTTATTGTGCCTAATATTATTCGCTCAAGCTCGCTTAATTTTGTTACCTCAAGCATGCATTACTATGGCGGCGTTAATAATATGCTTGAACAAACACACGTACTAACGAGTCGTTTATTTATGCCGTTTCACTTGTTTTGTTTTAACTTTGGTAAAACGCATACCATCCATCATTTTGTGCCAAATCAGCCGTTTTATTTACGCCAAATGCTAAGTGAAAAAATACTTAAAGTAATGCAACAGCACAACGTGCGCTTTAACGATTTTGATAGCATTAAAGATGCAAATGTATTTAAATAACTCCCGCCAACATTAGGGGAGGTTTTACGTTGCTATTCTTATTTTATAGTTTGAATAGCAATTATGTACCAAGCCTATTACTCGTTAACTTCTCCTATCCACCACCGCGCTTATTAAAACTCACTTTACGTGCGTTGGTTGACTATTAAATGCCATTCTTAAATCAATAAAAACAAAAATGGTAGGCTTAATTAGCGCTAAATCTTCAAACTAAAAATAGATAAAACCAGTGAAAAGTGAAGTGGCCCTTCATAGTTGGGCATCTAGCTTAAATGGGATTGATTATTGTGGAGCCTTCGGTAATAGTGGTTATAGAGCGAACTAATTATGTTCTCAATAGTATATAAGGGCTCGTGCTCATCAATATTATAAAACCAATAAATATAATAAGGACAAACAGGATGAAAAAATCACTAATTTCAATAGCGCTGGGCTTTGCTGCCCTTAGTGCGCTTAATGCCAATGCAAACATTGATCAGCAAGTGAAAAAGGTAGAGCAACAGGTTATTGATTGGCGACGTGATTTTCATCAAAACCCTGAGCTTGGAAATCGCGAAACCCGCACAGCAGGTATTGTAGCTAAGCACTTAAAGTCGCTGGGTATGGAAGTACAAACGGGGGTTGCTTTTACTGGCGTTGTGGGGTTATTAAAAGGTGCAAAGCCAGGTCCAACAGTAATGCTACGTGCAGATATGGACGCGCTTCCAGTTACTGAAAAAGCCGATGTTGATTTTAAATCAACTAAAACCACTAATTACCGTGGTGTAGATGTAGGCATAATGCATGCTTGTGGGCACGACACGCACGTGGCTATGTTAATGGGCGCAGCCGAAGTATTAGCAAATATGAAAGATGAATTGCATGGCAACATCATGTTTGTGTTTCAACCTGCAGAAGAAGGCGCACCAGAGGGGGAAGAGGGTGGCGCTGAGTTAATGCTTAAAGAAGGCATATTTAAACAATACAAACCAGAGGCTGCTTTTGGGTTACACATAACATCTAGTTTGCACAGCGGTAAAATTGGTTATAGAAGTGGCCCTGCAATGGCCAGTGCAGACCGATTTGAAATAACAGTACATGGCAAGCAGGCACACGGCTCTGCACCGTGGACTGGGGTTGACCCCATTGCCGCAGCAGCGCAAATAGTAACAGGCGTAAATCATATTGTTAGTCGCCAAATCAACATTACCAAAGAGCCTGCTATTGTCTCGTTTGGTAAGATAGCGGGTGGGGTACGTAATAATATTATTCCTGAAGAAGTTGAAATGGTAGGCACAATTCGTAACTTTGATATGGATAATCGTGCACAAATATTTGAAAAAATAAAAACCACAGCCACGCACATTGCTAAATCGTCAGGTGCAACTGCAGAGGTACACATTCACGAAGGTTATCCGGTAACGATTAATAACCCTGAGCTTACTGCGCAAATGTTACCTAGCCTTAAAAAAGCAGCAGGTAATGGAAACGTAGTGGAAATGGGAAAAATAACCGGCGCAGAAGACTTTTCGTTTTACGCATTAGAAGTGCCGAGTGTATTTGTATTTTTAGGCGGCACACCAAGTGAGCAAGATTTAAATACAGTGGCTAGTAATCACTCACCTTATTTTTATGCCGACGAATCGTCGTTTAAAGTAGGCACTAAGGCGCTTAGCCTCTTAGCTGTTGATTATTTAAACGCACATTAATACCAACTCGCAATAATACATAATCAATTTGAGGGATTAAACCGCACGTTAACTTCGTTAAAAATATCTCATATAGAACAACTAAATAACGAAATTTTTGCCTTGTTATCGACACGGTTTTCTTACCTCAAAATAGACAATTTAATTAAGCGAATTGGTATAAAAATAGCTTAAACACACCACGTTACGCTATTAGCTTAACGTGGTATTGCTGTTTTATTTAAAACATCGGATCATGTTTGTAGCACTTGCTCAACTTTTAAAAAATCACTCTAAAAAATTAAAAATCTAACCGAATATAAAAATGAACCGGCGAGCAGTTTTTTATATTTTAAAAATAATGAATCGATATTGCCGGTCTTATATCTCGATTCAATCTTCATAAGCATTAAGGATTTAAATAATGAAAATTACTGGAAGCTGTTACTGTGGTGAAATTAAATACCAAGCAAAGTCTCAAAATAACAACGCACTTGTTTGCCATTGTAGCGATTGCCAACGTATGTCGAGCGGCCCATTTAGAGCAGTTATAATTGCAGAGCCAAACTCGGTTGTGTTTACCCAAGGTGAGCCAAAAGAGTTTGTTAAAACAGCCCAAAGCGGTAACAAGCGTGCGCAGGGCTTTTGTGGCACATGTGGTACAACACTTTATGCTACAAATGCAGAAAAAGAAGGTCGTGTTTATGGGTTGCGTATTGGTGCGGTTGATCAGCGCGATGAGTTTAAACCGTCTGCACAAATTTGGTCACAATCAACGCTTACATGGTTAAATAATTTACACGAAGTTCCTGCTTTTGAAACCACACCACAAAAATAAGGTAAGCCAGATGATGAACTCACTGATGAAAACAGCCTTATTAGCAAGCGTACTACTTACTGGTTTTACGCAGGCAAAACCCAGTAATGTCGACTTTTTAAATACAGGCAAAGCTAATCCTAACTTACCATTTTCGCAAATAGTAAAAGCCGGTAATACGCTTTATATGTCGGGGCAAATAGGGATTAACCCTGCAACCGGTAAGTTAGCGGCTGGTGGTTTTGAAGGTGAAACTAAACAAACACTTGAAAATATTAAACGCACTTTAGAGCAACATAACTACAGTATGAGCAATATAGTTAAATGCACCGTTATGCTTACCGACATAAACGACTTTAAAGCATTCAATGCCATTTACACTCAGTATTTTAGTGCGCCGTATCCTGCACGTAGTGCTTTTGCTGTAAAGGCGTTAGCGCTTGATTCTTTAGTAGAAGTTGAGTGTATAGGCTCACTTTAAATTAAAAGTTAAGTTTTCTGAAATTTTATTTGCTAAAAGGCTGTCTATTTTAGTAGTTACACAACAGAGGAAATATTATGTGTAGTTCACCTAAAAGCAGCCGAGCAGTTAAAAAAACAGCCATTAGTTTTAATGATGAGCTAACTCAAGAGCAACGCCTACGTTTTGCCGCAAAAGCTAATTTAGCACAAGAGCGCCGTGAACAGCGCGAAGCAACTAATAAACGCTATGAGCAAAAACACACGAGTAACAAACCTTCGTCTGGCCTGTTTTCGTGGTTACAGCAACTCGTTAGCTGATTTAGCTAAAGTAGTGTTTTTACCACTGCCTAAACCACATAAAGCACACAGTACTCCGGCAATAGCGCACAGCCATAATGGCGCACTCCAACTTCCCGTAGTTGTGTGTAATGCACCAGCTAGCATAGGACCAATAGCCGCGAGTAAATAACCTACGCTTTGCGACATACCAGAAAGCGAGGCCGCTTGCTGCGAATCGTCAGTTCGCAAACTAATAAACGACAGCCCCAATATAAAACATGCTCCAGAGCAAAAGCCCAGCATTAAGGTCCAAACAAAAGCAAAGCTAGGCATGTAAAGTAACCCCAATGCACTGAGTGCACTGAGCATGGCTAAAATAAAGCTAAGCGCGCTTTGATCTTTTAATTTTGCCAATAGCGGAATTAATATTAAACCCGGTAATGCAGTCGCTATTTGAAAAGCCCCATGATAAGCACCTGCTTGGGTAGCTGAGTGACCAGTTTCGGTTAATATGCTTGGTAACCACGTAATAATTATATAATTTAAAAACGAGTTTAAGCCCAGCAGTAGGGTAATTTGCCATGCTAGTAAATAGCGCCATACACTTTTTGACGTGTCAGCGTGTTGAGCAATACTCGCGGGTTTTGTGTGCTTACTTAATTGCGAGATCCATACAATAATACTCGCCAGAGTAATAAGAGCTGATGAGCCCAGCGCAAGTTGCCATCCTAATCCGTTTAACTGACTAAGCGGAAATACCAAAGTGGAAAACCCACCCGATACCACGCCCATAGTAAGCACGTAGGCTGAGGTCATTAACGCAACCTTTGCAGGAAAGTCGCGCTTAATTAAACTTGGTAATAATACGTTTGCGATGGCAATACCTACGCCAATAATAGCGGTACCCACAAATAGCATTGCAGAGGTATTTATTACCCGCGCTGCAACCCCTGCAAGTATAAATAGCAAAGCTACAAATAAGGTGCGCTCTAAACCTTGTTTTTTAGCAAGAGTTGCCGCCATTGGCGATACAACGGCAAAGGCAATGAGTGGCAACGTTGTTAAAAAACCTGCTTGCGAAGCACTTAACCCAAAGTGATTAATAATTTGTTCAAGCACAGGTGCAATACCTGTAAATGTTGCACGTAAATTGGCGGCAATAAGCAATATGCCAAGTACTAGCAATATGCCAGTAAAGCGTGATTTAGGTGTGTTATTTAACAAAAGAGAAGGCCATTAAAGTTGAGTTGTTACTAATGCATAATGGGCGCTAGTATAAAGGCTTAGCAAAAACTATAATTTAGAGATAACGACATTAAATAACTAAAAACAGACAAAACTATGTTTGATGCAATTGGCTGGGACGACATTAAAAATTTTGAAACTATGGCGCAGCCCATAATAGCCAAAATAGAGCATGCCCATGCAAGTCACGAAATACCACTGCATACCCATCCTAAAGGGCAATTAATTTTAGCCCTGCATGGTTATGTAACCTGCGAAGTGTCGGCAAAAATGTGGATGGTGCCTACGCACAGTGCAATTTGGATCCCCGCACAAAAAGTGCATAGTAATAGGGCGTCTGATAACGCAAAGCTCTGTCATTTATTTATTGATAGTAGTAAAAGTGGTATGCCGCTAAATACGTGTACATTAGCTATTACGCCACTGGTTAAAGAGCTAATGTGCGAGTTGGCTGGGCATAATCAGCACTATGTTTTAAGTAGTAAAACAGCACGTTTAGCGCAGGTGTTGTTTGATCAACTTATTGAAATGCCCGTACAGCCACTGGATTTTGTATTATCTAAAAACGAGGTAATTCAAACTATGAGCGATCAGCTTATAAACAAGCCAAACAATCGAAAAACACTACCACAATGGGCTAAGCAGTTTGCATTAACTGAGCGCACATTAGCGCGGTTAATTAAAAAAGAAACCGGTATGACATTTGGAAAGTGGCGTACGCAATTACATATAATTACAGCCCTAAAAGCGCTTTCAGATAAGCAAAGTGTGCAGCAGGTGTCGGAGTTACTAGGGTATGAGTCGGTGAGTGCATTTATTACTATGTTTAAAAAGGTGATGAAAAAGTCGCCCATGAAATACATGAGCGACTTAAATCAGCTAAATTAGCTTAGCCCTTAAATAAGCATTACCACGTGTAAGTTGCCGAAAGCATCGCGTTACGAGGCCTACCAGGAAAGTACCTGTCGCCGGTAAAACTGGTGTAATCGGCCCGCTCCGCATAAGCCTCATTAGTTAAATTAATAATGCGGGCAAGCACTTCAAGGTTATTAGTAACTTGCCACTGTGCGCGTAGGCTTAAAACATCATGCCCTTGGTATTTATTTAAGTTTTCTGGGTCGGTGTAGTAGTTACCAACGCGATGCCATTGCAAAGCAAGTTGCGTATTGCTGAGTGCTTGCCATGTTAAATCAAGATTAGCAATATTACGCGGCGCGGTATCTATGTCGTTGCCGTTTATATTTAAACCGTTAAGTACTTGGTTGTTAGTATAAGTATGCTTTGCGTGAGTGCCAGCAAAGTTAAGCGCAAGCGACTTGGTGAGCTGGTAGTCAAGCTCAAGCTCAATACCACGATGGCGAGAGCTGCCATTATTTACCGTAAAAAAGTCACTATCGCGGTAAATCGTATTGTGTTTACTCATAGCGTAAAGTGACACACCATAACGTAGTTTTTCGTTAATCCCTTTAATACCCAGCTCTGCGTTATTCGCTATTTCGGCGCTTAAATTTGCAGTAGTTTGCTCGCGTTGTAATTGGTATAGCTCAGCCGCTTGTGGCGCTCTGTAACCGCGAGAAAAGTTTGCATAAAGCGTGTTATTTGTATTGTACTGATAACTAACCCCAAGCTTTGGCGATAGATTACTAAAACTATTTTTAGCACTCGCTGGGCGGCTGTATCGGCAGCCACCAAAGCCGCATTCTGTGCCATCGTCTTTTGTTCTACCTGCAAGCATATTATTGGTATAGTCATACTGCATATGCTCGTAGCGCACACCTGCGGTAAGTAACCATTTATTTAATTGCCAATCAAGCGATGCAAAAGGGGCATAAAGCGTGGCGTTTACATCGTAATCGTAATGTTTGCCTTGTGGCACTGTCGCGACTAAAAATGCAGAGCCTTGCGTTGGCTCGTTTTGACTTTGAGTAAAGTCGGCTTGCGTGTATTCGCCATCAAGCCCTAGGTTTACTTTTACATTACTTTGTAAATTATGCTGATAAAGCGATTGCACACCAAAGCCGGTTTGACTGTTTTTTTCAAGCGGTGTGCCGGGTAAAAAGTGCTTAAAAAAGTCCATGCTTTGGTCGCGAAAATATAACGTAGTAGAGAGCACATCATCGTTATTTAATTGCCATATTGCATTGCTCCATGCTCTAAATGCACGTGCTTTTCTAAATGCGTCTGGGTCAAAGTTTTTTTGCGAGAGGTCTTCGTTTTTATAGCTTTCAAAGCCTGTAATAAATCCAGCCGTTTGCTGATCAAGATTTGTGTAAGTAAGGCCTGAGGTAAGTAATAAATTATTATTTGAATAGCGATGGCGAATATTTACTTTTTGTTGTTCTACGCTTTCGTCGTCGCGGTAACCGCTATCGTCGGTAACACTTGCGTTAATGCCTATACCGCTGTTGCCGTAATCTTGTCCTGCACGTAATTTGTAGCGAGTATAGCCGTACGAGCCATAATCTAAACCAACTAAACCACCGCCTTGTGTGGTGTCGGGTGTTATTACATTAATAACACCATGCACAGCGTTTGAGCCATAAAGTGCAGAGCCAGGGCCTTTTAGCACCTCAATGCGCTGCGCCATTTCACTGTGCGCTTCAAATAGCTCGTTTATGTTACAAAACCCAGCTGCTCTCAGTGGTATGCCATCCTCCAAAGTCAATATGCCACCACAAGCGCCTGCGCCCGAAAGCACTTGTGAGCGAAGCGCGGGTAAATACTCTTGGCCATTTCCGCGTTGAATATTAGCACCCGCTACACGTTGCAGAGCTTCTTCAATATGGGTAGGGGCTATGCTATTTAGCTGCGCTTGATTTAGTGTGCTTATTGATAAAGGGAGTGGGGTAGATAGCGCTTCAATACGTGATGCAGTGGTTGTTATGGTTTCTATTGCATCATTATTTTGATTATCGGCAAACGCAGTGTGGCTAAAGGGTAATATCAGCGGCAAAAAATAAGGTTTCATACATTCCTTGAAAGTAATCTATATTGCATTACCTCTATAATATGCGGTTTTAATGTGCTTTTAAACTCGTTGCGTTAAAGTGTACGTAACCTATGTATTTTGTATATGAAAGATAATATAAAGCATGCGGCTGCCGGAAATAATAACGCGAGCACTAAAAAGTACTCAAATAAAATATAACCAACAATCCCACCTAGTAAAAAGCCGCTTATAATGAGTAAAAATATAACGCATTTACGCGTATCAAATTGCTCACCTTTTAGCGCTTTTCCGATCATTAAGCCAAGGTCGGTAAAAATACCGGTTAAATGTGTGGTACGTATAACTGCACCACTGTAATTAGTTGCTAGCGCATTTTGTAGCCCACACGCAGCAGACGTTAAAACAATACCGTAAACGAATGTATTTTTAAGTAAATAAGCACTCGCCAGTAATAACAGTCCTTCAATAAAAAGCAAAGTGTCGTAATGACGACCAAGTTTTAATGAGCCACCAGAGAGCAAAAAGCCCGACAGCGCAGAGCCCAACATAAAGCTGATAATTATTGAAAGTAGCAATAAGGCAGTGCTGGGGTTAGTTATTACTTTAATACCAAGTAAAGTAACAGAGCCAGATACATGCGAAATAGCCTGATGCTCAAATCCTAATAAGCCTACAGCGTTTATTACGCCCGCTATAAATGCGAGCGTAAACGCGCCATATTCAACCCATTTTGGTAGTTTTGTAAACATTGGTTATCTCTTAACGTGTGCAGTGTTAATTATTGAGTTTGTGCTTTAAAACGTTTTATTTGCTCATCAACTAATTTTGTATCAATTACGCCACGCTTAAAAGCAATGTAAGTAGGAAACGTAAACTCATTTAATTGCCGAGCATAAATGTTTTTATATTCTTTTGAGTACCACAAACCTGCTTGATAGTTAGTTATTGCGTATTCAACACGTTTTTTTTCTAGTAGCTCAAAAGTGTCTTTAGTTGAAAGTGAGCGAAGTAGATTATTCTCATCAAGGCTGTACTTTTTAGCAATAACCTCAGGCAAAACAACGCCGCGCAGCATCGCTATTGGGGTATTTGATAAATCGTCAGTGAGCAGTTTATCTTTGTTTAAAGTAAATAAACCATACTTAGTAGTATGCAAGGGCACACTTGTAAAATCTAAATACTTTGCACGTTCCTCTGTATTGGCCAAGGAGAAATAGCAGTCGTAGTAACCCAGCGCCATTTCTTTTTTAACGCGCGCCCATGGCAGATGAATTACGTCAATTTTAAGATTTAAATTACGCTCAATAAAGGTTAAATATTCAATATCTAAACCTGTGAACTTATCGCTTTTCTCATCAAATATAGTAAAAGGCGGGTAGTGGGTTGTTACGCAGCGCAGGGTTTTACTTGGCGCTGCAAGTAATAACGAAGGTAAAGTTAAAGCTAAAAACAGGAATATTGCGCGCATAAATATAAATTCGATATCTTTTAAAGTACATAACTTGAACGCCAATTATACAGTTACTGAGCTTAATTGCATTGATCTAAGTATTTTTACCTAGCGTATAAGTTAAATTTTGTGAGATATACCATGTTTAACGCAGAGCAGCAGTCACGCATTATCGAAATGGCGTGGGAAGATAGAACCCCCTACGAGGCCATAGAGCAGCTATACGGATTAAAGTATCCGCAGCTGGTGGTTTTTATGCGAGACAATGTTTCAAAAGGCAGTTTTAAAGTGTGGCGTAAGCGCCATGCAGGTCGTAAAACAAAACATTTAAAATTACGCGATCCCGCTATTATGCGAAGCCACTGTAAAACACAATATAAACAGCGTTAAATAAGTGTAAGTTGTTTCATATGATGTTCAGCCGTGTTTGTTAACCTTTAGCTATTAATTATGCTAGAGATTATTTATGAGAGTACTAACATACACAGCACTAATAGCATTGGCTTTATGCTCAATAAGCGCAGACGCAAAACCGCATAAAGATAAGCATGGTCATAAACACGGCCATAATAAGCATCATTCACATAAACACAACGACAATGACTACCTTTCTAAAAAAGAGGCAAAGCAGTTAATTCGCGCAGGTTGGACGCCACCAGGGCTAAGTAAAAGCTATCATCGAGGCGACTTTTTAGAACGCGATTTATACAAAAGAGGTAGAGTGATTGAACGCTCTAGAGATAATGGTACAGTGAGTATAGAAATAGACCGTACAGTTATCCATATGGTGCACGATACTCGAGAAATACTTTCAATTTTAAGTCGCTAAATTAACGTTATAAGGATATTAAAATGCTCATTGCGCTGGCTATAATTATTGGCTTTTTTTTACTGGTTACCTTATTACCTATGTCGTACAGCCAGCATTACTTAGTGCGTAGCTGCGACTTTGTTCGTTTGCAGGTATTTTATATTGCCAGTTTTGTAGCTGTTACTTCGTTGTTTTTATTATGGCAAAGTAGCGCAATAGGCTATGTATTTATAGCCTTAACCTCATTACTTATAATGATTTTACAAGGTAAATGGATTTACCCGTATACGTGGCTTGCTAAAAAAGAAGTGCAAAGCGCACCTAAGCACATCGACCATAGCATTCGAATTATGTCGGCAAATGTACTTATGTCGAACCATAAAAGTGAGCAGTTAATTAGTCTTGTTGATGAGCATCAACCCGACCTACTTATTACGCTTGAGAGCGATAGCTGGTGGGAAAATAAATTATCAGTCATTAAAAAAAATTACCCGTATTACATAGAATGCCCTAAAGACAATCGTTATGGCATGCACTTATACAGCAAGTTTAAAATACTCGATGCACAAATATGTGAGCTTATAGAAGAAGATATTCCCTCAATTCATATTTTGTTTGAAAACGATGAAGGCCTACAAATGCAAGGGCACTTTATTCACCCAGCACCACCAAGCCCGACAGAGGAAGACTCATCACGTCCGCGCGACTCAGAGCTAATAATGGTGGCTAAAGCACTTAAAAACCCTACACGACCTACCATAGTTGCCGGAGATTTAAACGACGTAGCGTGGTCGCGCAGCACCCGTTTGTTTATGCAAATAAGTGGCTTTTTAGACCCTCGAAAAGGCCGTGGTTTTTATAATACCTTTCATGCAGGCTACTTTTTTATGCGTTGGCCGCTCGATCATTTATTTCACAGCGAAGGCTTTAAAGTAAAGCGTATTAAGCGCTTAGCTAAGTATGGCTCAGATCACTTTGCGCTACTCACTGAGCTTTCTTACGAAAACGCTAATCAGCAGTCATTAGAAACTAAATCGGCGCAGCACAAGCAAGAAGAAATCCAAGAGCTCGCAATGAGTAAAGCCGATAAGCGAAAGGTGCCGAGGTTTGATTAGTAACGTTAGATATAGCGGTATTTATATAAAGCATTGAGTTATTAATAGCTGAAGCCTGACTTGTGTTGAATTGTTACTGTGTTATTTGGTTTATACTTTATTTTTAATATATATACTTGTTTTCTTAGAAGTAAAGAGTGGTAAAGCTCTCAAAATAAGCGCTGGCAATTAACTTACCTTGTTTGTACTTTTTAGTCATTGAGAATAGCGTTAATACGTTCAAAACGTTGGATGTTCGATTATATGTTTGAGTTTTTTCGGCTTACTTTATTGGTTTTAGGTGCTATTCCTTTACTTGTATACCCATTTGCAGTTATCGCTAGTCTTATGGGCTTAGGAAGTAAGCCTAGTATTAATATTCCATTGTTTAATAGAATCATGAATAAATTTTTTCTATGGGGCGTTTTAATATATCCCATGGTGTTTTTTGGATGCTATTGGCTTAGCGATAATTTTGTAGAATATGACCTTATATTGGCTTCTCTGCCCATGTTTTTTTTACTATTACTCTGGGGCAGTTTTCACTTTATGGATGCTCCAGCAAAATACGAAACGTAAAATGGGCACAAAGTTTATTGAAGTTGAAAAATATAAATCAGATAAACGAATTAACTCGATTATTATGCAATTTAGTTTATTCACTAAGCGTTCGATAGCTTTTCTAATACTAGGGCTTGAGAAAAAGCGCTTTGAGTACCTAGCTAAATATTATCTAATCATTCTCCATTCCTCATCAAACTTTCTCGTAAAATACCAAGAGCCAGCTATAAGTAACGCTAGTAAGCGAAAAATAGTAATTGATGTAACACATCATGTAGGTTGGTTAGGTTTAAATGCTAGACAGTTCTCCCGTGCACTTAGAGGGTTCCGAAATCTAATACATCCTTATGAGCAAATGGCTAGTAAAATGTACCCTGATGCAGATACATGTGATATTTCTTGGTTAGTTGTTCAGGTCGCAGTAAATGATTTAGCTAGAGCATTGAAAAACGACTAAACACTTAGGTGATATAAGTGTCTACGATTAAATATAAAATTAGACCACGATATTTATTCCCCATTAAAGGCTATGTTTGCAGTCTTTGACTCCTCAGATTAAAAGCGCGATGTAAAATCGCACCTACGAATATATCCAAAACTCGGTACTCTCTCTTAAAATTTGGTACTGTCTCTTACCAAAAACTAAGTATTGTTTCCTGAAAACTACTTTCTAAAAGTCATAAAAAAGCCTAAAAGTGGTTACCCACTTTTAGGCTTAGTAATTTTTATATTTTAAACACTTATTTCATTTATGCAGCTAAATTAGCTGGCGATCATAATGCTTTTAACATTAACAAATTCGCGCATACCAAAACCGCCGTGTTCTCGGCCGTAGCCACTGCCTTTAACACCACCAAATGGTAAGTTAGGTTGTGCTAAACCGTAGCCGTTAATGTTGATCATGCCGGTGTCGAAGTACTTTTTAGCAAGCTCAATGGCTTTTTTCTCGTCTTTTGAGAAAATACCACCGCCTAAACCGTAGCGAGAATCGTTGGCGATGCGCATAGCATCGTCGTTATCTTTGGCTTTAATAAGCGAAGCGACAGGGCCAAATAATTCGTCGTCGTAGGCCGGCATACCAGGTGATAGGTTATCTAGTAGAGTAGGTGGGTAGTAATAGCCCGTTTGCGATGGTATTTCGCCACCCGTTACTATGTTTGCACCTGCTTTAACTGATTCCATTACTTGGTCGTGAATACCGTCGCGTAAATCTTCACGGGCCATTGGACCTAAGTCTGTGTCATCTGCCATTGGGTCGCCCATTTTCATGGCTTCAAACTGCTCTTTAATTTGTGCTTTAAAGTCATCGTAAAGTGACTCAACAACAACATAACGTTTAGCTGAAACACACGTTTCGCCGTTATTGATCATGCGACCTGTTACACAGGTTTTAACTGCAAGCTCTAAATCTGCGTCATCGAGTACTAAGTAAGCGTCATTACTACCAAGCTCTAACACTGTCTTTTTAGCGTGTTTACCCGCTTCTTCAGCTACTTTTTTACCTGTGGCATCGCTACCCGTAAAGGTTACGCCGCTAATTGCTTTGTGCGCAATGAGTGAGCTGGCGGTTTTACCGTCGATGAGTAAGTTGCTGAAACAGTACTCTGGGAAACCAGCTTGTTTAAATAGCTCTTCAATTTTTTCAGCCATGCCAAATACGTTACCAGCATGTTTTAATACGGTTGTGTTACCCGCCATTATGTTGGCAGCACTGTAGCGAATTACCTGATAAAGCGGGAAGTTCCACGGTTGAATACCTAACAGTACACCTGTTGGTTGGTAGCTGATAATTGCACGGCCGCCGTCCATATCACGTTCTTCGTCAGCAAGTACTTGTGGGCCTTGTTCGGCTGTGTAACGACAAATTCCTGCACATAGTTCAACTTCTTGAAAGCCTTGCTCGTATACTTTACCCATTTCTTCGGTCATGAGTTTTGCGATAGATTCTTTTTGCTCTTCGAAAAGTGAGGCTAACTTATTAAGATATCTCGCACGTTCAGTGAACGACGTTAAGCGCCATTTTAAATATGTTTCGTGAGATTTTTCGATTACCTGTTCTGCTTCTTTTTGAGAAAGTAGCGTGTAGGTTTCAATGGTTTGCTCAGTTGCCGGATTAATCGTTTTAACTGTGTTACTCATTTCTATCTCCTTACAAATTATGTAATGGTGATAGTGCAAAACGAAAGCCAATATCAAAAAAACAGTATTAATTAATCTCAAGCTATTGAAATGTAGTATTTATTTTTAATTTTTTATTCTGCTAATAACTTTTTACTACTATGAATATATTACCCAAAGCAGTAAAAAGTTCTGATTGATGCAAAATTTACAAGATTGACTGCTCATGCTAATTCAACTTATAGAAGTTCTTTAGCAATGCGCTTTAGTAGGTAGGTTTCTCGTAAAATGGAGAGTCCTTGTTTTTCACTGTTAGCAAGTGTGCGCTCGTTATGAGCAATTGCATCGTTAATATCAACCCATTTAGCAGTCATGCCATTTTGCTGCTCGTAATGCTCTAACTGTGCTTTGCCAAACTCGTCGGCAATATTACATACAAAGCAATACGATTTGATATGAATAATATCAAAGTCTTCTTTATACCAAGGGCGATACTCTTCATAGAGTCCAAAGGCTTTAACTACACTTATTTGTTGTGCACCGGTTTCTTCGCTTAGTTCGCGAATTAAGCCTTGTTCAATACTTTCGCCTTCATCTACTCCGCCACCAGGTAAGCTGTAATCTTCATAGCGGTTTGTATACATTAAAAGTATTTTATTATTTTTAATAACAATGGCGCGAGCTGTTAAGCGCGTAAACTGACTACCGTGGTCAATATTAATACCTGAATGAATTAAGGTTTTTAATTGCTGCATTTCGTCTCCTCTTTTAGGTTTTTGATAATAACAGTTGCTACCATTCTATAAATAGAAACGATTTTAATTATTTTTATATTTTATGATCGATTTTTTTAAGCATACGTAAATATAAGGTTGTTAAAATAAATAGCATTGGATTAATTAGCTATTTAAGTAATTAGATTCTAGGCGTGCCTTTAAATTAATATTTAGGATGCGTAGAATAAGAAAAAAAGCATAGGGATTTATCATGTTAGACATACTTTTAGTAGACGATGACGTTGAATTTAGTGACGTTGTTTGCCACATAGTCGAATTCCTCGGCCACAACATAAGCACCGCCACCAGTTTAAAAGAAGCACATCAATGGTTTGAAAATAATACCTTTGACCATGTGCTACTTGATTTTATGTTACCTGATGGTAGCGGTTTGCACTTACTTGATCATTTAAAAACGATTGGGCAATCTCCAAAAATTACACTTATATCGGGTCATCCTTCAGTTAAAGGCATTTTAGCTGAAATGTGTGAGCCAAATGTAGGGCATTTATTAAAACCATTACAACGCGAAGATTTAGAACTCGTTTTAAATGGCCCTAAAAAAACAGTTAAAAAAGCCAAGTCGAGCGGTATTACACGTCACTTTGGTGGGTTAATTGGTGAGTCTGAGCCAATGCAAAAACTATACAACATGATTGAACGCGTAGCTAAAACAAACGCTAACGTGATGCTTATGGGTGAAAGTGGTGCAGGTAAAGAAGTAGTGGCTCAAGCTATTCATAACGCAAGCCAGTGCGAAGGCCCATTAGTTGCTAGCAACTGTGGCGCACTTTCAAAAGAGTTAATTGGTAGTGAGTTATTTGGCCACGAAAAAGGCGCATTTACAGGCGCAATAGCACGTAAAGAAGGTGTGTTTGAGCAATCAAATAACGGTACTTTGTTTTTAGATGAAGTAACCGAAATGCCAATTGATATGCAGCCAAATTTACTGCGAGTACTTGAAACTAAAAAAGTAACACGCGTAGGTGGTAACAGAGAAATACCAACCAATTGTCGTGTTATTTCAGCCACTAACCGCTCGCTTACCGATTTAGCGCAAAATAATATTATTCGTGAAGATATTTACTTTAGGTTGGCTGTTTTTCCTATTGATATACCGCCACTTCGCGATAGAAAAGAAGATATTCCTTTATTAGCTAAAGCATTTTTAGATCAACTTAATGATGAAAACGGTACCCCATTTAGTTGGACGCCAACGCAGCTCAAAGAACTGCAAAGCTATGAATGGCCCGGTAATGTGCGAGAGCTTCGCCACGCTATACACCGTGCATTTATTATGAGCGATCCGCAAACCAGCGACATTACTCTACCTGATAATTTAGAGTCGCCTTTTTCGCGCGTTAATAACCAAGCGGCCGAAAAGCCAGTATCAGCAGGACAAACCATTGAAGAAGTTGAAAAAGAACTTATTCATGCAACGCTTGATAAGGTGCAAGGTAATAAAACGCTTGCTGCACAAATGCTGGGTATTAGCACCAAAACACTTTATAACCGCCTTAATGCATATGGCGGTATTGGCGAATATAAATAGATTTGAGGAAGGGCATGACATCCGATAACCAAACAGAGCAACTAAACAAATTAGTACACGATGCAAGAGCGCCGCTTAATCGTATATCGATGAATGCAGAGCTTATTAAGTTGGTACTTGAAAACGATATGCCAAAAGAAAAAGCGCTAGATGCACTTGATAAAATTATTAACAATTGCCAACAGTGTAGTGAAAGTTTACAAAAAATAACTGACTCTCAATAAATAGTAAGTGTTGTACAAACTCTAATTCGGGAAGCTAAATGAGCAAGCAAAAACAGCAAGGTAAAGCGAATGTTACTTGGGCAGCTTTAATAGTTGTTGTGTTAAGTATTATTGTAGGTAACGCAGTTTTAGCATTGAATACGATTCAAGGTTTAACGCAAACCCAAAAGAGTTTAGACAATACTAATATGCTGACAACGGGAATTGAGCAACTGCATTTATCAGTAGTTCAGGCTGAGTCGGGTCAGCGCGGTTATTTATTAACAGAAGAGACTGATTATTTAACGCCTTATTACGATGCTATTGGACAAATTGAAGCTCAAACAGATCATGTTAAGTCACTACACTCTGAGATTGACGGCCAAGCTGAGCGTATTGCTCAGTTGTTAGTACTAGTTGATAGCAAAATTAAAGAGCTAAAACAAACGGTTAATCTTGCTTTAGATGACAAAGAGCGACGTGCAATTTATGTGTTAAATACACATAAAGGTCGGGAGCTTTATAAGCAAATTAGAGAGTATGTTAATGAAATTCAAGACCGTGAATTACTCTTTAAAGTGAGCCATTTTTCAAAGTTAGCGCAAATTAAGAATGAAGCTAAAATCACGTTTGCTATTACAGCAATCACAAGCTTATTACTTATTATTGGTATGTTTGTAATGACACGTCTTAATTTGAGAAATGCAGCTAAGTATCGTTTTGAGCTTGAGAAACAAAACGAGACTTTAGCAACTAAAGTGTCTGAGCGTACGCAAGAATTAACGTTGTATTCTGACGAACTGAGCCGAAGTAACCGAGAGCTTGAAGAATTTGCTTTTGTAGCAAGTCATGACTTACAAGAACCGCTTAGAAAAATTCAAGCCTTTAGTGACCGCCTAGAAACAATGTTTAAAGATGAGCTGGGTGAAAAAGGGATTGATTACATTGGCCGCATGAAAAATGCAGCGCAACGCATGTCTAACTTAATTAATGACCTATTAGAGTTCTCGCGTATTACAACACGCGGTAAAGACTTCGATGATACAAATTTAAACGAAGTAGTAACCGATATATTAAGTGATTTAGAAATTGCGATAAAAGAGTCAGATGCACAAATTGATGTAGAAGACTTACCGGTTATTCAGGCTGATAAAAGCCAAATGCAGCAGCTGTTTTTAAACTTGTTGTCGAACGCTGTTAAATTTAGGCGCCCAGGTGTAAGTCCACATATAAAAATCAGCTACCAAGATAAAGATATTTTTAGTGAGGATCATAATACCAATTTGAGCTTTCAAGTTATTACTATAGAAGATAACGGTATTGGTTTTTCACAGGACTATGCCGATAAAATATTTGTACCGTTTCAACGTTTGCACGGTCGCTCACAATATAAAGGCACAGGTATTGGTCTTTCTGTATGTAGGCGTATTGTGGAGCGCCACGGCGGAACAATTACAGCAATAAGTAAAGACGGTGAAGGTGCAACCTTCATTATAAAACTACCTGTGGAAGCTGCGCTTTTCACATTGCAAGGAGAGGCTTAAATGCCCTATTCAAAAGTAAAACCTATTACTATTTTAATGGCAGACGATGATGAAGATGATCGTTTGTTAACACAAGATGCCCTTGCCGAAAGCCGTGTACTTAACGAGCTTCATTTTGTTGAAGATGGCGTTGAGTTACTTGAATATTTAGAACGTAAAGGTAAGTTTGAAGACAAAACAGTGTCGCCACGACCAGGATTGATATTACTTGATTTAAACATGCCAAGAATGGATGGTCGTGAAGCGCTTGAAGCTATAAAAGGGAACCCTAACTTAAAGGGAATTCCGGTTGTTATTTTAACTACGTCTAAGCAAGAAGAAGACATGGTTAAAGGGTATAACTTAGGTGCTGCATCTTATATTACAAAGCCTGTGACGTTTGATGGTTTAGTTGATTTGATGAAAACGCTAGGAAAATACTGGGTAGAGTTTGTAGAGCTACCGACAACATTTAACGATTAATGGAGATTGTATGTTAGATAAAGTGACTCAGTTGCTGCTTGTAGAAGATGATGAAGATGATTACATACTCACCTGCGACTATCTGGACCAATTGGATTCACACACGTTTAACATTCAATGGATAAGTTCCCCAGAGCAGGCAATTGCAACGCTTAGCAAAAATGAGCACGACATTTGCCTGCTTGATTACCGCTTGGGTGCATCTAATGGTTTAGATGTACTAAAAGAAGCCATTGCTAATGGCTTTAGCGGCCCAATTATTATGCTTACCGGGCAGTCAAACGACGAGTTAGACTCGGCGGCGCTTGATGCCGGTGCAGTAGATTATTTAATAAAAACAGAAATGAGTTCGAGCCGCTTTGCGCGCGCTATTCGCTATGCACTTGCTCGTAAAGATGTTGAAGGTGAGCGAGTAGAGCGTTTAAAAGCCGAAGCCGAAAATCGCTCAAAAGACCGCTTTTTAGCTCATTTAAGCCACGAATTACGTACTCCTCTATCGTCTATTTTAGGTTACACCGAACTATTAATGCAGAGCGACTTTAGTCAGCAAGCAGAAAATGAATTGGGTGTTATTTATCGAAACGGTAAACACTTATTAAGCTTATTAAACGATGTGCTCGACTTATCTAAAATAGCCGCCGATAAACTGGAGCTGACCCTAAGCGAAGTTAACCTTGATAGCATGCTTGCCGATGTATACACGCTAATGCGCGTATCGGTGCTAGATAAGGGCCTTACGCTGCGCTTTGAATCTCATCAGCCATTACCTTTGGTTGCACGACTTGATGCAACAAGAGTTCGCCAAATTTTAATAAACCTAATAAACAATGCGGTTAAATTTACCGATAAAGGCGAAATTGTTGTTAATGCGTGGACGCAGTGGGTTGATGACACCGAAATGCTGTTTTTTAGCATTAAAGACTCAGGCATGGGCATTGCTCCTGAAAAACAAGAACTGATATTTAAGCCATTTGAACAAATAGCTGATGTAGAATCACGCTCTGTAGGTGGTGCAGGTTTGGGTTTGGCAATATGTGCTGAATTGTTAGCACGTATGCACGGTGATATTAGTTTGCATTCTGAAATTGGCAAAGGCTCTACGTTTACTATTTCGGTTTACCCAGGTGATATTAGCGAAGTAGAACGACAGGTACTTAATTTTAGCAGTGCGCCGCAACTACAAAGTAAATCGGCTCCATGTAAAGTGCATGGGCGAGTATTAGTAGTTGATGATTTACGTGATTTACGCATGCTAGTTGGTCATATGATCAGTACCTGTGGTGCGCGCGTCGATTATGCCGAACATGGCCAACAAGCGCTTGAAAAGGTGCGTATTGCAGATGCGTATAAAGCGCCTTACGACATTATTTTTATTGATATTCATATGCCTGTAATGGGCGGCAAGGAAGCTACCATAGAGCTTAGAAAAATGGGTTACAAAGGCCCAATAATCGCGCTCACTGCCGCTACTATGAAAGGCATACATGAGGAGCTTGCTGCACTTGGCTTTAACGATGTAATACCAAAACCTGTTGATAGCGCGGCTTTATATCAATGTTTGCAAGATTATTTGGTAGCGCCAGAGCATGCACCGCAAGCTAAAGATATAAATTGTAGTAAGGGCTTAACCGAGAAAAAGCAGCGCTTTTTACTTGTTGAAGACGATCACGATGCAGCGCAAATTACGCAGCTACTTTTAGAAAGTCTAGGCGTTGAAACCGTCATTGCGTCTAGCTGCGCACAATGTTTGCAAATACTTAATCACGACCAGCAATTTAATAAGGTATTGTTAGACATGCATTTACCCGATGGGCGTGGCATTGATTTAGGCCAGCAAGTTAATGAGCGATATCCAGAGCTACGCTTGGTGATTGTAAGTGGCGCAGAGCCAGACCCTAGAGAAATAAAAGATTTAAATATTGACCGAGTTTTACTTAAACCTATTAATTTGAGCTTACTTGAAACGCTTATTAGCTAGGGCCTGTTTATCTTTCGAGGTTAAATTTGCAGCAGTATGTTTGGTATTTAGGCAAGGCAGAGCCTATGTAGTGTGGTTATTCCCCATAAATAGGCGATAACGTAGCACAAATGCCAAACATGCGCTGCCAGAAGGGTTCTGCCCAGGGGCTATTTACTCTTTGTTGCCTACATGGATTTAGGTAAGGGGCGTGAGCAGGACGCGGAAGCTTTACTCGGTTTTTACTTATTCTTACGTGGATGTAAGTCAGTAGAATAACGCAGGAGCAGTTATCGAGCCCACTAGGTTACAAACCTCGCGCCGCGATTAAATAGCCCCTAGATTGAACGAATTTTAATCCTGAAAGGTCAACAGGTCCAATAACTGAGACATTATTTATATGCATTCAATAAAGTTAGTATCTGAAGAATTAACACCATCAAAAGTAGTGTGTGTTGGCCGTAATTATACAGCACACATTGCAGAGCTAAATAACGAAACGCCAGATCAAATGGTGTTATTTAATAAGCCAAATAGCGCAATTACTAACACGTTATTTGCAGCTCACAACGGCGATACGTTGCATTATGAAACCGAGCTATGTTTTGTAGTTAAAAATAAAAAATTTGTAGGTGTTGGACTCGGCCTTGATTTAACTAAGCGTACTGTGCAAAGTAAATTAAAAAATAAAGGACTTCCATGGGAGCGCGCTAAAGCGTTCGACGGCTCTGTAATTTTAACTGATTTTGTAGCGCTAACTGATGCAATGAAGCACTTTACCTTTGAACTTAAAATTAATAATAAAGTAGTTCAGCAAGGCGATACTCATTTTATGCTGCATAATCCGGACTCAATTTTACAAGAAATTAGTGAATTTATGAGCTTAGAAGATGGTGATGTAGTAATGACAGGCACACCGTCGGGCGTAGGCGAGGTAACACCTAAAAGTATTTTTGCTGTGGCACTTTATGCTAATGATCAGTGCTTGCTTGAGCATCAGTGGCAAGTAAGTAAAAATTAATAACTTGCTGTTGGTAGTGTTGATCAAAGTCTGCAAAGGTAGTTTTAAGCCAATTATGCTGACTTTGTTGATACTCAGGCGATTGTAGTACATTGTTTTTTAGTGCGCGGTTAATTTTTTTAAGCGCTTGCTGTGCAAAATTATTAGGTGCGTTAGCCGCACAACCTATTGCTCCTCGTATAAATTGAATGTCATTTTCTTCTATTGGTACACTCTCTATATTCGTATATTCTCCTTGTTTATTAAAGTAATCGGCCATAAACGGGTAATCAATTGAGTAGTCTAAAAAGCCGTGACTCAAGCGTGCTATAACAGCCTGACTTTCATTTTCGCTACTCCAACTTAACGACGACTCTTTATCTCGTTTTGTATTTTCAATAATTGTATTAATTTTAGTTGTAAATTTACGTGCAGCAGCTTGCCCGTATACGTATTGCGGGTCGGTTAATAAATTAATAAGGTGAATAGGCGAGCCGTGCTTTTCTTCTAATTTGGGCTTTAGCTCTTTAGTCGTGATAATTGAAAATGGGGGATATACCGTTGTTGGATTTGAGTAGTTAAGTTGTTGGTTATTATTTTTTTTATAAATAACACACGGAAAACATACATTTTTTCCTTCATTTAAATATTTATTTATACGCTGCTGAGGAACAATTAAGCGGGTATGTTTTACATCTGTTATGGTTCTAATGAGTTGCTCGGTTAGGTTGTCGCAAATTCCGCCTTGTGGTGCGCTTTCACTTTTAGCTATATGAAAAGGGGGCGTGTAACTTTGCAGCCAAATAATTTCTTCTAGGGGCTGTACTCTTTGCTCAACGGCGTGCGCGTTAAATACAATTAATAAGCAAAATGCATAGTATCCGTTTTTCAGCATTGATAAGTGTTCGTTGAATTAAGAAAACTTAATAAAAGTATAGTGTTGGTTGTAGTAGGGTCAAATATTTTAGTTAAAAAGCAACCTCATTCAAGGCTGCTTTAACTCATACATGCTTAATAAGGCATAGGATAGTTTCTAAATATAGTGTTAATCTCACTAAGAATTTCGTCGCTTAACGTGATGTTAAATGCATCAATATCTTCTTTTAATTGGGCTATGCTTGTTGCACCAATAATTGAAGAGGTTACGCCATCTACTTGGTTACACCATGCGAGTGCTAGTTGTGCTGGAGTAATATTGTTTGCATGAGCCAGATCAACATACTGCTTAGTGGCTTGCTCTGCATTGGGTGTATCTCTAAAAATACCGTTGCGCTGCATGAAGGTCCAACGTGATCCTTCTGGGCGAGCACCGTTTAGGTATTTACCCGTTAATAAACCAGCCGCTAAAGGCGACCACGGTAAGTAGGCAATATCTTCGTGTACACATTGTTCTATTAAATACGGCCAGTCTTTAGCGTGCGCTAAGCTAAACTCATTTTGAATAGATACCATACGCGGTAAGTTATGCTCTTTGGCCAAACTTAAAAACTGGCTTATACCCCATGGCGTATCGTCAGATAAACCGCAGTGCTTAATTTTACCTGCTTTAACACATTTATTAAGGCCCTCTAGAATATCAAGCATACTAGCTTGCTGCTCTTGTGTATTTACGTCGGTAAATTTAAGAGTGCCGGGCCACTGTCTGCCAAAGTGCGGGGTAGAGCGGTTTGGCCAATGCAGCTGATATAAATCAATATAGTCGGTTTTAAGGCGCTTAAGTGAATCGTCTACGGCTTCTATTACCGTTTGGCGCGTAATATTGCCACCATCACGTACCCACGATAATCCATTGCCTGCAATTTTTGTAGCAAGTACCACATCGCTGCGCTTTTGCTGATTACGCGATAGCCAATCGCCAATAATTTCCTCAGTTTTTCCATAGGTCTCTGGAGAGGGCGGTACTGCATACATTTCGGCTGTATCAATAAAGTTTACGCCTTGCTCTAGCGCGTAGGCTATTTGTTCATCAGCATCGCTTTGAGTATTTTGTTTACCCCAAGTCATACTGCCTAAACATACTCTTGAAACGTTAATACCACTGCTGCCAAGTGGGCTGTATTGCATGAGGATTCCTTATTGCTCGTCTTGAGAGTAGCTAACTAACGCCGATAAAAGAGGCTCTGCAATGAGGGCTTTTTGGCCTGTTTCAAAATCAAACATAACCACTTTTGAAGTGCCTGTTGTTGTTATAGCGTTTTGTGCGTGACTAAATACGGTGTAATTCATAACAAATCGGTCTGTTTTTATATCAGAAATAGTAACACCGACTGTAAGCGTATCTGGGAATGTAACTGGGCGTTTATAACGAATGTTATTTTCGCTTATTACCGGGCCCACGCCATTAGGGCTTATTGTATCGAACAGATTTATTTTATTTAAGAAGTCGATTCGGGCTATTTCAAAGTAACGTAAATACACTACATTATTTACGTGTTGTAGTGCATCCATATCAGCCCACGCTACGGTGATGTCGGTATGGATAGGGTGCTGATCTTTAAACGTTTGCATTATTTATTGGCCCTTAATTTTAAAGTACTTAGATTATCAACATGGGGTTACGAGCTCAAGGTAATTAATGGCATGTTTTTTTATAAGATGATTGTACCTATTTAATTTTAGGTCTACAGTTAAATTACACAGACAAACACAGAAAACACACAGAGGTAGAAATATGCAGAACATAATTAATTGGTCCTTAGCTTGTTTGGTTTTTATAGCTTCTTTTACCTGTTACGCAATGGGTAACGAATCAGGCGCTATTATTTTAATGTTAGCGGGGTTTTTTTTCGAGGTTATGTTTTGGTTGCGCGGTTATAAAGAGCAAGAAGGTAATAAGCGCTTTTTTTAATCGCTAACTAGGGCCTGTTGACCTTTCAGGATTAAAATTTGTTCAATCTAGGGGCTATTTAATCGCGGCGCGAGGTTTGTGACCTAGTGGGCTAAGTAAAAACCGAGCAACAAAGAGTAAATTGCCCCTAGGCAGAACCCTTCGGGCAGCGTATGTTTGGCATTTGTGCTACGTTATCGCCTATTTATGGGGAATAACCACACTACATAGGCTCTGCCTTGCCTAAATACCAAACATACTGCTGCAAATTTAACCTCGAAAGATAAACAGGCCCTAGGCTTGCTTATCACATTTGATTCTATAATAATGACTGTATAAATAACCAGTTATTGTTGTGGTGATGAAGAAGTTTATTCACATAGACATGGATTGCTTTTATGCAGCAGTAGAAATGCGAGATAATCCAAAACTTGCATGTGTACCGCTTGCTATTGGAGGCAATAGCCGACGAGGCGTGCTCTCAACCGCTAACTACATAGCTAGAGAATATGGCGTACGATCGGCTATGTCGAACTATCATGCTAAACAATTATGCCCCGATTTAGTTATTGTCCCTGGGCGCATGGCTGTATACAAAGAAGCTTCAAATCAAATACGTGAAGTATTTAGCCGCTACACAGACTTAGTTGAGCCTCTTTCTTTAGACGAAGCCTACCTAGATGTAACAGACAGCACTGCTTGTAAAGGCAGTGCCACACTTATTGCACAGCAAATAAGAGCCGATATTTACAATGCCACAGGGCTCACTGCATCAGCAGGTATTGCACCGATTAAATTTATTGCCAAAATAGCCAGCGACGAAAAAAAACCGAATGGTCAATTTGTCGTTTTGCCTCATGAGGTCGATGACTTTTTAGCGCAATTACCGCTGGGGAAAATTCCGGGGGTGGGTAAAGTAACGCTCGAAAAGCTAAATTTAAAAGGCTTATATACCGGCAAGGATGTTCGTGAAAAAGGCGTTAACTGGATGCAGCAACATGTGGGTAATTTTGGTGTGTCGCTTTATCAAAAATGTGCAGGTGAATATGTTGGTAAAGTATCAACAGATCGCATCAGAAAGTCGCTGAGTGTTGAGCATACCTACGAATACAATAAAACAAGTTTACAAGAGTGCTTAGATGAGCTGCCAAAATTGTTAGACGAATTAGTTTTAAGGCTTAATAAACAGCAATTACAAAACCGTATTAATAAGCTGAGTGTTAAAGTGAAGTTTGCAAATTTTGTAGTGACCTCAGCCGATCAGGCATACCACGAGCTAAACACAGAAATATTTATTCAACTTCTTACTAAGGCCTATCAACGAGGGCTACAACAACCTGTAAGATTACTTGGCATAGGCGTTGGCATTAAAAGTGAGCCAGAACAAAACTTTCAACTTAGTATTCTCGATTAAGCTGTAAAGCCTGTAACCCCAAGTTGCCATTTATTGGCAAGTTGTATAATTAGCCCATCGCACCTTGCTGGTCTTCAATATTTAAATCGACGATAATAGGGGCTTATGTTTTCTAACAGGACTTTATTTATGGCATACCCTCAAGCGGTTAGTGCAAGCCTTGAATGCACATCTCATGATGCGCTTATTATTATTAGTGATGACTTTTCTCTATTACCAAATAACTCATTACGTGATGCTATTTTAGACCAAGCAAAAGTTGATTCTCGTATTGGTAAACAAGTTACTTTATTAGTGATTGAAAACAAACGCGTTGTACTTGCGCCAACGGGTCCGTTAAATAGAGATTACGACGATGTTCGCCGTTATTTTGATGCTGCTAAATTAGCAATTAACGAAGCAAAAGCGTCGGGTAGTGTTAACCCTGCATTATTTTTACCAAATTTAAATGGCGATAGCCGTTATCAGCATGCTTTAGAAGTTGCTTATTTAGGCGCTTGCCAAGCCTTATGGCAGCCATTAGAAGCGCGTGAATATCACGGTGAAAGTATTGAACCTATTACTCAAATTGGTTTAGTTGGCGCAAGCGAGCAAACAATTAAAGCTGTTAATGCAATTGCTGCGGGCCAATATGCCGCGCGTGACTTATGTGGCACCGAACCTGAGCGTATGGCTCCACCACGTTTTGCTGATTACTGCGTTGATTTATTTAAAGGCTCAAACATTGCGGTTGACGTAATTGATGATATTGCAGCTATTGATAAAAACTACCCAATGCTAAGCACTGTTGCTCGTGCATCGTATGCAGTTGAGCGCCATCACCCACGTGTTGTTAAGCTTGAATATGTACCAGAGGGCGAAATTACTCGCACACTTATGTTTGTAGGTAAGGGTCTTGTATACGATACAGGCGGCGCCGATTTAAAAGTTGGCGGGCACATGGCAGGCATGAGTCGTGATAAAGGTGGCGCAGCTTCTGTTGCGGGCTTTATGAAAGCTGTTGCGGATTATCAGCCTAAAGGCGTTAAAGTAGTATCGTACTTGGCTGTTGTTCGTAACTCTATTGGCTCGGATTGTTTTGTGCCAGATGAAATTATTACTAGCCGCGAAGGTATCCGTGTACGTATTGGTAATACCGATGCAGAAGGGCGCTTAGCAATGGGCGACCTGCTTAGCGAAATGAAAGATTTAGCTAAAGGCGAAATAAACCCAACGTTATTTACTGTTGCTACATTAACGGGTCACGCGGCACGTGCAATGGGTCCATACGGTGCGTATGTTGAAAATGGTCCAGCTCGTAGCGCTGGTGTTTCACGTCAAATAGCTGACCTTGGAGATTTGTGGGCCGATGGCGCTGAAGTATCGCGTTCTCGCCGTGAAGATTACGACTTTATTAAACCACGCACGCTAGCTGACGATGTTTTATCTAGCAATAACGCAGCATCTGCTGTTACTGCTCGTGGTCATCAGTTCCCAATGGCGTTTATGGCTATTGTTGGTGGGCTTGATAAACACGGTAACGACTCTGCACAGCCACTACCTTATGTGCATATGGACATTGCAGGTAGCGGTGTTGAAGGCGGTGATTGGCAGCATGGCAAGCCAACGGCTGCATCAGTAACCAGCTTGTTTGCACGTTACTGTTTGTAAGCTAAAAACTTACATGCAATAAAAAAGCCCTGTTAATTCAGGGCTTTTTGCATTTTATGAGAACGGTATCGATTAATCTAATTTAAAACGATTAACTACGCTCGAAAGCTCTTGGCTACTTTGTTTAAGATTATCACTGGCATCGGTAAGCTGTTTAGTATTATTTAATGATTGCTCAGTTGATTGAGATAGCTCATTAATACGCAAATTAACCTCGTCGGCAGCTTGAGTTTGTTGCTCTGTGGCGCGTGCTATCTGGCTGTTCATTTCGGTAATAATTGAAACAAGTCGTTCTATTTCATTAAGTGAAGTATTGGCCGATGACGCCTGATCTACGGTAGAAACTGAAAGTGCTTGGCTTGATTTAACTGCTTCTACTGCTGCTTTTGCACCTTCTTGAAGTTTAGTGATCATGGTTTGAATTTCGTCGGTACTTTGCCCTGTACGACTGGCTAGTGTTCTTACTTCATCTGCAACAACAGCAAATCCTCGGCCATGCTCTCCTGCGCGAGCAGCCTCAATGGCAGCGTTTAATGCCAGTAAGTTTGTTTGCTCCGATATGCTTCTTATTACATCAAGTACAGAGCCTATATTATGGCTCTCGTTGGCTAAATCTTCTGTTACACGGCTGACTGTTTCTATGTTGCTTGAGAGTGTTTCTATTGCTGTAATTGTTTGCGCAACCACATTTTTACCCGTTGATGCGTTTTGTGCTGCATCTTTAGCTGCTTGCTCTGCGGCTTCGGCGTTACGGCTTACATCATGTATTTGGTGAGTCATTTGCTCCATGGCAGCTGCAACTTGGGTTGAGCTATCGTTTTGAAGCTCAATAAACGAGTGGCTTGTTCTACTTGAATCATCAACTGTATGCGCATGCTCACTTACGTCGTTTGCACTTTGTGCTACATGAACAAGTGACTCTCGCATTTTTAAAACAAATAAATTAAATGAATGTGATAGTTCAGATATTTCATCGTTACCGGATTCATTTAATGTACGGGTTAAATCGCCTTCACCTTGTGAAATGTCTTTCATCATATCGGCCGCTAAACGAGTAGGTATTAAAATGCTCTTGCCTATAAAGTAACTAAGTAAAATAACAGCAATAATCATAATTGTTGCACTGACGACTATAAGGTTTCGTTGCTCGCTAAATGCTTCGTCAATTGAATCAAGATAAACACCTGAGCCAATAATCCATTGCCATTGATTAAAACCTTTAACAAATGCGATTTTTTCAACGGGTTTTTCTTTACCTGGTTTTGGCCATTTATAAGGAATAAATCCCTCGCCAGAGCGTTTAACTATATTAATCATATCAACAAACAATGCTTTGCCGTCAGGGTCTTTGTTATTGGTTAAATCTTTTCCTTCAAGCGCAGGTTTTATAGGATGCATAACCATTGTTGGCTGGTAGTTGTTAATCCAAAAGTAATTGGTTTTGTCGTAGCGCAGAGCTCTTATTGCATTAAGTGCTTGCGATTGAGCTTGTTGTTGAGTAAGTGAATTACTTTGCTCAAGGTCATAAAAGTGCTCGATTATACTGTACGCAGTTTCTACTACATTTTGTGTTTTAAGGTACTGCTCGTTTTTAAGAGAGCTATATTGGTGAGTTAGGCTGGCTACACTAAGCGCTATAAGCCCAAATACAACAATAGCTATGAGCAGCGAGAAACGTTGGAATATACTAAAACTACGTAGACTAGGCATACATTTATCCTCAAAAAGTGTGCGCTTTAGCGCATAGAATAAGCGTAGCTAAAAAAAGAGTTTAATCTAGGCTTAACGCCCATTAATGCAAAAAAAAGGCTGATTTATCAATCAGCCTTTAGTCTGTTATTACTTTACTTGCTTATTTAACATCAAAATGACGATTAAAGAAGTTTGTAATTGTTTGATGTAAGTGTGTTTGCACTTGTTTACCACGTAGGCTGTGCTTAGAGCCTGGGTAGGTCATCATTTCAAACTGTTTTTCGTTATCTTGCAGTTGTTTAAACAATTTAGTTGAATGCGTAAACAGCACGTTGTCGTCAGCCATTCCATGATAAATCATTAATGGGCCTTTTAAGCCATCAGCATATGGAAATACTGCGCTGTCTTCATACCCTTTAGCATTCGTATCAGGGTGACCTAAATAACGCTCTGTGTAATGCGTATCGTATAGAGCCCAATCGGTTACAGGAGCACCCGATACGCCGGCTTGAAAGTAATCGCCTGCTTTAAACATAGTCATAAGTGCCATGTAGCCGCCGTAGCTGTGGCCATAAACACCGATGCGTTGTGGGTCTACGTAATCAAGTGTACGTAAAAACTCTACGCCTTTAATTTGATCGGCAACTTCAACCACGCCTAGGTTTTTATAAATAGCATCTTCAAACTTTTTACCACGGTTGTACGAACCACGGTTATCCAGTTGAAAAATTACGTAACCTTGTTGCGCCATGTACTGAAAGTACAAGTTTTTACTGCGCCAGCTATTTGTCACTCGTTGGGCATGCGGGCCGCCGTATACGTTAACAATAACAGGGTGCTTTTTGCCATCAGTAATGTTGCTAGGCTTAAATAAACGGTAATGCATAACTTGGCCATCATCGGCTTTAATTGTGCCGTATTCTGGTTTTGTTAAGTCGCTTAAATAAGGAGTAAGCGGGTGGCTACTATCTAGCTTATTTTCTTCAAGCCATGTAATAAATTCGCCGTTTACTTTACGAAGCGCTGCTGAATTTGGTTTATTATCAGACGAGCTATTATCGATAAAGGTTTTGCTGTCTTTTGCTAGCACAACATTATGGTACTGACCTTTTTCGGTGATACGTTTGGCATCGCCTTTTTTAAATAAAGGCGCGCTGTATAAATGGCTTTCAAGCGGTGTATCTTTTCGGCCGGCAAAGTAAACAATGCCTTTTTTCTCATCAATACCTTTTAAGCTATCAACAGCCCAATCACCAGAGGTGATTTGACGAACAAGTTGACCGTTTGTGCGATACAGATATAAGTGTTTAAAACCGTCGCGCTCAGATGCCCATACAAAATGTTTTTTGTCTTTTAAAAACTCAAGATCAAAATGTAGGTTAATCCACGTTTCGCTGTTTTCGATTAATGCTACTTTTTGGACTTTAGTTTCGCTGTTATAAAAACGAAGCTCTAATTTATGTTGCGAGCGATTTTGCCATTGGTAAGACAGTGTATTGCCGTCTTTTAGCCACTTAGCACGCGCGATATAAATGTCTTCATCTTTACCTAAATCAATCCAATCTACTTTTTGGTCATTTAGCTTAACCACACCGAGTTGAATTTTTACGTTATCGGTACCTGTAAACGGGTAGCGCTGGTTAAATAATTTAACTTCATCAGCGTAAATTTCGTTACGGATAGCTTCTTTTACTGGGGTTTCGTCAACGCGTGTATAGGCAATTTTAGTTTCATCACCTGACCACCAGTAACCTGTCATACGGCTCATTTCTTCTTGAGCAACAAATTCGGCCATGCCGTTTTTAATTACGCCGCCGCCATCTTTACTAAGCTGAATCTCTTTACCAGACTCAAGCTCTAAAGCATAAAGGTTTTGCTCTCGAATAAACGATACGTAGTTACCTTTAGGTGAAAAGCGTGCATCGGTTTCAAATGCTTCAGTGTCGGTTAGTTTTTTACTTTTAGCTGAGGCTAAATCGTAATAATAAAGGTCGCCATTGAGTGGGAATAAAAGTGCTTTGCCATCTTTAGACCATTTGTATTCTAATATGCCTTTACCAAAAATACGTTGGCGTTCGCGGCGTGCTTTTTCTTCATCAGATAGGTTTTCTGGGCCTGAAAATAACTTTGCCGAATCAACTAGCACACGGTTGGTGTTATCTTTTAGATTGTATTCCCATAAATCGTAGCGGTTGTAGTCATCGCTTTTGCCTTGTAAATAAGTTACACGGCTGCCGTCAGGCGAAAATTTAAGTTGTACAGGCGATTTACCAGAAAGGCTCGGATCGTCAAAAATACGCTCCAACGATAAAGGTTTTGCTTGAACACTAATAGCGCCAACCATTAATGGTAGGGCTAGTGAGAGGTGTTTTATTTTTTTTAGCACAAGGTTGCCTTAGCTTATTATAAATATTGCTTTGATGGTAAAGCCAAGCGTGTGCAACTGCAACTAAATGCTATAAAGTGGCGATTATTAAAGACAAAGTAGGACATAACAATGACTCACCCTGAATTTAAACTAGCGCCAGAACTTAAACGCGACTGTATAGAGCTTGCCGATTGGCCACTGTGTAAAGTACTTTTATTGAACGACAGCCAATATCCGTGGTTTGTATTAGTGCCTAGGCAGGCTAACTTAAAAGAGATAATTGATTTATCTGAGGATGATCAAATTGTGTATTTAAAAGAGTCAGCCAAGCTAAGTGAATTATTAATGGATGTGTTTAGCCCGGATAAATTAAACATAGCGGCCTTGGGTAATATGGTGCCGCAATTACATATTCATCATATAGCACGCTTTACTACTGATGCTGCTTGGCCTGCGCCAATTTGGGGTAAGTATCCAGTTGTGCCGTATACAGATGTACAAATTACAGAGTTAAAAAAAGCGCTGCAGTTTTAAGCTGCAACGCTTTTTTAGGGTTTAACTAAGTTTAACTAAAACTACTTAAGCCCTAGTACTTCTTTACCTTGCTTAAACGTTACATCTACAGGGATATTTGCTTTACTTAGTTTTTCTAAGTCTTCAGCAAGTTCTTCTTTTATATCGCCATGCGTTGCAATTAGTTGATCTACTTTTTCGTAATCGCCATCACCTTGTAAGGTTAAAATTAAGCGAGAAAGCTTGGCCATTGCAATGCTCATTTTTTCCATATTAACGCGGTACAGGCCTTCTTCATTTTTAGAAAAAGCGCCTTCTTGAGCAAAAAAGTTAAAGCGAATCATATTTGCTTTACCATGCGCACTTGATGCTCCAAAACGAACTGAGCGGAATATACCCGCCATGAAGGTCGTGTAATAATCTTCAATAGTTCCTTCTGTAATTTCGCCCTTTTTAAGTAATTGCTCAATCATGTACAAACCTAAAATATCGGCTTTACCTTCTTCAAGCGCACTCGCGTGCTCTTGTAATGATTGACGAACAGTACCTTTACCAGTAATTGTATTTTTAATACCTAAACCATGCGCTACTTCATGGAACATCGTATTGGCAAAAAAGGCATCAAAAGTAATGTGTTTACGCTGCTCAGGTACAATTAACTGCTCTGAAATTGGCACTAAAATTTTATCAAACTTAGCGCGCATCGCATTTTTAAGTTGCAGGCGACGAGTCCCTTTTTCTAGCTGTACTTGCTCATCGTTTGGTAAGTTAATTGCAATTGTTTTACTCCCCGCGTTTGAATGCCCAGCGTAGTAAACAACATCATATGCATTTAGGTCGGCGTCAGAGCCTGGTACTTCTTGTTTGTACTTAGCATCAACGGGTAAGCCTTTTTGAAGCTCCGGTAAAAATGCGGCAAACTTAGCTAAGCGTTCGCTCCATTTTAAATCTTTAATAAGTACGTAAGATTCATAAGCTGCGCGGTAACCAAATAATTGATCTTCATAAGTTTCAATTGGACCAATAACCACATCTACCGGGTTATTTTTCATGTCCATCCAAGCAAAGTCAGATACTTGGAAGTCATCCTTTTGTAGAGCATCAGCACGCAAGTTTAGATAGTTAGCAAACTCTTTATCGTCAGCAAGTTTACTTGCTTGACGTAAAAGGTCAGCGGCTTTTGCAAGCTCATTAGCGTATTCTTTTGAATATGGCACGCTGTAAAGCTTACCTTGCTCATCACGCTTAATTACAGAGTAAAGGCCTGTTTTGTCCTCAACATCTGCATTGTTTAACTCTTCTTTGGTTATATCGGCAGGGTAAAACTGTGCGCCAAGAGGTTTTTCTTTATAGCTGGATAAAAACGCTTCATCGCCATTTAAACGATCCCATGGACCGTAGTTAATATCGGCAAATTTACGTACTTTGTCGTCGTTTAGTTTTGCTAAAAAAGCGTCTTTATTTTCGCCAAAAGATTGTTTCCAAAATAACTCGTCCATTATTTTTGAAGCATCAATAAGCTTTGCAACCATTGCTCGTTGGTTATCGCTTAAGTGCGATAAATCACTTTGTAAGCTAAAGTCGGTGTAAATATCTAAACGTTGGTTATTTGCATTAATAAGCTCAGGGCCTGATTGTGCACTGCTTTTTTGAGCAAGCTCTGTGGCTGTGTTGTCGGTAGAAGACGGCGCTTGTTCAGAACATGCGCTAAGAAAAACAACACCAGAGAGCATAATTGCTTGGCTAATTTTATTTAAGATCATTATATTGCCTGTTAAAAAGTAAGTTTAATAATTTGTACTGCTTTAGTTAAAATATTAAGTATGTACAAACGCTTCCTTATTGTGAGTGCATTAAAGCAAAACTAAATAGTAAATAGCAAGTATTTGGCGTTGTAAGGCAAGCATGAGCGATAAAGCATTATAAATAAAAATAAACTTCTATAATTTTCTTAACTTTATCGGTAAGTTAGACAATACTAATTATATTACTAATACGAAAATTAACTGCCTGAGTTTGCAGTTACTTTACAGGCTGAACACAAAAGGACGGCAGCTTTATGTCTACAGAAAACGCTTTATTAACGATTCTAGTCGATAGAATAAATAACGATACGTTGGTTTTACCAACGCTACCTGAAGTAGCGATTAAGGTTCGCCAAGCTGCAGATAACCCTGATGTGAATTTAATGCAAATGTCAGATGTAATCTCACAAGACCCAGCGCTTTCAGCTCGTATGATAAAAGTAGCTAATAGTGCGATTATGGGACGTTCTGTAAAAGTATCTAATTTACAACAAGCAGTGACTCGCATTGGGTTGCGCCAAATTAAAAATATTGCAACGGCTATGGCTATGGAGCAATTATTTGTATCAAACAATGAGCTAATTAAAGGCTACATGGGCAAGGCTTGGCAAAAAACATTAACCGTTGCTAGCCATTCAATAACACTCATGGAGTTTTACTTAAAAAACAATAAACACACTTCATTAAATCGTGATTCAATTACATTAGCTGCGCTTGTTTATAATATTGGTGTATTACCAATTTTAACAGAAGCTGAGCGCCACCCTGAAGTGTTTGCCAACCCAAGCTTTTTAGCGCACGCAATTCAAAAGCTGAGTGGGAAAATTGGCTCGTCGATTATGCAAGCGTGGGAATTTCCTAAAGAGTTTGTTGATGTAGCTCTAAGCTGGGCAGATCCAAGTTACAAACCTGATAAAGTTAGTTACGTAGACTTTATTCGAGTAGGCGCTATTTTAGAGGGAACATTACAGGTTTCTGATAAGTCAGCAGCGCTGCAAACGTACATAGATAAAGGTGTAATACCGTCTATGCAATTATTCACAAGTGATGAATACAACGATATGCTAAAAGATGTGAAAAACATGTTTAGCTAAACATGTTTTATTACACAAATAAAAAGGGTTAACTTGCGTTAACCCTTTTTATTTATTTATCGATAGTATTTTCTGTTTTGGTTTTTTCGTACCGTTTTATTCCTGCTACCCATGTTTGCAGTACGTTTGTTTTGTATATCTCGTCAACAGGTACTTTAAAGTAGTCTTTATCAATTAAAATAAAGTCGGCCCATTTACCTTTTTCTAAACTACCCACCTTAAATTCTTGATGAGCTGAATAAGCGCCACCGAGAGTAAATGCACGTAATGCATCTTCGCGGCTTAGTACTTCACTTGCGCGCCAGCCGTTTTCAGGTAGTTTGTTATGATCCATGCGTGTAATGGCTGAATACAAACCATCAAATGGATTTGCAAGCTCTACCGGGTAATCAGAGCCTGCTGCAACAACCGATCCTTGCTTTAAAAATGTTTGCCAAGCATAGGCACCGCTTAATTGTTTTTCAGTTAAGCGTTGCTCTGCCATATGCATATCAGAAGTGGCATGTACTGGCTGCATTGAAGGGATTATTTTTAACGCTTTAAAGCGAGGGATATCCTCAGGCGTTACAATTTGTGCGTGCTCTATTCGGTTACGTAGTAATATACCGCCCGTTTTTTTAAACACATTTTGATAAGCATCAAGTACTACTTTATTTGCTTTATCGCCAATTGCGTGGGTATTTGCGCTAAAGCCGCTTTTAAAGCTTTGTGTAAAGAGTGCTTCGAGTTTTTCTTGTGTTTCAAGCATTAAACCATGGTGACCAGGTCTGTCTGCGTATTCTTCAATCAGAGCAGCTCCGCGAGAGCCAAGTGCGCCATCGGCGTAAACTTTAACACTGCGAATTTCCATAAAGTCATTTTTGTCGTGGTATCGGCCTGCCTTTAACATTGTATCTAAATCAGGGCTTGCACCACTTAACATTGCCACAATACGTAGCGGTAAATTACCAAGGTCGCCGCGCTCTTTGTAAACCTCCCATGTGGCTTTATCAATACCTGCATCGTGAGTAGAGGTAATGCCTAAACTTAATAAATGCCTACCTGCTGCATCTAGTGAGTCACTTATATCTTGCTTTGAAGGGGCTGGCATATGCTGGGTAATTAGCGATTCTGCTTTATCTACAAAAATACCCGTAGGATTGCCAAATTCGTCTTTAATTATTTCACCGCCTTCAGGCGCTTTTGTTTGGGCGGTAATCCCAGCAAGTTCGAGCGCTTTTGAATTAACCCAAATGGCGTGACTATCAACCCGCGAAAGAACCACAGGTCGATCGCTCACTACTTTGTCTAAATCTTTAGCCGTAGGAAAGCGTGTATCAGCCCAAAGCTCTTGGTTCCAACCTCGCCCAATAATCCAACCTTGTTTGTTATCGGCAAATACTTTTAGTTTATTTGTTACTTCATCAACCGATGTTGCGCCGCGTACGTCAAGTTGCGATAAATTGTCGCCAAGGCCAATAACGTGCCCATGAGCATCAATTAAGCCAGGTAATAAGGTATTACCGTGCGCGTCAATTAGCTTGGCATCTGGGTAGCTATCTTTAAGTGTTTCGCTACCGAGCTTAACTACCTTGCCATTTTTAATAACGAGGGTAGAAAACTGCTGTACTTCACCTTTGTATAAAGGGGTATAACCATTGGCGTTATAAATTACTTTTGTTTGTGCGAGAGTGTAACTAGAACTAGCGCAAAGGCTGGCTAGTATGAGTGGTTTGATTATTTTTTTGAGTGGCATAGTTACTTAATTTTTATTGTTAATTTACTTACATTAACAAACTTGATTTTATAATACCAATGAATTGATAGACCTCATTTTAAGGCTTTTCTCTATATTAACTGTTTACAAAATAGGTAATTGATGTGATTATTTAGTATGTAAAATAATCAATAAAGCATAAGGAAACGCTATGAAAGCCCTCTATTTATTACTCCCATTAACTTCATTACTTGCGGCATGTGGATCGACACCTACTGCAGATAAAAGTGTAGAAAAGCTAAACCATACTGATGTATCAAATGCTGAAATACGCGATTATATAGATTTATCAAGTGTTGAGCTGCGCGATAGGGTGAAAGACTATTGGAGTATTTTTACAAAAGTTGAATCACGATACCCAGTAGAGGCAGCAAAAAAAGGCTTAGCGGGCTGTGTAGAGTTAATGACTATTATTAATTCTGAGGGTAAGGCGCAGGGGTATAAAGTAATTTCCTCATATCCTAAAGGGTTATTTGATGAAGCCGCAGCGAGATCTTTAAGTGCATGGGCTTGGCTACCTACTGCCGTAAATGTAGCTAAACAACCTGTACTTACTCATATCAGAATTGATTTCATGATTGATTCAATACCAGTAGGTAAAAAATATTTAAAAAATTGTCCGGCTGGCGAAACATTTCAAGTAACAGGTAAAATTAAAAAAATCTCCTACTGATGAACATTTCAAGTAAAGTGAAAATTATAGGTTTGAAAAAAGTACTTATTTACCTCACTTTAAAGTTACCTTCAGTGTGTGTAACATTTTGGATCGAACCTTTATAAAACCTGATGGGTATGAGTTTAATACGAATATTACAAATAACTAAATAAGCATCAAGAATAAGGAAATGCTATGAAAGCTCTCTATTTATTACTCCCCTTGAGCATGATACTGACAGCCTGTAGCTCAACGTCTGATAAACAAGTAAGCGATGAAATGCTGAGTATTATTGATTTATCGAGTCCTGAACTGCGAAGTAAGGCAGGTGAGTATTGGGATGTTGTTAAAAGAGTAGAGCCGCGATATCCGATAGAAGCTGCAAAAAGAAGTATTTCAGGTTGTGTTGAGCTTGCTACGTTAATTAATTCACAAGGTGAAGCCCAAGGGTATAAGGTTATCTCGTCTTACCCTGAGGGTGTGTTTGATAATAATGCGGCAGCTGCTGTGGGTTTATGGCGCTGGAAAGCGACAACTGAAAATATGAGTAAGCAATCTATTCTAACTTATCTCAAAATGGATTTTATGGTGAGCCCAAAACCTACTGATGCAGAGTATTTGGCGCATTGTTCTAAAGATAAAGCCTGAACGTAATTAATAAATATAATAAGCTAGGTGTTTTTTTACCTAGCTATAAAACTACTTACTTGCATATAAGCCATATTCATTTAATGCTAATTTACCGTCTTTGTCACTGTCGTAGCTTGAAAACCGTGACCACAAAGCCGGGTCTATAGCGGTTTCTGAACGTGATAAAAAACCGTCTTTATTCCTATCTAGCTTTTTAAATTGCTTTGCAATGTCGTTACTTGCGGCAAAACTAAATGTGCTAAAAATACTAAACGCCAGCAGCGTTATATAGCTAATACTTTTCATACAAATCACTTAGTAAAGGTTGTTAGTTAGATAACTTTTAAATTCGACTAGCGAAATTTGGTTATCTTGGTTTTTGTCCCATTTTACAAAGGTGTTTAAAAGTTGTGGTTGGGGATCAAGTTCGTCGTGTGTTAAATAGCCACTTTTGTCGCTATCTAGGTGATCAAAGCGTTGCTTTACATCAAGTGCCGCGGCATCAAAACTTAATAGCATTAAAATGCTTATAACAAGGGAAAGTATCTTCATGGTCTTCCTTCCAAAAGATGTATTAAAAGTTCGTGGCTAAAATAAAGTAAAAAGGAAAAAAGCACTTGCCGTAATTTAACTCCCAACATTAAATCCTTTTACACACTCCCTCAGGGATTATGGCAAATGCTTTTAAATTCAGTTTACTTGTAACAAGCTTAAGTAAAGCTTAATCAGTAATTACTCATTAAGGCTTAAAGCTTTCAAATTCTTTTTTTGAGACTTTTTCATCACCGTCTTCATCTAAGTCGGCAAATTGTCTCATTACTTCTTTGTCTTCCTTTGCTTCTACAATTGATATTTGTCCATCCATATCTTTATCTAAATGGGCAAAGCGCACGTTTGTTGGCGATGCAATTACGGTGGCACTAATTGCTAAAAACATTAATGAAAAAGCGGCTATAAGTTGTTTCATAATCACGTTCCTTATTGAATGAGCTTATTGAATAAATTTTTTGAATTCATCTAGCGACAATTGCCCATCTTGATTAGTATCAATTTGTAAAAAATTCTCGTGTAGAACGGCATCTTCACCTGCTTCGGCTTCACTTAATGTGCCATTACTGTCTTTATCAAGCTCGTTAAAAGTCGCGTGAACGTCCATTGCGTGTGCGTTAGCGCCTAAAAAGCCTAAAGCCAGTAATGATGAAATTACTAAAATGCGTTTGTTCATAATTATTTCCTTATTGATTAAAGTTATTACTCCTACTACAAAAATGATGCCAAAAATAATTGTTGTTAATTTTCAAGTGTTTATATTTTTAACTTGAAAGAGGTGGGAAGTTTTTACGGGGTTTATTGTAATTTTTGTGTGCCTTTTGCAACACTATGTAGTGAGATTAAAGGTAGGGTTTAAAAATCAATGGTTTACGTTGTCTCTATTTGGCGACACATTGTTTATGTAGCGCTGGCTGTTAATCGTATTAAATATAATTGCTGGTTCAGCTAGTGTATAAGGTAAGCACTTAATAATAGAACGCTTAACTTAAAAGGACTAAACGAAATGCCAGCAACCATAGCTAAAAAATACCATGCAATGCTTAACTGGCGGCCTAATTTAATTGGGCAATTTGCAATGAGTATGCTGCTTTCGTTACTCCCGCTTTCTATAGTGGTGATTGTATTTTTAAATGCGCTTAACAAGCAATTAGCAGTGACTCAAAGTATCGTGAGTAACAACTACCAAGTTACCAAATCGTTTAATACTCTAAAACAAGAACTCAACAGCCTTGAGCGCGCCACTAGGCAAAACTGGGTATTAAAAAGCGAATCGTTAGATAAGCTCATTGTCGATAAATGGCAATCATCCCTGCAAAGTATTGATGAACTTAAATTTGTTAACATGGATAAAGATTACACCCACCAATGGCAACGCTTATATGTCACCTTACAAACAGCGCATGTAGAGCTTGTTGAGCAAAAACAACAGCAAGCGGAGCTATTTGTGCCAGTGAGCGATTTAGTTGCTGAGCTTACTTTATGGTTACGTGATAAAAATGAAGCGCAAATTACCAATAACCAAAATGAGCTTACAAGCCTACAAACTTCATTTATAAACTGGCTGGTGGCACTTATTCCGCTTACTTTAATTGTTGGTGGTGGTTTTTTATGGCGTATAAGTGGGCGACTAAAAGGGTTAACTACGGTTATTGATAAGCTAGGGCAGGGGCATTGGCAGCAAAAAATATCTGTGAAAGGCTCCGCTGAGCTAGTTGAGCTAGGAGAAAAACTCCAATGGGTGCAAGAGCAACTTCATATGCTTGAGCAGCAAAAAGATACCTTTTTACGCCATGTTACCCATGAGCTAAAAACGCCGCTTGCTTCAATGGTCGAAGGCACTGATTTACTAACTGATGAAATAGTAGGCCCAATTACTGCTGAGCAAAAAGCAGTGCTTGAGCTTATTAGCCAATCTATGGTGCGCCTTCGTACAATGATTGACAGCCTGCTGAGTTATAATGCGATTCGCACCAGTAAAGACAGCCTAAGCGAAGTTGAGTTTAGCTATCTTATTAATAAAATTAATAGCCATTTTGAACATCGCTTAAGTGCGCGTCAGCAAGCTCTGCAATGGCAAAATAACTTACCTAATAAACAGCTTGCTTTACCTAGTGAGCTTATTGAGATGATTTTAATTCAGCTTATTTCAAATGGCTTAAAATTTTCACAAGATAAGCAAAGCGTTACTATTAATTTAGCGCTTGAGCAAAACCAACTTTGTATTGCTGTACTTGATAAAGGGTGCGGTATTAAAGAGCAAGAAAAAACTCAAATCTTCAGCGCATTTTATCAAGGTAAACACAGTAAAAATGTTACGCTGCAAGGCAGTGGGCTTGGCTTAACTATTGTGAAAGAATCTGTTGAACAGCTAAGAGGTACACTTACTGTTGAGCATAACGAGCCGCATGGTTGCCGGTTTTCAATTAAAATTCCCATAACAAAAAATCTAGGAGTTAATTAACATGCGCTTGCGTTTAACCGCTATTTTATGTGTGCTCAGTAGCAGCATGGTTATATCAGGTTGTGAAATTAATAATGGGCAAGAAGAGCGTGTGTCAATTACACCTGCACCTGTGGTCGATACCAAAATAGCAAACGACAAAAACAGTAAACCTAGTCCAAAACCCAGACCAAAAATTGAACCAAGCTATCCGCCTGCAGAGCAAGTTATTGCATGGCACGCTAATCAGTGTGGCGGATTTAAATTGGTGCAAAAAAAAGATATTTTTACAGGTGAAAACGATCTTAAACGTTTTTTTAAATTTATGTGCTTAAACATAAATGATGATCCAAATACGGTAATGACTAAGTTGCTAAAACTCGATCTTGCTTACTTTTGGCCAGATGATATAAAGCAATATTTATGGCTTCAAAAGCAGCAAGTGACTATGCAAATAAATGCTAAAAAAGAGCAGCAAGCACTTAACAATAAAATGCAAGAAACCCTCTCATCGTTAGCAACTATTGAGCAGCAGCTTTTACTACGAGAAGAAACTAAGGAGCAGTAACTATGGCAGCAACTAAAGTTCAAGGTGCAAAAGTATTACTCGTTGACGACGACGCTAGCTTATTAAAACTGCTCGCTATTCGTATCGAATCAAAAGGATACGAAGTAACGACCTGTGAAAGCGGCTTAACCGCACTACAAATACTTAAAAGCCAAGTGTTTGACGCCGTAATAACCGACCTACGTATGGATGAAATGGATGGCATGGCACTGCATCGTCAGCTGCAAAGCCGCTACCCTGCATTACCTGTCATTATGATGACAGCGCATGGCTCAATTCCTGATGCCGTAGAGGCAACTAAGCAGGGCATTTTTGCATTTATAACTAAACCTGTAGATAAAGATGAGCTATTTGATAGCCTTGCTAAAGCGATAGAAATACATGGTGTTAATGCAGATGAAGCAGCACCTAAAAGTAATATAGTTACGCGCAGTGGTGCAATGCTGCACTTGTTAGAGCAAGTAAAACTACTTGGGCCAACGCAAGTTAATGTATTGATTTCGGGGGCTAGTGGTACAGGTAAAGAGCTACTCGCACAGGCGATTCATCAGCATAGTCATGTAAGCGGTGGCCCTTTCGTTGCAATTAACTGCGGCGCTGTACCAGGGGAGCTTTTAGAGTCTGAATTATTTGGTCATAAAAAAGGCTCTTTTACGGGCGCAATTAAAGATCACCAAGGTTTGTTTCAGCAAGCTGAGGGCGGCACGCTATTTTTAGACGAGATAGGCGATATGCCACTTAACTTGCAGGTTAAGTTACTGCGCGTATTACAAGAAAAAACAATTCGCCCCGTAGGCTTTCAAGAAGAAATAGCGATTGATGTACGTATTGTATCGGCAACACATAAAAATCTTCCTGAAGCTATTTTAAACCAGCAATTTAGAGAAGATTTATACTATCGCTTAAACGTAGTTAATTTAAAATTACCGCCACTGTGTGAGCGCCGCGAAGATATAAGCTTATTAGCACAACACTTTAGTGCAAGCATTGCTAAGCGCATGAAGCAAACTGAAAAGCACTTTGCAAGCGATGCTATGCATGCACTTGTGCGTTACGACTGGCCAGGTAATATCCGCCAACTACAAAACGTAGTAGAGCAGGTTGTAGCATTAACGCCAAGCGATGTTATTTCAGAGCACTTAGTATTAGCTGCGCTAAATAGTAACGAAACAAACGTAGAACCATTATCACTAAACGACGCTAAAAAAGAGTTTGAGCGCGACTATGTAATTAACACTTTAAAAATGGCAGGTGGTAACGTAGCCGAAGGCGCTAAGCTTGCCAAGCGCAATCGATCAGATTTTTATAAGTTGATTAAAAAGCATAATATTGATGTTGATAATTTAGGTTAAGGAAAAGCATGCAGTTATTTATGGTGTATTTAGGTGGCCGGATTCAAGGTTGCCACATTGAAATGCATGATATTCGTTTTGTTGTAGGGCAAACCATAGAGCAAACTTATTCAAAGTTAAAAAGCCAATGGGTAGGCGACAGAAGTAGTGTTCACATGGATAGCTACATGGCAATTAATCATATTGATGGCTTTAAAGTAGAAATAGTCGATAGCTATGTGGAGCAAAATAAACAACTCTATTTTGTAAATTTAGGCGCTTACAGAAGTGATTCTATGGCTGAGCAACACGACTTTGCAATGTATGTTGCAAGCAGTAGCCATGAAGCTAAAGAGCGAGCTAAAAGCGATTTGCTAGCAGGGCTTAGCCATATCCATAAAGATGATTTACATGACGTAGACGATTGCTTTGCCATTGATTTACTCGACAGCCAGCTAAACATTAAGCTCACGCCCAGCGGTATATCGCAGCCTATAAAGCCAGACTGGTTTGGCTATCACATACTTTAAATTATAATAAGTAGCTAAAACTAAGCAGGATTAAGAGTCCTGCTCGTTTTGTTCATCCTTTTCGCTTTTAGCCGCCATTTTAAACGCCACAATAACCAATCCAAACATAGCAAACGGCAGTGCTGCTAACATGTATTCAACCACATTACTGTCTTGAAAATTTGCTTGTAGTAAAAAGTGACCCGCCACACACATTAAAATAACCACTAATAAAATGGGTAGTAACATAAGTTCTTTTTTTGATGAATGGTTTTTCATTAATTGTGGGCTATAGCTGAAAATAATGCGCCATTGTAATGAGCTTACTTAAGCTTGGCAAACACCGCAGAATTTTTTAATTAATGTTATGATTAGTATCAAACAATTTTATTAATGTTTATGGGAATAAAGTGAAAAGTAACTTAAAAAAAGTTTACCTCGTTGGTGGTGCAGTGCGCGACAAACTGCTAAATATAAAATCAAAAGATAACGATTATGTAGTGATTGGTGAAACACCAAAAACGATGGAATCGCTTGGTTTTGTACCAATAGGTAGCGACTTTCCGGTTTACTTGCACCCAAAAACAAAAGAAGAATATGCACTTGGGCGCACAGAGCGTAAAAGCGGCAAAGGCTATACTGGCTTTGTGGTTGATGCCAGCCCAACGGTAACGCTCGAAGAAGATTTAGCAAGGCGTGATTTAACCATAAATTCAATGGCGCTTGATGAACACGGTAATATTATTGACCCGTTTAATGGCCAAGCTGACTTACAAAATAAAACACTGCGCCACACCACTGAGGCATTTGTAGAAGACCCTGTTCGAGTACTGCGTATTGCCCGTTTTTTAGCGCGCTATGGCAGTGATTGGCGTATTCACCCAAGTACGTATGCATTAATGCGCGAGCTTAAAAATAAAGGTGAGCTAAATCATTTAGTACCTGAGCGCGTGTGGCTTGAAACTGAAAAAGCACTGGGTGAAAAGCACCCTGAGCTTTATTTTGAAGCACTGCAAGGCTTAGGTATTTTTCCAGAACTTGAGCGCATGGTTAACGTACCGCAACCGGCAAACCATCATCCTGAAGGTGATGTATTTGTACATACTATGCTGGTACTTAGGCGTGCAGCCGATTTAAATTTTAATTTAGAAACACGTTTTGCTGCACTAACCCATGATTTTGGAAAAGCGCTTAGTTTTAAAAAATATGGAAACCTACGTGGGCACGAACGCGAAGGTGTTGCAGTTATTGAGGCGTTTTGTGAGCGCTTAAAAGTGCCTAACCGTTTTCGCGATGTTGGTGTACTCACCAGTGATAATCACACCCTTTGCCACACGATTGACCAGTTAAGGCCGCAAACCATTCACAAGCTAATAGTGACTAACTTAAATGCGTTGGTACACCCAGAACGTTTTATGGCGTTTACCCAAGCATGCCAATGCGATGCACAAGGGCGTGGTGAAACACTTGTTGATAAGCCATACCCGCAAGCAGCTAAACTGCGAGCAATTCATACTGAACTGCAAAAAATGGATAAGAAACAAGTAGTGCAAAATGCACTTAAAAATGGCAAAAAAGGCCCTGAAATAGGCGAAGAAGTAAAACTTGCAGAAATAAACTGCATTAAAGCATTTTTAGAACATGAGAAGTCCTAAGCGTAATAAAATTAGACTAAGTAGTGCGATACGCCTTGGTTTTTAGTCGCGTCGTGCTTTCTTAGCTCTTTGTAGTTTGTACTTTTTGGTTTTACATTTTCAGACTCAGGTTTTTTAGAGGGCCTGTATAAGTCAAAAATAAAGTCTAGTTCTTCACGCTCTAGTGATGGTTTCATGAGTATTCCTTCAATTTAATACTTTAATATGATGTAGGGTATGGTCATTCGACTGAATTAAAAGTGAATAGTTACATTTGAAGTTGTACTAAATTGTAACCGGCAGGTTTTGAGGGATGAGAGGGGTTTATTTGTTAATTTATATGGAGTTAAGGTAAATTTTAATAACTCTTTTTAACTAAAAATATACAGCTGAATTTAATTTATTGCGTACTTACTATTTGCATATAATGCTGTGGCTATAAATATAACGGTACAAATACAGCTCTAACCATTAGCTAACGGCAGTGTTACGGTAAATACGACACCATCACCTTGTTCGTTATTTTGCGCTGTTACACTGCCTTTATGGTAATCGCACACCAACCTTACAATATAAAGCCCTAACCCCAAATGTGGCTGTTGCTGCATTTGCTGGCTACGTACCGACACCATAGAGTCAAAAATATGCTCAGTTAATCCTTCGGGTAACGCGGGGCCTGTGTTACTCACTGTTAATATTGCTTTATTTTCGCTCTGCTTAAGGCCTACATTAATAGCCGTATTGGCCTCACTAAACTCCAGCGCGTTGTTAATCAGTTTATCAAGTAGCTGGGCTATAAATTCTGGTGCGCCTTGCATAGGCAATTTTTCTTGGTATAAATCAAGCGTAAATAACTGGTTTGGATAAGTAAGTTGGTAGCCCTGCATACAGCCATTTATTACTTTTTGTAAATCAAATGGCTCGGGTTCATTGCTTTGAATACTTTGCTCAAGGCGGGTAGCTTCGCTCATGGTGGTTATAATTTTACCTAAGCGTTCAACGCCTTCGCTGGCGCGATCGAGGTATTTTTGACTTAGCTCATTTTGTGGCAAACTTTGTAAGTTTTCAAGTGATGAGCGTACTACCGCAACAGGCGTGCGTAGTTCATGCGATAACCGCGACGACATATTTTCTAAGTAATCGGTATAGCCACCAAGTCGGCTCACAATGTTAGAAAAACTGCGCGATAGGTCGCCAATTTCATCGTTAGCGTCACTGTAATTAATACTGCCGGTAACACGCCCTTGTGCATCAATTGCTTGTTCAGCTGTATCGCGCAGTCGCCTAATTCGGTTCGATATACGTGAGGCAAAAAAGAACAAGGTGACAGTACCAATTAGCATCACAGCTAAAATAACGTTAAAGAGTTTTTCGAGCGATTTGTTACGCAGCGTACGTACGCCGTTTGTGGTTTCCTCTGCTATTACCGCGCCAATTACTTGGTCTTGGATCCAAATAGGGTAAGCGGCCGATAAAATAACGGCTTTACTGTCGGGTGTTAATCGCCAAGACGATGCTGGTTGTCCTTTTAATGCTTTCGCTAAATGTGTGCCCTGCATAGAGGCTACATCGTGCAGGGTATCTAAAAACTCATTTTCGGGGCGCGTTAATATTTTATAGTAAATTGGGTGCAAGTAATTTTGCTCAAAGCGCTGCCACCACGTCTCGGGAGCTTGGTTAGCAAGTCCATCAGCCCAAACGCCATCTGCATTTTGAATAGTACCCGATTGTGCAAGTACACGATGATGGTTATCAACCACCCAAATGCGGCTACCACTGTGGCCCATGCCTTTTAAAATACGGCTAATTTCTGGAGAAGGGACTAATACCGAGCCTAAATCGTTTGGGTTATTTAAGTTTGAAGTGGACATTATTTTAGGCTCTAACAATGCCTCTTTATTATCTACATCAACAATGGCAAAGCCAAGTTTGTTGCCCAGCATGTTAATAGGAAAGCGCAGCTCTACGTTATATCCTGATTTGGTACTTTCAAAATAGCCCTGAATTTTTGTAAAAGGGGCTTTGGTATTTGCATCAAACGCATTAACCCAACCATCTTGGCGCGGCGCAATAATGTAAGTATTAAACTGACCGTCTGGCGTTTTTAGGCCAATTTGTAAATAATCGTTATTGGTAATGCTTAAGCTATTTTTAGCGCGATAAATAAGGGTATTGTCGGTGACTTTAAATACGGCGTATAAGTAGTTATCAAATTTTCCCACCATATGATCAAACGATAAGTCACTGGCTTTATGTTTGTTATCTGTTTTTTGTAAGTAGCGTTTGTCGTAATGCCAAAATAACGGCTGGTAGCTGTCCCAATCGTTAAGCTTTCCGTCGAGCTGAATAGGGTTTTTAAGATTATAAGCGTATAAATCGCGGCCTTTTACTACTTGGTCTAAAAAGTTGGTTTGCTCGTCAAATAATGCGGGGCGCTCATGCAATGCGGTAGCAAGTGCTCGAGTGGTGCCTACGAGAGTTTTTTCTTGGCCTTGGCGTAAAAACTTTTCCATTTCCCATACGTACTCGTAGCCAAGCCACGGTAGCAAAAACAAAAAACATGAAAGTAATATAAATTTACTGCGCAGACCAAATCGTAGCATTAGTGTTGTTCCCACCGATAGCCCATGCCATACACGGTATCTATGCAATCAAAGGCGCTGTCGAGTGCTATAAACTTTTTACGAATACGTTTTACGTGTGAAGTAATGGTGCTGTCGTCTACATAAATTTTTGCATCGCTCATTAATTCGTTACGGCTTTTAACATGGCCTGGTCGCTGGGCGAGTGAATGCAGCATCCAAAATTCGGTTACGGTTAAATCAACTAATTGTTGCTGCCAAAATACCTGCATACGTTGTGTGTCGAGCGTTAACTGCCCGCGTGTTATGAGTGCATTTGCATCAGCAGGTTGTTCAAGAGCTTCCATTCGGCGAAATAGCGCACCAATACGCGCAGCCAAGTGAGCCAAGCTTATGTCTTTTGTTAGGTAGTCGTCGGCGCCCATGCGCAGGCCGCATACGGTATCTATTTCGCTATCGCGGGCGGTTAAAAAAATAATAGGCAGTGTTTTAGAAAGCATTCGCAATGTTTGGCACAGTAAAAAACCACCATCTATTTCATGACCTAGACCAATATCAACAATGGCTAAATCGGGCAGAGCATTTTTAAATGCAGCTTCAGCGCAAGCGCGATCGGCAAAGCCACTAACTTGGTAGCCCTGTGCGCTCAGCATTTCTATGTAGTTTTCGCGGATTGAGGGTTCATCTTCAACGATGGCTATTTTTTTCATTTTAATCATTATCCTATTGCCTCTGTTGTGCACTATAACGAAGTTTTTTAGCTAAGTACGCTTAAAAAGGCAATTGCCATTTTTTTGCCACAATTGCTCAGCAGTTTGCCATTTTTGATCCCCTTTATTGCCACTTGAGCTTGTTTTAATACAGCCATCAAAACAAAACATCACAAATTAAAAAGTAAGTTTAAGGATCACATCATGAAGAAGACATTAATTGCATTAACACTCGTTGCTAGTTTTTGTACTCCAGCAATTGCCTCAACATCTAACACGCCATCAAAAGAAGCCCATAAAGAAACGGCTATTGGGCTAGGTGCAGGCGCTATTATTGGCGGCGTAGTAGGCGGGCCAATAGGTGCGTTTATTGGGGCATTTGCCGGTGGTTTAATAGGTGATTCAAAAGTAGCAGATAACAAAATTGCAGAGCAAGAGCGTGCAATTACGGTTATGAAAGAAAAAACCAGCGATTACCAACACGTGCTTAACCACAATAATATGTTAGAGCAACAGCTAGAAGTGCTTGCCAATCAAAATGAGCAGTTAACTCAAGTTCAAATTAATAACTTATTGGCGATGACGGTGCAATTTAAAACAGGTTCAAGTGTTATTGCCCCGCATTTTGCGCTGCAGTTAGATCAACTCGTTACCTTGTTAAACAACCAATCACAATTCGCACTTGATTTAAGTGGCTTTGCCGATCAACGCGGCGATGAGCAAGCTAACCTTTTACTTTCTAAAGCGCGTGTAAATGCCGTGCAAAGCTATTTAATAAAACACGGTGTGAGCCATAAACGCTTAAGCACGCAGGCATTTGGCGAGCAGCAAACATTGGCTAACAGCAACACGGTGGAAGATAACTTTTTTGATAGACGCGTAACGCTTACCACTCGCTCAATGAATAGTGTAAATGGCCAAACGGCGAGTAACTAAAACTAACTGAATCTAAGTAAAGCTAAGCGTTCGATGGAGTGATTTATGTTTAAATTGAGTAAACCAACCAAAATGCTTACTAAAGTAAGCATTTTTATATTCATAGCGATTGTGCTGTTAGCTAGCTTTAAAAGCCATGCGCAATCACCCAAGTTAGAGCTTTTTGATAGCAATGGTGCGCCAGCAGGCCCAGCAATAATATTAAAAAGCGACGCCAATATGACCTTAACTGGCCTAATTAATCATGTTGTAGTTACGCAAACCTATCAAAACGAAAACCCGTTTGCAGTTAACGCGCGCTACGTTTTTCCATTGCCAGATGAAAGCGCCGTGCACGCCATGACGATGCGTATAGGTGAGCGAGTCATTAAAGGCCAAATTGATAAAAAGGTAGAGGCCGAAAAAAAATACGAGGAGGCTAAAAAAGCAGGTAAGCAAGCGGCCCTGGTACGCCAGCAACGCGCCAATATGTTTATTACGAATGTGGCAAATATTGGTCCTGGTGAGCAAGTGATTATTGAGCTTGAGTATCAAGAAATAATTGACTATAGCAGCGGCACATTTGCTATTAGATTTCCTACGACTATTACACCGCGTTATCACGCGATTAGTGGTGAGGTTGAGGTTAATACTCAAAATCAAGCGCATGTTAATCCGCTCCCAACGGGATGGTTAAGCCCTGTTTACAGCATTCAAAACATCACTCAAAATAGTACTCAAACTGATAACGTACCAAGCAGCCAATTTAGCTTAAACATTGATATAGACGTAGGCTTAGAGCTGGTGGATATCAATTCTAAATTTCATAATGTTGATGTACAAAACACTGCGTTTGGGCAATATAAAATAGCGTTAAATGAGACAAATGCAGTTAATCGCGACTTTGTACTTGAGTTTAAACCGCTGCAAAAAGAGCAAGCTCAAGCCGCATTTTTTACTCAGCAGTTTGAAAATGGTGACCGATACGGCCTTGCTATGCTAATGCCACCGGGGGATTACTTTACACAAACTCAGCGATTACCTCGCGAAATGGTATTTGTAGTTGATACGTCTGGCTCTATGCACGGGCAATCTATGGAGCAAGCTAAAAAAGCCTTGTTTTATGCGCTGTCATTACTCGATAGCGACGACAGCTTTAACATAATTGGTTTTGATAACATAGTGACTCCAATGAGCGATAAACCACTTATAGCCAGCGACTTTAATTTACGCCGTGCAGAGCGATTTATTTATAGCCTAGAAGCCGACGGCGGCACAGAAATACAAGGTGCGCTTAATGCCGTACTTGATGGCAGCGAGTTTGATGGTTTTGTACGCCAAGTTGTATTTTTAACTGATGGTAGCGTAAGTAATGAAGACGCATTGTTCAAAAATATTCAAAGTAAATTAGGTGATAGCCGCTTATTTACAGTGGGTATTGGCAGCGCACCTAACAGCTTTTTTATGCGCCGAGCGGCAGATGTCGGTAAGGGCTCATTTACGTTTATAAGCAGCACAAGTGAGGTGCAACCTAAAATGCAGCAGTTGTTTGATAAGCTTGCACATCCGGCTATTACTAATTTGGCGCTAAGCGATGAAAGCGGTAACAACTTAGATTTTTGGCCATCACCACTACCTGATTTATATTTTGGCGAGCCTATTATGGTCGCTATAAAACTTAATAATGCTAAAAGTGTGGTACTTGCTGGGCAAACAGCACAAGGGCCTTTAAGTATTAAATTAAGTACACAAAATAGCTCAAGCGCTCAAGGTATAGCAAAACTGTGGGCGCGCCAAAAAATTAAGTCATTACTTTTATACAACGAGCAAAATACAGTTAAAGATGAAGTACAGGAGCTTGCACTTACTCATCAATTACTTAGCCCGTTTACTGCTTTTATAGCAATTGAACAAACTCAAATAAAAGAAGTGGCAGAGCAAACGGCGCAAGCTAGTAATGCAGTACCACAAGGTATGGCAATGCGTTTACCACAAACCGATGGGCAAAGTAGGCTGCACATAGTATTAGGCTGTATTTTATTATTGGGATTTGGCGCTCTTAAATTTAAACACAGAGCGAATCCCTAAATGAAAAGAGACTTAAAATGAAAAAGTGGCTAAGCGCGGGCTTACTAATCGCTGGGCTTGGATTATTTGGTCACGGCGCTTATATGCAGGCAAAAGCGTGGCTTGCTCAAATATTAATTGAACAAGCATGGCAAGAGGCGCTTAAATCACCCAGCACTAAAGTAAAACCGTGGTATTACGCCGACAGCTACGTGACTGCAAAGCTTGATTGGCCAAGCCATAATAAAACATTAAGTGTATTGGCTGGAGCGAGTGGTCGTAATTTAGCGTTTGCGCCAAGCCAATTTTTACCCGCAGGGGAGCTTGGCGGAAAAGAGTTTGGAAACGAAAAAGGCGCGCTAATAGCAGGGCATAACGACACCCATTTTGCATTTTTACAACACGCCAAAGTGGGGGAGGCGTTTACTTTGCAACTGCAAAGTGGGGTGATACAAAATTATAAAGTAACGGGGATTGAGGTTATTCATCAATCCCAAAACACATTTTTACAAACACCTGGGCTGTATTTGCTTACCTGTTACCCTTTTGATTCGCTTGCCTCGGGTACTGATTTAAGATTGCTTGTATCTGCGCAAATGTCTTCGCCCGATTCACTAAGCGGTATATCAACCACAAGTTCTTGATGGCGCTGGCTTACCATTACACCAATAAATACCACAAATATGCTCAGCCATTGCCAAACGTTGAGCACTTCGCCCAAAATAATAGCTGACAAAATAAGTGTAAAAATAGGAATTAAATTAGAGTACGCAGCAGCGGTTAATACCGATACTTTACTAATTGCATAGTTGTACATGCCATACCCGCCAAGAGTTACACACGAGCCTAAATACAAAATGCTCATAAGTGCGGTTAAGTCGTGTTGGTTTTCGCTTGGTAGGTCGATAAAAAACAAAAATGGCGCAAAAAACAAGCTGCCGCTAATACCTTGCAACGCAATTAAAGTCAGGGGCGAGTAGCGATTAGCTAAATGTTTAATACTTACGGTATAAAATGCAGCGCACACCATAGCCATAAGCTCTAAAAAGTTACCCAACAACGGATTAGGTGCCTGCTCAGAATTGGGTGAAAGAAGCGTAAGTAAAATACTGCCGCCAATACACAAAGTAAAACCGACCACGATGGATTTACTTATGTATTCTTTAAGCAATAAAAAGGCAAGTAGCGCAATAATAATAGGCAAGCACGACACAATAACACCGGCCTGCGAGGCTGACGTGTATTCCATTGCATGACCTTCAAATAAAAAGTACAAGCAAGGCTCAGCAAGCGACATACCCACTAAATACTTCCAGTCACCTTTTAAATACTCAAACCGAATAACGTAGCGCCATAAACAAAGCGACAAAACTAACGTGGTGAGCATGCGTAAAAATATCACCAATGCAGGGTCGTAAATGGCAATGGCGTATTTAAGCGCTATAAAAGAGCTGCCCCATAAAAAGGTGGCAATAATTAAACATAAACTGGCAGGCATAGAGAGTAATTTACATAATTTAATAAAATCAGATCCTAGCATGAATATTTTTAACTTGTTCAAAAATACCGAGCTGGTATAAATTAATTCATCTTTAATTAATCAGTAGTAAAAAGCACATGCAAAGGGAACAGGTAATAGTTGTAAAGCTTGGTACAAGCGTACTTACTGGAGGCACCGATAAACTAGATAAAGCACATATGGTTGAATTAGTACGCCAATGTTGCGAGCTTAAAAAGCAAGGTCATCACGTTATTTTAGTATCGAGCGGTGCAGTTGCTGCTGGGCGCGAACAACTATTAAAACCCTGTGGCAGAAGCTTAATTGATAAACAAATGCTTGCTGCAATTGGACAAGGTCAACTTATTCATATTTGGCAGAGCTTGTTTGGTTTATACGGTGTAAATGTAGGGCAAATGCTGCTAACTCGCGCTGATGTAGACGACAGAGAGCGCTACCTTAATGCCCGCGATACACTCAATGCGTTATTAAATTACGACGTTGTACCCATCATTAACGAAAATGACGCAGTCGCTACCAGCGAAATAAAAGTAGGCGACAACGATAATTTATCGGCACTTGTCGCTATTTTGGCTAATGCTAATAAGTTACTGCTACTTACCGATCAAGAAGGGTTATTTACCAGCGATCCGCGCACAAACGCCGATGCCACCCTTATTGGCGAAGTAACACATATAAACGATGAACTGCGACAACTTGCTGGTGGCAGTGGTACAAATTTAGGCACCGGCGGTATGGCGACTAAACTGCAGGCCGCCGACATTGCAAGGCGCGCAGGTGTTGAAGTTATTATTGCTAAAGGCGCAGGTAAAAACGTTATTTTAAAATGCATGAGTGACGAGTTACCAGGCACGCGTTTTTTAAAACTCACCGCTCCAAAAGATGGCCGTAAAAAATGGTTACTAGCCGGGCCTAAAAGTACCGGCCAAATTGTTATAGATGCAGGTGCTATTGGCGCCCTTCAAAATAAAGGCGCAAGCTTACTTGCTAAAGGCGTTACTAATGCATTTGGACGTTTTGAACGCGGTGATTTAATTGATTTAATAGATAATAAAAATCAAGTAATTGCACGGGGCTTAACGCGCTTTAGTAGCACCGAGGTAAATAAAATAAAGGGTGCGCATTCTAGTCAAATAGGCCAGTTACTCGATTACGATAGTGGCGCAGAAGTACTTCATAGGGATGATATGGTCTTGCTATAGAAGCACTTTTAGTAAATTAAATTACTTGAGTGTAATTCTCGCAGTATTACACTTTTTTGATTGTAAATTTGTGCTAAAATCTGGCTCCTTAAATTGTTGTAAGCAGAGCACAGAACATGAAATTAGTTCGTTGGTTTTTAGGTTGTATAATCTTATTCTTTAATTTTGTATTTACTCCTCGCAGTAAAAAGCGTGCAAGCGACGAGCAAGCACAGCTTGATCAGCAAACCTCACAATTTAAACTGTATCAATTTAAAGCATGCCCGTTTTGTGTAAAAGTACGTCGCGCCATTAAACGCGAAGGCTTAAACATAGAAACGCGTGATGCAAAAGACAATGAGCAATATCGTCAAGAGCTACTAGAACAAGGCGGCAAAGTTAAAGTGCCTTGTCTGCGTATAGAGCAAAACGGCCAAGTACAATGGCTGTACGAATCAAACGATATTATTGCTTACTTAAACAAAGTAGCTGCATAAACCACTTTTACTATCTCACTTATTTAAAGAGAATATACAATGACAATTCGCACCCGTGTTGCCCCGTCGCCAACTGGTGACCCGCATCTTGGCACCGCTTATATCGCCTTATTTAACTACTGTTTTGCTAAACAACAAGGCGGTGAATTTGTACTTCGTATAGAAGATACAGACCAAGTACGTAGCACGCCAGAGTCTGAACTTGCGATTATGGATAGCCTACGTTGGTTAGGGCTTGAGTGGGATCATGGTCCTGATGTGGGTGGCGAATTTGGTCCTTACCGTCAATCTGAGCGTAGCGATTTATATAAAAAATACGCGCATCAGTTAGTTGACGATGGTAAAGCGTTTTACTGCTTTGCAACAAGCGAAGAGCTTGATCAAATGCGTGAAGAGCAAATGGCAGAAGGCCTACGCCCTAAATATGACGGTCGTGGTTTAAACCATACAGATGAAGAAATTAAAGCAAACTTAGCTGAAGGCAAACCTTACGTTATACGTATGAAAATCCCAAGCGAAGGCACATTTAAGTTTAACGACTACTTACGTGATGAAATTGAGATCCCGTGGGAAAACGTAGACATGCAAGTGCTTTTAAAAGCGGATGGCTTTCCAACGTACTTTTTAGCGAACGTAGTTGACGACCACCATATGGAAATTAGTCATATTTTCCGTGGTGAAGAGTGGATTAACTCAGCACCTAAGTTATTAAAACTGTATGAAGATTTTGGTTGGGAAGCACCAGTACTTGGTCACTTACCATTACTACGTAACCCAGATAAATCAAAGCTGTCTAAGCGTAAAAACCCAACGTCTATTAATTACTATAAAGAAATGGGCTACCTGCCAGAAGCCGTGCTTAACTACTTAGGCCGTATGGGTTGGTCAATGCCTGATGAGCGTGAAAAGTTCACACTTAATGAAATGATTGAAAACTTTGACATGAAGCGTGTATCGCTTGGTGGTCCAGTATTCGACGTAGATAAATTAAGCTGGTTAAACGGCATGTGGATCCGCGAAAATCTAACCGACGAGCAGTTAATTCAGCGCTTTGTTGATTGGAAGTTTAATGGCGAAATGTTAGCTAAAATATTACCAGAAGTTAAAACACGTATTAATACGCTGTCGGATATGGTTGAGCTTGCAGGGCACTTTGTAGGTGGTATTCCAACTTACGATCCTGCGCTATTAACAGCCGGCAAAGCAGACGAAAACGTGATTCGCCAAGCGCTACAATTTTTTGTATGGCAGCTTGAAGGTTTACGTAGCTTTGAAAAGCCCGCTATTTTTGCAATTGCAAAAGAAGTTGCAACATTCCACGAGCTTAAGATTAAAGACTTTTTAGAGCCAATATTTGTCGCAATTACTGGCAAAACGTCAAGTACGTCAGTGCTTGATGCAATGGAAATACTAGGGTCTGACCTATCACGTGCTCGTTTACGTGTAGCACTTGCTCATTTAGGTATTTCTAAAAAGCAGGCTAAAAATATAGAGCGTGCGTACCGCGAATACCCAAGTGCATAATTACTAAAATGCACTTATAAAAGCCGAGCTTATTAAGCTCGGCTTTTTTGTGTCAGATAGTTTTATATAAGGGTCTGTTGTTCTTTCAAGGTTAAATTTACAGCAGTCTGTTTGGTATTTAGGCAAGGCAGAGCCTATGCAGTGTGGTTATTCCCCATAAATGGGCGATAACGTAGCATTAATGCCAAACAGGCGCTGCCCAAAGGGTTCTTCCTAGGGGCTACTTACTCTTTGTTGCTCGGTTTTTACTTAGCCCACTAGGTTACAAATCTCGCGCCGCGATTAAATAGCCCCTAGTTTGAATGAATTTTAATCCGCAAAGAACAACAGACCCTAGTCTGATTGGCTATATATCATGGCGTTTTAGTCTCGTTTAAAAACGAAGTAAGACCCAGCCCAATGATACAATAAGACACATAAACAATATGGAGGCAGTATGATTGCAACCGTTAAAAACAAAGCTATTTTTAGCAGTAATACATTTTCGATAAACCTTGTTACTTACCCAACTAATCACAGCGTAATGAACCATATTGACCCTGTGCAGCAAGGGCGCTATTACAAGCTCAACTTTGTATTAGAAAAACCTAAAGCGGGTGGGGTATTTAAATGCTCAAAATGCATTATAAATTTATTTAATCGCGTGTATTTATTCAGACCCGATAAGTACGAACACAGCGTATCTAAAATCGAGTCTGGAAAGCGCGTACTACTTAGCTTTGCGCTTAATATATAATTTGCACTTTTACTTATTAATAGTCGTAGGCCTGTCCGGTGCATAAAACAGATAGGTCGCAATACGATACAGACGTTTCACTACAAGAATTAATAGTAAAAGCATTTCCGCCTCTGCGCATGGCATCAGCTTTAAGTAAATCAATTGCGTTTGATTTAGAGCGGTTATAGCTTACATTATTGTTACCCATACCGTCGCCATCACAGCTTTCACCTTCTATTCGGCCTAGGAGTGTAGCGCCACTTTCGTGTGCTTCTTGGTCGCTATAAAATTGCTGTAAATCTCTTTTATTAACGTAGGTGCCAATTTCTTGAGATAAAACGCCGTTGTCTATATCTGTATGATAAGTCATGCTTGAACAACCCGTTATTGTGGCGAGCACTGTTATTACCGTTATAAAACGTAGCATATTTATTAGTCCCTTAATTTATTATTTGAAATAGTAAACTACTAACAAAATCAAATGCGGGCAATGTTTACTACTAAGTAAATTGTTAGCATTTGTAAATGTATTTAGATTTTATTGAGCATAGGGTAAGTAAACAAAAAGAAGTGGCAAACATTAACCAACCAATGGCATAAAATAGCCCACTCTAAGCGCTGCGTTTTATAAAAAACATAGCCATACCCTAAGCCGGCAATAAATGAAACCAATACATAGTTAATTCCTCCAGCAAAATGTGCCAAAGCAAAAATACCTGCAGTAATTACAGGGGCAAGTATTGCTAAACGGGTAGGTGTAATTATTTTGCTAAGCTTAGTTTGTAGTAAACCTCGAAATAAAGCTTCCTCAGCTACACAGGTAAATAAAAGATTAATAGCCATAAAGGCTAACCAAAAGTCAGGAACCTTAGGGTTAAAGCTTACAAGTCCAAGCAGTAAAGCCGCTATGAGCGAAGCTAAAACAGTAGCAATAACTATTAAAATGGGTTGTTTAACGTTTAATGAGCCCACTTTATTAGAGTCTGTTTTTAAAGGCTTTTTATTTGAATCTAAGTTTGAAAAAAAGTAAGCACAAAGAAATAACCCAGCCATAGCTTTATCAAAATTAGCATAAAGGGTAAAAGTAATCGCATCGCTGGTAATACGCTCGTTTATAACAATAGGGAGGTTATTAAAACCAGGCACCCAATGAAGTGCTAATGCCAATGAGGCAATTATAAAAATAGTGTTTAATATGGCGCGTATTATTGGCTGTTTTGTATTTAGTGCGCTGTGGTATAAAGCAACATAAAGCCCAGTGCTCAGCAGGGCATATAAATTTATATAACCTTGAAAATATGCACTTACAACACTTAAAGCTAGTAAGTAGTGCCAAAGGGGTTGCCGCATTATTGATATTTTGCAGTACGGAAAAACACATATAATTGATAGCGCTAATAAATAAAAAGTCATTGTTTTTTATTGCTCTGTTTTATTTAGCCATTAATCTAACAGATTCGACCTCTCAATATTTTTTTTCTGGTAATATAGATAGGTTATAAGCAGTTTAAGCAGTGAACAAACTATGTTAAGTCCTTTTTTTCAGCAGCATGCTGATTATGTTTCTATCTCTCGTGAGCAGGGTTGTCGATTCGCTAAATGCGTTGCTGACGATTACAATCCACTTCACGACAAAGATGCCAAAAAGTTTTGCGCGCCAGGAGACTTACTTTTTTCATTGGTACTAGACCGCTACGGTATTAGTGAACAAATGGAATTTACTTTTGCTGGTATGGTTGATGAAAACACCAAACTTAATTTTCCTGAGGGAGCTGATGAGTTTGATGTTACCAATGGCGAAAAAGTAATTTTAAAGGTAAAGCGCAGCGGTAAAACCAGCCAATGCCCAGCATTAACTAATAGTCTTATAAAAAATTATGTTGAGTTTTCTGGTACTACTTTTCCGCATGTAATTATTCCATTAATGGGTAAGCAAGAGGTAATGATAAACCCTGCTCGTCCGATGGTGATTTACGAATCAATGCTTATCAATCTTGATAATCTTGATATTACAGAACCAGAACTTGAGTTTGCAGAGCCTAGTTTTGAGTATGCCGGTAAGCGCGGAAAAATCACACTACGTTTTAACCTGTTGGAAAACGGCGTTAAAGTGGGTAGTGGTGAAAAGCACATGGTGGTTTCGGGTATTCGCGAATACTGCCAAGCAACAGTTGATGATTTAATCGCGTTTTACAACGAACGTAAAGCGACACTAAAGCCAGCTTAAAGCTACAGAAAATTATAAAAGGCGCTAAATACAACTGTTATTTAGCGCCTTTTTTATTGGTTTTTTATTGTTTTAGCGCTAAAGCGAAAGTGAGTAACTACGATTAAATACTTTTCTGGACTGGTTAATTTACGCAGTACAGTAATATGCGTACAATAGCGCTCTTTGTTATTTTAAAGCTAAGCCTATGTCTGCCACTACGTTCTCATCACTTAATCTCGACCCGTTATTATTAACAGCGATTGAGCAAAATAATTACACTCAACCTACCGCAATTCAGATTAAAACTATTCCGCCTATTTTAGCCGGAAGTGATGTAATGGGCAGCGCGCAAACAGGTACTGGTAAAACCGCCGCCTTTGTTTTACCTTTGTTACATAAGCTTTTAAATACCCCTAAAAAAGATGAGCAAGGCCTTGCCCGCGTTGTAATTTTAACGCCAACCCGTGAGCTTGCTCAGCAAGTATTTGCAAGCTTTGAAAAGTACGCACAAGGCACTAATATCAATGGCGCTTTAGCCTATGGTGGCGCAAGTATTGGCCCTCAAATAAAAGCACTTAAAACAGCGCAAGTTATAGTGGCAACACCTGGGCGTTTGCTTGATCATATAGTTAAAGGCAGTGTGGTACTTTCAAGCGTAGACTCCTTAGTGTTTGACGAAGCTGACCGCATGCTTGATATGGGGTTTATTGATGAAATTAGACGTATATTGCGACATATACCGGGCGATCGCCAAACTTTACTATTTTCAGCTACGTTTGATGACAGCGTGTTTGAACTCAGTAAAAAGTTACTTAAAAACCCAGAGCTAATTGAAGTTGATAAACGTAACTCAGCAGCCGTTGAAGTAGAGCAAGTTATTTACGCTGTAGATGAGGATCGTAAGCGCGAACTTGTATCGCACATGATTGGTATGAAAAACTGGCGCCAAGTGCTTATTTTTACTCGCACAAAACAAATGGCTGATCAGCTTGCTAAAGAAATGTGTAAAGACGGTTTAAAAACCGAATCAATCCATGGCGACAAATCGCAAGGCGCACGCGACCGTGCATTGCAAAACTTTAAAGAAGGTATTACACGCGTACTTGTTGCAACCGATGTAGCTGCGCGTGGTTTAGATATTTCTACACTTAGATACGTAATTAACTTTGAACTACCGTACATTGCCGAGGATTACGTGCACCGTATTGGCCGTACAGGTCGTGCTGGCGAACAAGGACTTGCTATGTCGCTGGTAAGTCTTGATGAGCAATGGCTGCTAGAAGAAATTGAAGTACTACTCGATACGCGTTTAACGCCGCAGTGGTTAGAAGGTTACGAGCCAGATCCTAATAAAAAGCCAAAAGATAATCGTAAAAATACTAACAAGTCGCGAAAAGATCGCGATAAAAAACGCATCACCGGTAAAAGAGAGCCAAGTAGACGTCGCAAATAATAGCTTTTACTTTGCTTTTTTGCCTATACTGGAGCTACTAAGCAGCCGAGGTAAAGCAATGTTTGAAATTGATCAATGGGCATTTTCTGGTATTGATGGCCAAATATCTTTGCATAAATGGCAAAAAACAATTGATCTTATAACGGGGCTTTTTTCAGCCCCGTCTGGTTATATAGTTCAGGCAACAAGCAAAGGCTATCGCGTTGTTATTAGAAGTAACGAGGGTGGCTCTAACTTTGAGACCAACCCTATACTCCCTCCTCAAACTCCTCTGTTTTGTCGCCACGTAGCTGAAACTAACAATACATTATATGTTAATGATGCAAGTAATAACGATACATGGAATACCCTGTCAGAAGTCGTTGAAGACGGTGTTGAATCCTACCTAGGTTTACCCATTCATTGGCCTGAAGGCGAAGTGTTTGGCACGTTATGTTTAAAAGACACTAAAATAACAAGCTATACCGATGAATATTTTGAACTCATAGAACAACTACGTGATTTGATTGAAGACGACCTAGCGCTTGTGTATAGCTATGAGCAAATGCGCGAAATAGCCATGTTAGACTCATTAACGAATATTTATAATCGCCGAGCACTTAACTTATTAGCCCAGCAAAAACTTAACTTAGCGCTACGTTTAGGCTTTGACGTATGTTGTTTGTTTATCGATATAAACGACTTTAAAAAATTAAACGACACCTGCGGACATGAAGTGGGCGACAAAGCCTTAATTATATTGGCAGATACGCTAAAAACGCATTTAAGAGATGCTGATATAGTAGGGCGTTTAGGTGGCGATGAGTTTGTTGCAGTAATGCAAGTAAGCGATAAAAGCAAGATTAACTACATCATGGATAAAATTTCGACTGAGTATTCAAAAGCCTTACTCAAAGAAGACGTTTGCGATTTATCGCTTAGTATTGGTTATAGTTTTACTAATAAACAAAAGCAGCCCTTTGAAGCGCTATTAAATGATGCAGACCACGCAATGTATAAAAATAAACAAGCGTATAAGCTCGCTAAAAAGGCACAATAATAAAAGGAGGTTCGTCATGACTCATGCCACACAAACTTGGCTGGTTTTTTCTGCGATAGGTTTTATTTTTTCCTTAGCAATAATAAGCTTATTTGAAACGTTCCCTAGCATTAGATTTATATCTAATGAGGGAATAATTTTTGGTGTTATGTGCTCCTTTATGGGGTTTGCCTTAAAAAGGCTTGAGAGTAATAACCAAAAACACCTTCAATAAATAGCTTAAGCTGCAAATCTTTACTTGTATTTATTAATTAATTTTTCAAAGAACGGACATAAAAAAGCAAGCCATGAGGCTTGCCAAGAAGGTGTTAATTAGCTCTAACCTAGCTTTTAAGCTATTAGCTTTTCCGCAAGGTTCAATTCCATAATGGCTTTTAATAAACGGTATAAATTAATTGACGCGTCAATTTCTTCTTTACGGTTTGTTAAGCTTTCAATATTTAAGCCCAGCGGTACATCTAAATGCGCACAGCTTTTAAGTATTAAGTCGAGGTTTTCGCGGCAAATACGGACTGATTCGCTTAATGTATTGTCTGCATCAAGCATGCGCCATTTAGTTGCCTCTGGCACTGAGATACCCAACCATTGCATAAACTCTAAGGTTTTTTCGCCGCCGCACGGGGTAAACGTTAATATAATACGTTGAGGTGTAATCCCTTGTGCTTTACATGTACGTGCGTAGCTAGTAATTAGCTCTATAGTCGCTTGTGCATCGTAAACAGCTTGCGATATAAAAAACTGACAGCCTTGTGCTGTTTTTTCTATTAATCGTTCGTGCTCATTTCGTTTACTTGAATGGCGCTCGGCAATCGTAACGCCACCTAAAAAGAAATCATCTGATTGCTCAGCCATCGCTTTATAAGCATCTGGCAGGCTTAGCTTTATATCGCCTATCGATGATGGGCTACCTACTAAAACAACATTTTGTAAATCGTAGTCGTTTTTAGTTTCACTTAGCCAATCTTTAAATTCGCCTACGCCACGCTGCGCCACACTTTTATAAGTAATCACATCTTGTGCAGATAAATTACGAAGTAAATGGCTGTATTCACGCGGATCAACGGTTTGTTTAAACGCAAATGGGCGGTCTTGATTGGTTCGGCTGCTTTCGTCTTGAATGTCGTAAATTATCACGCCGTCGTATTCAATTTCGTGTAAGCGACCTAATAGCTTTTCTGCAATGGTTTTTAATTGCGCTTTATCGGTGCCAATTTTAGGCGGGGTAGTACCAATAAGATAAACACCTTGATTGGTGTCCACTATCTTCTCTTTTAGTGATAAAGCCATAATCCTCATTCCAGCTAAGTTTGTTTTGATGGATTTAATATAGCAGCCATTTAGACGTCTAGATAGATTTATTTAGTGAAAGTTTTTCAACTAACATGATGTTTATTCATAGTGCTTGTTCCCATTATTTATAATTGACACAGTTGTTTACATAATAAATTCCCTTGGGGCTCTTATATTTATTGGCTTTGGGGCATAATTAAAGAGTTAAATCTGACAACAAATTTGCTCAATTTAAAAAGGGACAACAATGAAATTTAAATTATTAGCAACCAGCTTAGCGGTATCGCTGGCGTTAACAGGTTGCGCCATGCAACAAAACCAAAGCACGCAAACAACAGCACAACAAGAACAAGTAAATAAAGCTGATGATCGTGTTTTTTCGCAAGATTATTTAATTGAAGAGCTAGAAAACGGCTTACGTGTCATGGTTGTTAAAACCGATTACCCTGATGTAGTGTCGCTGCAAATTCCGGTATCGGTTGGATCGCGTAACGAAGTTGAAGAGGGCAAAACAGGCTTTGCTCACTTTTTTGAACACATGATGTTTAAAGGCTCACAAAAATACCCTGAAGATGTGTATTCAGACATATTAAAAAATTCAGGTGTTGATAACCGCGCTTATACAACAAACGATTTTACAAACTACCATTTAAATTTTTCAAAACAGCATCTTGATAAAGTACTTGAGCTTGAAGCTGATATTTTTCAAAATTTAACCTACACCGAAGAGCAATTTAGAACCGAAGCGCAAACGGTAAAAGGTGAGTACTTAAAAAACAACGCGAGCCCAATTCGTAAATTATTAAGCGCTGTGCGCGAAGAAGCGTTTGATAAGCACACTTATAAACACACCACTATGGGCTTTTTTAAAGACATAGAAGCCATGCCTGATCAAATGGCGTACGGGAAAGAATTTTTTGCTAAGTTTTATAAGCCTGAGTATGTGTCACTTGTTATTGTGGGCGATGTAGATCCACAAGCAACAATGGCAATGGTTAAAAAGCATTGGGGCAGCTGGAAAAAGGGTAACTATGTTGCCGACATTAAAGCAGAGCCTGTTCAACAAGCACCAAAATATTTGCACCAGCAAGATGAAGCGCTACCAGGGCATTGGTTACTTGTATCGTACAAAGGCGCTGCGTGGGAGCCTGCTAAAAAAGACAGAGCGGCGCTTGATTTAATCTCACAGCTTTATTTTTCAAATAATTCAGATTTATATCAAGAGCTAGTGGTCGACAAACAAATTGCCAGCCAAATGTTTACTTATAACCCTGAGACTAAAGATCCGGGTTTATTACACGTATTTGTTAAAGTAGAAAACGCAGACGATTTAGCCACTGCGCGCGATGCCATTAACCGCACTTATGCAAAAGCACGCACTGAGCTTGTTGATGAGCAAAAGTTGAGTGATTTAAAATCGAACCTTAAATACAGCTTTATTAATGGCTTGGATTCATCGCAAGCGATTGCATCAACTCTTGCCAGCTACATGCATTTTGAGCGCGATCCTGAAGTTATAAACCAGCTATATAAATCGGCAGATAATATTACCAGCGCAGATATTAAAGCCGTTGCTAATAAATACTTTACCGATAACGCACGTACCACATTAACGATGTCGGCACTTGATAAAGCCCCAGGTTTCGAGCAAGAAGTTGATTTAAATGCGCTTACTGCAAAGCTTAAACAAGCACCTGCGGCACCTGTATTTAAAGTACTTGATAAAACGAATGGCTCGCCATTAATTGATGTTAACTTTTTATTCAATACCGGTGCGGCTGCCGACCCACAAGGCAAAAAAGGTGTTGCTGCGTTAACTGCGGCTATGCTTGCACAAGGTGGCTCAGAGGCGACAAGCTATAAAGATATTCAAAAAGCACTTTATCCGCTTGCGGGTAGCTTTGGCTATCAAATAGATAAAGAAATGCTGTCGTTCCAAGGGCGTATCCATAAAGATAATGCGGCGCAGTGGTATACACTTGTGAGCGATCAATTACTAAACCCAGGTTTTAGAGACGATGACTTTAAGCGCCTTAAAAAAGAAATGATCGACGGTATTAAATCAGGCTTAAAAGCATCTAACGATGAAGAGCTAGGCAAAGAAGTACTCTACAGTGCACTTTACAAAAATCACCCTTACGAAAGCTACAACTATGGTGATATTTCGGATTTAGAAGCGTTGACGCTAGATGATGTTAAAGCGTTTTATAACAGCGAGCTTACGCAATCTAAACTCACGGTTGGTTTAATTGGGGCTGTACCTGCAAAGCTTAAAGCTAAAATGATGAGCGATTTTGCAACGCTACCAAAAGGTGAGCAAAGCCGTTTAAGCATTCCTGATGCGCCAGTGCTTAAAGGTCATCATGCAACGATTGTAGAAAAATCGGCGCAATCGACAGCGGTATCGTTTGGTTTCCCTATTGATACGATAAGAAGTAGCGAAGACTGGACAGCCCTTTGGCTTGTGCGTTCGTACTTTGGTGAGCACCGTAGTTCTAACAGCTTTTTATATGAGCGCATTCGTGAAACTCGCGGCATGAACTATGGCGATTACGCATACATTGAATACTTTCCACGTGGTATGTTTCAAACCAAACCTGATGCAAACCTAGGGCGCTCTGAGCAAATATTTCAAGTGTGGTTACGCCCACTTCGCTCTAATAACGATGCGCACTTTGCCACACGTACCGCCTTGTTTGAGCTAGATAAGCTAATTGAAAATGGTATGAGCGAAGACGACTTTGAAGCTACGCGTAACTTTTTAATTAACTTTGTGCCGCAAATGGTGGCAAGTCAAAACCGCCAATTAGGTTACGCGCTTGATAGCGAATTTTACAACACAGATAGCTTTGTAAGTTACGTAACTAATAAACTTAAAACGCTAAGCGTTGCCGATGTAAACCGCGTTATTAAAGAAAACTTACAAACAGACAATGTTCACTATGTGTTTATAACCGCAGACGGCGCTGATATGCAAAAACGTTTAGCATCGCAGCAAACCTCACCAATGGTTTACAACACAAAAAAACCAGCGGAACTAGTTGCTGAGGATAAAGTAATTGCTGATTACAAATTAGCAATTCCTGCAAAAAATATTGAAGTAGTAAAAGTTGAAAAAGTATTTCAATAATTTAAGTGGTTTTTAATGGTTGGAAAGTGCCCTAACTTATGGGGCACTTTATATCTTTAATGACTCTGTAGTAGGGTCCTTTAATTAATGAAACGCGCATCATATATTTTGATGGCAATACCAATAATCATAATTATTAAACTAATGAGAAGTAATATATTTATTCCACGCTTTTCTTTATTTTTTAATTCAGAGTCATCACTCATTTTGAATTCCTCATTTCTATTTGTTTATGTAAAAAATCAATAAAACTAAATATAGCTTAGCTCGGTATAATGAACAAACTTAGCTTAAATCCTAATTAATTTAGCGTTTTTTTTACGCCGTCAGCTGTACGTCAGTCCGTATTTTTTCATATGACAGGTGAGCTTTCGTATGTTGCTAGCTTTTGATTTTTATTAATTTACTATATTTTAAGTATGTATTGGTAATTTTAGCTACTGTCGTATAACTTAATCTAAAAAATGAGTACGTATTTGAAATATCATTTCTGGGTGCTAGGGCGTGTTGAACTCTGTGGATTGAAATTTGTTCAATCTAGGGTCGATTTAATCGCGGCGCGAGGTTTGTAACCTAGTGGGCTAAGTAAAAACCGAGCAACAAAGAGTTAATCGTCCCTAGTTATATCTAATAACCAGAACAAATAACTAAGGGATTAACACCTTAGGCTTTAAATCCGTTAGACTTGGGAAAAGGCTATTTTATATCAACTTAAGGCAGTGCAGTATTATGCGTCATGCAATTTGGCAACAGCTTCGCGACGAAGCTAACGATGTAGTAACACGTGAACCATTATTAGCAAGTCATGTTTATTCATGCATTTTGAATCATGATTGTTTAGGTTCGGCATTGAGCTTTATTGTTGCTAATAAGTTGGCTGATGCGGTGGTATCGGCATTCACTATCCGAGAGCTGTTTGACCAAGCATTTGTAAAATGTGACCGTATGCTATCTTTTGTTGCTGAGGATATTAAAGCGGTAAAAGACCGCGATCCTGCATCAGAAACCTATCTTACGGTTATATTAAATCTAAAAGGTTTTCATGCTATTCAGGCGCACCGTTTGGCTAATTGCTTGTGGCAACAAAACCGCAAAGAGCTAGCGCGCTTTATTCAAAGCCGTAACTCTGAAGTGTTTGGGGTCGATATTCACCCAGCATGTAAAGTGGGTAAAGGCATTATGTTTGACCACGCAACCGGTATTGTTATTGGTGAAACAGCAGTAATTGAAGATAACGTATCAATTTTGCAATCTGTAACGCTTGGCGGTACAGGCAATGAGCAGGGCGATCGTCATCCTAAAATTAGAGCGGGCGTATTAATTGGCGCCGGCGCTAAAGTACTTGGTAATATTGAAGTAGGTGAGGGCGCACGAATTGGTGCGGGCTCAGTTGTACTTAGCAATGTTCCACCACACACAACCGCTGTTGGCGTACCCGCTAAAATTATTGGTCGACCGGATTGTGAGTGTCCGGCGCAAAGTATGAACCAAAACTTTTTAGCAAATCCTGAGCCTGAAAACGAATCGCACACGAGTGCAATGCTATAAGTAATTAAAAATCATAAAACTTAAAAGGAATTAACATGAACAAGAATAGTTTATTGGCTCTAGGGATTGGGTTTATTGCGGGTGTAGGTTTAACTTGGGGCTACTTTAATGCAGCTTCAAGTCATCCTGAATCTGTTAAGTCGCAGCCAAGTTATGAAAAACAGCAAAAGCTTCATACTGAACAACAAAGTAATGAGGTATTAAGTAATGCAGACTCTGCAGTACCTGAGCAAGTCGCTAGTATAGAGCCCGCTGAAGACACGCCTCCAACCTATTCAGAAACCCAAATGCTTGATGAACTACCTTTAGAAGAGCAAGTAACTCAGCTTAAGCTGCAACTCGCCGAACAGAAAGCGACAGTTAAAAGCATTTTAAAGCAAATGAGAGGTCCTTCAGATTTTGAGAAGATCTTACGTGATAAATTTGAAAAGCAAACGCGTGACGAAGAATGGGCTTATCGTACTGAAATGGCATTACAAGATTTTTTATTAACAGCTGATTTAGCGATTATACCCGATGTTGTTAGTGCAAAATGTAAAACGACGATATGTGAATTTGAACTAGCCGCACCCGCTGATAACGACACATTTGATAATTCTCAATGGCGAGAGCTAAACGACAAGTTGATGAAGCAAGAGTTTTGGCAACAATTTAAAAGCACTACCTCCACATCAAGCGATAGCGAGCTTAAATTGTTGCTAAGTACAGAGTTTTAAGTAATACCAACTTTATGTAACAGGTATAACCTGTGATTCTATAGAGCCATCAACGAGCTCTGTAATCAAAACATCGCCTGTTTTAATTTGCCCCACAGATTTAACCACTTTGCCTTGTTGTGTTTTAGTGATGCTATAACCGCGCGCTAAAACATTAAGCGGACTTACTGAATCTAACCTGCTAGCCTGCAGTGCTAAGCTATTATTCGCTTGCTGTAACTGATGCTGTATAGCTTGGTTTAGCCTAGCTTGTAATTGCGAAAGTTGATGGCTTGCTGTAGCGAGTTTTTTATCGGGTGATTGGCGCATTAAACGCGGCGTTAAGTTATTGAGTGTGCGTTCTTGCTGGTATAAACGATTACGCATCGCCTGTTGCAGCGCAATGCTTAGCTCATCCAAACGTTGTGATTTTTGATTAAGCTGATTACGCGGATGACATAAATTAAGGCGGTGTTGTAACTGCGTTGCTAGTGCGCGCTTGTCGGCAATGCCGTGCTTAAACGCGTTAGATAAACGATTAACTAATTGCGTTACTTTGTTGTGTAACTCTTGCGTATTTGGGCTTACAAGCTCAGCTGCGGCTGATGGGGTCGCTGCACGAACATCAGCAACGTAATCGCTAATAGTGGTATCTATTTCGTGGCCTACCGCACTTACTATCGGTAATTCACTTTTGAAAATAGCGCGGGCGAGCTGTTCGTGATTAAAACACCATAAATCTTCAAGTGATCCGCCGCCTCGCCCTAAAATAAGTACGTCTACTTCATCACGTGTGTTGGCTAATTCAATTTGGTTAATTAAATGCACGTGCGCTTCTTTGCCTTGTACCATCGCAGGGTAAATAATGACTTCTAGCTGCGGTGCACGGCGTTTGAGTACCGTTAAAATATCTTTTATAGCAGCGCCGGTTGCTGAGGTAATAACACCAATGCGATTAATATTTTGGGGTAATGGCTGTTTGTGAGCAGAGCTAAATAATCCTTCGGCGGCTAAACGCATTTTAAGCGCATCAAATTCTTGTTTTAGCTGACCTTCGCCTGCGGGTTCCATATGCTCAACAATAAGCTGGTAGTCACCGCGAGGTTCATAAAGCGATACACGCGCTTTTACTGTAACTTGTGCGCCATTTACAGGGCGGTAGCTTTGGTTGCGATTATTGCCTCGCCACATTGCGGCTTTAATTTGTGCTTTATCGTCTTTTAACGAAAAGTACCAATGTCCAGATGCAGGGGTAATAAAGTTAGAAATTTCGCCCGTGAGCACTAAAGATGCAAAACCTTGCTCAAGGATTGTGCGAATTTCTCTATTAAGGCGTGAAACGGTGTAAACCGCCTGCGAAGGCTTCGAAAACATAAAAAACAACCTAAAACTATTTATTGCACTACTTTATCATAAATATTTGCGAAATATTATTTACTCATGCCAACAACGCTGTTAAAATTTGGCCGCAATTCCTTATCTTAGATCCACATGTGAGAAGTTGCCAAAATGCTTAGAATCGCTAAAGAAGCTCTTACCTTTGATGACGTACTTTTAGTACCTGGTCATTCTACTGTTTTGCCACACACGGCAAATATTTCAACTCGCTTAACGCGTGGTATCAAACTTAACTTGCCGCTTATTTCAGCATCTATGGATACTGTTACAGAAGCTCGTTTAGCTATTGCCCTTGCGCAAGAAGGTGGTCTTGGTTTTATTCATAAAAACATGACTATTGAAGAACAAGCGAAAAACGTACGTAAAGTTAAAACCTACGAAGCAGGTATTGTTTCATACCCTGTAACGGTTACTGCCGATTTAACAATTGCAGATGCAATTGAGCTTTCGCACGAAAAAGGTTTTTCAGGCTTTCCGGTTACCGATAGCAATAATGTGCTTGTAGGCATTGTTACTAGTCGTGATATGCGTTTTGAAACTAAGCTTGAACAGCCTGTTTCTACCGTTATGACTAAAAAAGAAAAGCTTGTTACCGTTAAAGAAGGCGCAGCACGCGAAGAAATTTTAGGCTTAATGCACGAACACCGCATTGAAAAAATCCTTGTTGTTGATGATGAATTTAAACTTAAAGGCATGATCACAGTAAAAGATTACCAAAAAGCCCAAGACAAACCTGACGCATGTAAAGACGACCAAGGTCGTTTACGTGTAGGTGCTGCTGTAAGTGTTGGTGCAGGTACTGATGAGCGTATTGCTGCATTAGTAGAAGCGGGTATTGATGTTTTACTTATCGATACATCGCATGGTCACTCTCAAGGTGTTATTGACCGTGTTACTAAAACGCGTAAAGAGTACCCAGACTTACAAATTATTGCAGGCAACATAGCAACAGCTGAAGGTGCGATTGCACTTGCTGATGCGGGAGCGGATGCAGTTAAAGTAGGTATCGGCCCAGGTTCTATTTGTACTACACGTATTGTTACCGGTTGTGGCGTTCCACAAATTACCGCTATTTCAGATGCTGTTGAAGGCTTAAAAGGTCGCGACATTCCTGTTATTGCTGATGGTGGTATTCGTTTTTCTGGTGATATTGTTAAAGCACTTGTTGCTGGTGCATCGTGTGTAATGGTGGGTTCACTTCTTGCTGGTACTGAAGAAGCACCAGGTGAAGTTGAATTATACCAAGGCCGTTATTACAAATCTTACCGTGGTATGGGCTCATTGGGCGCGATGGATCAAAAAGAAGGTTCATCAGATCGTTACTTCCAAAAATCAAACGAAGCAGACAAGTTAGTACCTGAAGGTATTGAAGGTCGCGTAGCTTACAAAGGTCCTATTGCAACGATTATTCATCAGCAAGTGGGCGGCCTACGAAGCGCTATGGGCTTAACGGGTTGTGCAACAATTGAAGAGCTAAATACAAAACCACAATTTGTACGTGTTACTTCAGCCGGTATGGGTGAGTCGCACGTTCATGATGTGCAAATCACTAAAGAAGCACCAAATTACCGCTTAGGTTAAGCAGCGTAATTAATTTAATATACTGGGCTTGCTTTGCAAGCCCTCTTTTTAGTCGTTTACATTAACAAACGGCATTTAGCATCAGACTTTACGAGATACTCCATGAGCAAAGATATTCACGATTCACGAATTCTCATTTTAGACTTTGGTTCACAATACACTCAATTAATCGCCCGTCGTGTGCGTGAAATTGGTGTTTACTGTGAGCTTTGGGCATGGGATGTGACTGAAGAGCAAATCCGCGAGTTCAACCCACAAGGTATTATTCTTTCTGGTGGTCCAGAATCAACAACACTTGAAAACAGCCCGCGCGCTCCTGAGTATGTATTTAATGCAGGCGTGCCTGTGCTAGGTATTTGCTACGGTATGCAAACAATGGCAGCTCAACTTGGCGGAAGTGTACACAGCTCTGATAAAAAAGAGTTTGGTTACGCACAAGTAGAAAAAGTAGGCAGCTGTGCATTATTTGATGCAATTGAAGACAGCATTACCGATGGCGGCAACGGCATACTCGACGTATGGATGAGCCATGGCGACAAAGTAATGGATATTCCAGCTGGTTTTGCAACAACAGCTAAAACATCTACTTGTCCACATGCTGCAATGTCTAACGAAGAAAAACGTTTTTACGGTGTACAGTTTCACCCAGAAGTAACACACACGCACCAAGGTCAGCGCTTATTAGAGCGTTTTGCTATTGATATTTGTGGCTGTGAAAAATTGTGGACTGCTGCAAAAATTATCGATGATGCTATCGAGCGTATTAAAGAAACAGTTGGCGATGACGAAGTTATTTTAGGCCTCTCTGGTGGTGTTGATTCATCGGTTGTGGCTATGCTTATTCACCGTGCAATTGGCGAAAGACTAACATGTGTATTTGTTGATAATGGTTTACTTCGTTTAAACGAAGGCCAACAAGTAATGGACATGTTTGGTAATAAATTTGGCTTAAACATTGTTAAAGTTGAAGCTGAAGAGCAGTTTTTAAATGATCTAGCGGGTAAGTCAGACCCAGAAGATAAACGTAAAGCCATTGGTCATACGTTTATTAATGTATTTGATGAGCAAGCCAAAAAGCTTAAAAATGCAAAATGGTTAGCGCAAGGTACAATTTATCCTGATGTAATTGAATCAGCGGCATCTGCAACTGGTAAAGCGCATGTTATTAAATCTCACCACAATGTGGGCGGATTACCAGATGACATGAAAATGGGCCTTGTTGAGCCATTACGTGAATTATTCAAAGATGAAGTACGTAAGATTGGCCTAGAACTAGGTTTACCGTACGACATGCTTTACCGTCATCCTTTCCCTGGACCAGGTTTAGGTGTGCGTGTACTTGGTGAAATCAAAAAAGAATACTGTGATTTATTACGCCGCGCTGATGCGATTTTCATCGAAGAGCTTCACAAAGCTGAGCTCTACCATAAAGTAAGCCAAGCGTTTACTGTATTCTTACCTGTAAAATCGGTAGGGGTTATGGGCGATGCACGTAAGTACGATTGGGTTGTATCACTTCGTTGTGTGGAAACAATCGACTTTATGACAGCGCGCTGGTCACATTTACCTTATGAGTTTTTAGGTGTGGTATCAAACCGTATCATTAATGAAATAGATGGTATTTCTCGTGTTGTTTACGATATTTCAGGTAAACCACCTGCAACTATCGAATGGGAATAATTAATTTTAGTTTTAATTAACTAATTTTAAGTGATTAAAAAACGGCGAATTAGCATGCTAATTCGCCGTTTTGTTTATTTAAAAAGCAGTTAAACTAAAAGAGTGATTTTTCTCTTTACCTTTGGCGAAACTTCTCTATAATTCGTCGTCATTGCAGGGGCGTAGTTCCAATTGGTAGAACAGCGGTCTCCAAAACCGATGGTTGGGAGTTCGAATCTCTCCGCCCCTGCCATTTCTTCTTTACATCGTTTTTATTACTTCTTATATTGTTCAAATGTCTAATCTACTGAGTTGTTATGCATCCACGTTACGCAGCTATTTTTGATATAGAAAATCTTGAACTCAATCAACATTATTGTCCTCAAGCAAATGATCAAGCTAATACTTTATCGCAAAGCACGATAACTAGTTCTTTAACGCTAAATGAGCAACTACTTGCAGACATTAAACTCAGTGCAGAGCCTATTATTATAAATAGCGTTGTACAGGGCAGTGAGATGCAATTAAACGATAATAAGCTTACATTGCCAACCCCACAGCTCAACGCCTCTGAGAAGCGTGCTTTATGGGCTTTAATGAGTAAACACCTTGATAAACTTTAAATCAGTAGATGAAACTGCAATACCTCAATTAATGGCCATCGAAACAGCGTGTCATAGCCATCCGTGGACTTTAAATACAATGGGTTCATGTATAGGCGGGCGCTATTTTAATGTTGCCGCATTTGATGAGGCGAGCATGATTGGTTTTTATATTGGTGAAAAAGCAGGGCCTGATTTTACACTTATGGATATTTGTGTAACACCAAGTCACCAGGGTAAGGGTATTGCAAGGCAGTTGTTAGCGCAGTTTATTGAATATGGTGAGCAGCAAAATGCTGAAAACCTCTTTTTAGAAGTTCGCGAATCAAATACGCGTGCTATTGCGCTGTACGAGCGCGCAGGCTTTGCTGAGATGTCAGTGCGTAAAAACTACTACCCAAGCGATAACCCTGCTAAAAATGGCTTTGAAGACGCTATTTTAATGGGTATGGCGCTAGGTTTAAACTTTTCATAATTAAAGTCGGTAATTAGCATTTAAAATATAGAGCCGCTAAAGTACTGCATTTGTACCGTTTTGTAAGCTTGCTTTTTAGGTTACTTTGTCGCTAATTGCTTGCTCAATGGCTGCTATTAAATCATTTACCAACTCGTCTCTTGGTACTTTATTGTTACTTTTTAAGTTCTCTTCAAGTGCCGCAGCGCTATGGTAAATTTCATCAAAGTTAAAGCATCCAGAACTGCCTTTAACACTGTGCGCTATGCCTCTTAATGCTTCCCAATCATCACAATGCTGCAAAGCTTTAACTTCTTCTAAATATGTAGGTAAGTTAGCTAAATAATTATCGGCAATTTGCTGAAACTTTTCGCTCTTTAATAGGCTATCCCATTTATTTTGATTATCTTTTTCAAGATGCAGGTAGCTTACGAGTACGTTTTCCAGAGCATCTTTATCAATGGGTTTAGCCAGTGCTTTGTCGCAACCAGCTTCTAGATAAGTGCCTATATCATGGTTCATTACATTGGCAGTAAGGGCAATGATAGGGCCATCATACGCTGCATGACGAAGCATTTTAGTCGCTTCTAATCCGCCCATTACAGGCATTTGCATATCCATAATAATAAGTTGGTAGTCGTTTACGAGCGCCATTTCTACAGCTTGTGCGCCATTACTGGCAATATCGGGTTCAAGGCCCCAGGTTTGCAGTAATAATTTAATTAATAGTTGGTTATCTGGGTTATCCTCAGCCACTAATATATTGGCGTCGAAGCTATTGGTTGCAAACGATAAGAGAGGATCTTTCTCTGGTATTAACTGGCTTTCTTGCGTTAAAAACTCAAGCATGGGTTGATCATCAGATAGCTGACATGCCACCCTAATTGTAACTCGGCTACCTACACCCACTTCACTTTCAAGGTTTACATCGCCACCAAGTAACAGTGCTAAGTTTTTAGAAATACACAACCCAAGACCTGTACCACCAAAACGGCGTGTAGTTGTGGCATCGGCTTGTTCAAACGGCTTAAATACACGTTCTATTTGATGCTCAGACATACCAATACCAGTATCTTTAATTACAAACTCTAGCTTTTGACTTGCTTGTAAATAATGCACACAAATAGACACGCTACCATTTTCGGTAAATTTAACGGCGTTATTAGCAATGTTTATAAGTATTTGTTTTAAGCGGGTCACATCACTATAAATGGTGCGGGGTAGCGGCAGTTGATAGTCGATATTAAGGGTTAATTGTTTTTCTTGTGCCAGTGGTTGAATAATTGATTCAATGTCGTGCACAAGCTGCACTACGTTTAACGCTGACAAATCAACAGCCAGCTTTTCAGCTTCAATTTTAGATAAATCGAGTATGTTATTTATTAACTCTAGTAAGTGTTTTGAATTACGTAAAATAGTGCTTAGGTGTTGTTTGTCATTCGCTACTTTATCGTTGTGTAGTAACTGCTCTGTAAAGCCCATAATGGCCGTGAGCGGCGTGCGTATTTCGTGACTCATGTTAGCTAAAAAACGACTCTTAAGTTGATTAGCTTGCTCAGCTTGGCCAATAGCTAACTCAAGTTGGCTGTTCATAGCTTCAAGTGCTTGGGTACGACTTTCCACTTTATCTTCAAGGTGGTGTTTGTATTCTTCAAGCTGTTGTTGGTAGTGCCTTATTTGATTAACCATGTGGTTAAAGTCGTTAAATAAAACACCTACTTCATCATTTGTATGAGCTGGTAAGTGCACCGACAAATCGCCATCACCAACACGATGACTCGCAGCCCCGAGTAACTCAATTGGGTTAAGTAATAAATTGCGGACCACTACAAAAATTAATATTGGCAGGGTGATCACCGAAATAATAACAATTAAGCCTGTTATTAAACTTATGGCTTTACCTGATTGATAAAGCACCCCTTTGGGAATGGTCGATACGTAATAATATCCGCCAGGCATTTGCACTGCAAAAATCATTCGCTCTATTTTGTCTATGCTTGAGAGTTCAATAGTTGAAAGCATGCCGATATCAGCGAGGTCGTGCACTTGATTAAGTTCGTACTCGCTTATGTATTGGCCACGCATATTGTAATCGGAGCTAAATAAAATTTTCCCGTCTTTAGTCAACATTAAATTAAGCGTGTTGTTATATGGCGCTTCTAAAATACTAGAGTTTAGTATTGAAGGTTCTATATGTATTACAATAAAACCAAGCTGCTGTGGTCGTTTTAAATAGTAATCAACACTATAAATTCGTTGAATAAAATATAAACTAGTGGTGCCATCATCCTTTTGAATCATAAATTGCTGTTTACTTAAATTACTTTGCAATACTTGATTAAAAAACGGGTAGCTTTTAGGCGCTGTTGTTAGGTTGTTAGAGTAGTAGGCATCGCTTTTCCCACTGGCTGAAACTAAATTAATGCTAATTATATCGGGATAAGCCTCACTGTAACTGGCAAATACATCCATAAGCGCGCCAAGTTTTCGGGTGTAATTACCGTTGGCGCGAATGTCGTTTGCTAAAAAATCACTAAGTACTGGCGAGGTTGAAAGTAGTTTTGCTGTAGAGTGAAAAGAGTCGATATAATTAAATATTTTTTGCTGTTGTTGCTCAACAAAACGGCTCATTATTAAATCAGCTTGTTTTTGTGTTGAATTAGTTACATTGGTGAGCGTAAAGCCACCTAAAAATAGCAGCGGTAGAATAACAAGGGGTGTTATATACCATAATAATCTAATACTTAACTTACTGGTTTTCATGACCAAACGACTTATCCTCCATGCAATCTATCAATAATATGCGTTACGACTTTATTACACAAGCTTGTGGCGGTCTTGGTGGCTAAATTACAATCAGTAGTTGCATGGTATTTAGCTCTGTATTGGTGTTTTTTTATTTTATTAAGTTATTTTAATTTAATAAGTTACATGCTTATAACCGTTATTTTATTGTTCAAAAAAGTTTACATAAATTTACATCTTTTAAAGTCATTTTTTTAAAGATAAATGCTATCACTTAAAATTGAATATTCTAATTTACTCTCAGTTATAAATACCAGTGGGTTAACGCAGGGCTGTTAGCCGGGCCACTAGGTTATATTCTCAAGCAAGGCTTAAAAATTCTAATGGTGTGCAGAGGCTTGGTGTATTGAGTGCTGATCCTATTTATTTGGCTTATTACTGATTTTTTTGTACCTCATTTGCAGTTAGGCTTCCCAAAATCCATATTAATAAAAAAGATCAGCTAATAACCAACCATTGATTGTTTATAAGGCCAAGATCAGCGAAAATAGTCTTCAATTACGATTAACATAACGGATCGCATGTGAAGGGCCAATTTAGGGCTTTTCTGATGGTGTGTTGAGCTTTCGAGGTTGCTCTATACCAATTTTATTAAAACAAAATCGTTCTAGCGTATTAAATAACTCACTAACTACGTTAAAAATTATTCATAGAGAATAACTCTATGTCATAATTTCACCTTGTTATTGCGCTATTTTCTTATCGCTATAATAGATCACTACTTTAATGCAATTGGTATTATTTAAGCCTTGAAAGCTCAGCATACTTAAAGTGGATAATATCCGTATACAAACTAAAAGAACTTTTTTAATGGCAGATCAAAATCTCCTTAGTGAAATTAATAAACGACGTACCTTTGCTATCATCTCTCACCCGGATGCTGGTAAAACAACCATTACCGAAAAAGTATTGTTATTCGGACAAGCTATTCAACGAGCCGGCACTGTAAAAGGCCGTGGCTCTAACCAGCATGCAAAATCTGACTGGATGGAAATGGAAAAAGAGCGTGGTATATCGGTTACTACCTCGGTAATGCAATTTCCGTATAACAATGCGCTTGTTAATTTACTTGATACGCCAGGACACGAAGACTTCTCGGAAGATACTTACCGCACGCTAACAGCGGTAGATTCGTGCTTAATGGTTATTGATGCGGCAAAGGGTGTAGAAGATCGTACCCGTAAGCTAATGGAAGTTACACGCCTGCGTACAACGCCAATTGTTACGTTTATGAATAAGTGTGACCGTGAAATACGCGACCCAATGGAAGTGCTTGACGAAGTTGAAACAGAGCTAAATATTGCCTGTGCGCCCATCACTTGGCCAATTGGCTGTGGTAAAGAGTTTAAAGGTGTTTACCACATTCATAATGACGAAGCTGTTTTATACAAAACAGGTCAAGGTCATAAAATTCAAGAAGTTCGTACCATTAAAGGGCTTGATAACCCAGAACTTGATATTGCCATTGGTGAAGATTTAGCTGCGCAATTACGCGATGAGCTTGAGCTTGTTATTGGCGCATCAAACGAATTTGATTTAGAGCTGTTTTTAGCCGGTAAGCTTTCGCCTGTTTATTATGGTACTGCACTGGGTAACTTTGGTGTTGACCATGTTTTAGATGGTTTAACTAAATGGGCACCAACGCCATTACCACGTGAAACTGAAGACAGACTTGTTGTTGCAACTGAAGAAAACTTTACCGGCTTTGTATTTAAAATTCAGGCAAACATGGATCCAAAACACCGAGACCGTATTGCATTTATGCGTATTGTGTCGGGTAAGTACAGCCAAGGCATGAAAATGAATCACGTGCGAATTGGCAAGCAAGTGAGCATTTCTGATGCGGTAACCTTTATGGCGGGCGATCGTGAGCGAGCAGAAGATGCTTACGCTGGCGATATTATTGGTTTGCATAACCACGGTACAATTCAAATTGGTGATACATTTACCCAAGGCGAAAAACTTAAATTTAGCGGTATCCCTAACTTTGCGCCTGAATTATTCCGCCGTATTCGTCTTCGCGATCCGCTTAAGCAAAAGCAATTATTAAAAGGCTTAGTACAGCTTTCTGAAGAGGGTGCTGTGCAGGTATTTAGACCGCTTATAAACAACGATTTAATTGTGGGCGCAGTAGGTGTACTTCAGTTTGATGTGGTTGTAGCACGTTTAAAAGCTGAATATAACGTAGATGCTATTTACGAAGGTATAAACGTAAATACAGCACGCTGGGTAGAAAGCAGCGATGTTAAAAAGTTTGAAGAATTTAAACGCAAGTGCGAAAGTAATTTAGCACTCGATGGTGGCGATAACTTAACTTACATAGCGCCGAGCCGTGTAAACCTTAACTTATCGGTAGAGCGTTACCCAGAAGTAACGTTTAACCATACACGCGAAAACTAGAACTCATTCAAAGAATTAAAAGAAAGCCTGCTTTGGTGGGCTTATAAAGGTAAAAACATGAATATTCGTACTATTTTAATCGAAAAAGCTATTGCCGCTATGGCTGGCGCAGGCTTACCTGAAGACACAAACCCAGCAGTAACACAAAGCACACGTCCACAATTTGGTGATTACCAAATTAATGCAGCTATGGGCGCGGCTAAAAAAATGAAAAGCAACCCACGTGAGCTTGCGCAAAAAATTATAGATAATCTTGATGTAAGCGATATTGCTCAAAAGACTGAAATTGCTGGCCCAGGTTTTATTAATATTCATTTAAAGCCTGAATTTTTAGCGCAAAGCGTTAAAGCAGCTAATAGTGATGCAAAGCTTGCTGTAAATGAGCATGCTAACCCGCAAAAAGTGGTTGTTGACTATTCATCACCAAACCTTGCTAAAGAAATGCACGTAGGCCATTTACGTTCAACCATTATTGGTGACTCAATTGTGCGTGCGCTTGAATTTAGAGGCGATACGGTTGTACGTCAAAATCACATGGGTGATTGGGGCACGCAATTTGGTATGTTAATCGCGCATTTAGAAGATCAAATTAGCCAAGGTGTAGATTTAGATTCTGTAGCGCTTGCTGATTTAGAAACCTTTTACCGCGATGCTAAAAAACGCTTTGACGACGAAGAAGGCTTTGCTGATAAAGCACGTAATTACGTTGTTAAATTACAAGGCGGCGACGCGCACTGTGAAAAACTTTGGAAACTGTTTATAGCCACCTCAGTTAAGCACTCTGAAGAAGTATATAAGCGTTTAAATGTAACACTTACTCAAGCTGATATTATGGCTGAAAGCGCATACAACGCAGAACTTAACGATATTATTAGCCTACTTAAAGATAAAAATATTGCAGTAGAGTCGCAAGGTGCGCAAGTTGTGTTTTTAGATGAACTTGCCAACAAAGATGGCGAACCATCTGCGTTTATTGTACAAAAATCTGGCGGTGGCTTTTTATATGCAACAACCGATTTAGCGGCATGTGATTATCGTTCAAATAAATTAGGTGCTGATCGTATCTTAATTTTTGTAGATGCACGTCAAAACCTACACTTTAATCAAGTAGAGCTTACAGCGCGTAAAGCAGGTTTATTACGAGACGAAACAAGTTACGAGTTTTGCCCGTTTGGCACCATGATGGGCGCCGATAACAAACCATTTAAAACACGTACTGGCGGCACAGTAAAACTTGCTGACTTATTAGAAGAATCAATTAACCGTGCAGCTGCAAAACTAGCTGAACGTGAGTCTGATTTAAGTGATAGCGATCGCAGCGAGATTGCACGTAAAGTAGGTATTGGCGCAGTTAAATACGCCGACCTTTCTAAGCACCGTACCAGCGATTACATTTTTAACTGGGACAGCATGCTAAGCTTTGAAGGCGCAACCGCCCCTTACTTACAATATGCTTATACACGTATACGCAGTATTTTCCGTAAGTCAGGCGTTGATGCAGCTACATTAAATTCAGATGTTGCAATTATTGAGCCTCAAGAAAAAGCACTAGCACTTAAGCTACTACAGCTTGAAGAAGTACTTGATTTAATGATCAGCGAAGCAACACCGCACGTACTATGTGGTTACTTATATGAGCTAGCAAGCTTATACATGACATTTTACGAAGCCTGCCCAGTACTTAAAGAAGGCGTAGAGCCAAGCGTGCGCGATAGCCGTTTAGTGTTGTGTAATTTGGTTTCTAAAACACTAGAAACGGGATTAGATTTGCTAGGTATTGAAGTTATGGAGCAAATGTAATCACCTTCTGCTGCGTGTAGTTCGCTTTGACTGCGTTGTCGTGCTTTTTTAGCCTAAGTCACATACTAAATGTATGCTCCTTGGCATAAAAAAGCACTCCGTCTTGTCAGCACTTCTACACTTGCAGATATCTGAGTTGTGTAGTTCGCTTTAGCTGCGTTAAGAAGTTTATTTAGCCAAAGTCACATACAAACCGTATGCTCCTTGGCATAAATAGTTTTACCGCCTTGCTAGGACTCCTACACTTGCAGATATCTGAGTTGTGTAGTTTACGTTGTAGGTTGGGTTGAGTGAAACGAAACCCAACGATACACCTGAGACTCTATGTTTACTGCTATCGAATGCACTCGAGACTCGGTGTTATTGCTATCGCATGCACCTGAATCTTAATATTTGTTATTACTCAACATCTAATGTTTTAAGCTCGCTACTCTAAGCTCTATTTAAAGGACTTGTTATGAAACTCGAAGATATCCGTCGTGAATACCTGCAAGACGCGTTAAGCGAAGATAACTTGCAAGATGATCCGTTTAAGCAGTTTGGAACATGGCTTGAGCATGCAGTGGCAAGCCAGTTACCCGATCCAACTGCGATGGTTGTAGCAACTGTTGATGAAACCGGTCAGCCTTCACAGCGTATTGTGCTTTTAAAGCATTTGGATGATAACGGTTTTGTATTTTTTACCAATACAGGTTCGCGTAAAGCGCAAGAGCTTAAAGGTAATAACAAAATATCACTGCACTTTCCGTGGCACCACATGGAACGCCAAGTTATTGTATATGGCGAGGCTAAACCATTGCCTACCTCTGCTGTGGCAAAGTACTTTTTATCTCGTCCTAAAGAAAGCCAATTAGCGGCGTGGGCGTCAGCGCAAAGTCGTCCGGTGTCATCACGTAAAGTACTCATGGAAACCTTCGCCAACATGAAAAATAAGTTTGCTAAAGGTGAAATTCCACTCCCTGATTTTTGGGGCGGATATTGTGTAGTACCCACTAAAATTGAGTTTTGGCAAGGTGGGGCGCATCGTTTGCATGATCGCTTTATATATCAGCGCCAAGCAGATAACAGCTGGCAAATTACACGCTTAAACCCTTAATTAAAAGATGAGTAAGTAACCGTGCAATTTATTGACTCTCATTGCCACCTCGACTTTAGCGAGTTTGATTCGAATCGTGAATCGCTCATAAACGAGTGTGTAGCAAAGGGAGTTAATCAGTTTGTTGTGCCGGGTATTACGCTTGCTCAATCGCATACTCTCATAAAACTCAAAGCAACTTACCCAAGTATAAAAATAGCCGCAGGGCTACATCCTTACTTTTTAGAGCAACATAATGAATCGCACATAGAAGCGTTATTTGAATTCGCGACTGCAAATAAGTATCAGTTGGTAGCTATTGGGGAGTGCGGGCTTGATCGAAGTATTGAAAACCTTCCTAAACAAACTTATTTATTTGAGCAGCAAATAGGGCTTTCTAATGAGCTTAACTTACCGCTCATTGTGCATCATAGGCAAAGCCATGATTTAATTGCGCAATCGTTTAAGCGGTGTAAGCCAAAAAACGGGGGAGTGATCCATGCATTTTCAGGATCACTTCAACAAGCGCAGTACTATATTAAGCAGGGTTTTAAGCTTGGCATAGGCGGTGTTATTACCTATGATCGCGCAGTTAAAACACGCGCTGTTATTGCTGCTATTGAGCCAGAGCACTTAGTACTTGAAACCGACTCACCTTCAATGCCGTTAAGCGGTCATCAAGGTGAAGTTAACACGCCACTGCATATACCTGATGTATTTAACGCGTTATGTGATTTAAAGCCACATAGTGAAAGAGGGACGCTTGCAAAGCAGCTTTACGATTCTTGTTCAGATGTTTTTTGCATATAGCGATTTACCTGCCAACGTTTTAATCCACGCCCTAACTGCCACGTAAAAATACATGCAATCACTAGCATTAATAGTACCTGCCGACCTAAGTCATGAAAATGATTATGGCTGTCTGATATTGCGGCGCGAGTTAAATAAGTAACAGACACAAAGCCTATAGGGCGGTCATCATCGCTTATCACGGGTTCCATAAAAGGTGTTTTTAGTTTACTAATACCCGGTGTAGAGTCAGGGAGTTGTCCATAAATATGATGTGACTGCCAATTGTCACTGCTAGCAATTAAAATGCCTTGTTGATCATAAATAGTCGCAGAAAGCACAAATTCATCTTTACTTATGTCGTTACAAATGGCGTTGAGCTGTGGTTTGTTTTTTTCAATAAGCGGTGTTTTAACATTTAAAGCCATAAACTGAGTGAGGCTTTTTGCCGTGCTATCGGCACTATCATAAAGTAACTGATGACTCTGAAAACTACTATTAACACCTACCCAGCTTAGTAATACAAAACAACCAGCCGCTAGTATTAAGCGAACAAGTCGTTTTCTTTGAGAAGCCGTAATAGGGTTTTTAATATGGTTATTTTTCATAGTCACCGTTTATGCTACTGACAGCATTTTGATTTGATGTTACAACTACACTAACTATAACCTTAAACCCCACCTGATGGCGAATTTAGTGTTGAGAATACCAGTTATGATATGCCAATTATCAGGAAAATAAAAATAAACACGGAGATCCCATGTCGCAAATCAACATGGCACAGCAAGCTGCTGAGCAACCATTACAACACTTAACTCTAAATAAATGGTTTAGCTATAGTGGTGGTGTATTTACACCTCTTGATTATATACCAAACAAAGCATTAGGGTTATTTAGCATCGCATTTGCGGGTGATTTTGAAGAAAAACACATTGTTAGCATTATTGGTTTTTTAGCTATGCATAACCAAACCGTCACTGCTATATGCCAATATCAACCAGATTTAGGGTTAGCTCCAGCACTGTGTTTTTACGCGCAAAACTCCGATCAAGCTATAAACCCGTTAGTACTACAAGAGTTTTCAAACACTCTAGATTGTCAATTAGTGCAAGTTGCTACTGCGCCTAATTTATATGAGCCTGGTTTATTGGTTATGGATATGGATTCAACTGCAATAACTATTGAGTGCATAGACGAAATAGCACGGCTTGCGGATGTTTACGACGAAGTTGCCTCTGTAACCGCACTTGCAATGGCGGGTAAACTTGATTTTAGCGAGAGTTTAAATCAGCGTGTAGCTAAACTGGCTGGTATTGAAAAAAGCTTAATTGAAGAACTAAAAAGTGCATTGCCACTCATGCCGGGTATTAAAGTGCTGTGTCAAATTCTAAAACAGCATGACTGGTATTTAGCAATTGCATCAGGTGGTTTTGTACCGTTTGCAGAGCGCGTTCAAGAGCTTATTAATTTAGATGAAGTGCACGCTAATGTACTCGAATTTAAAGACGATAAACTAACAGGTAAAGTACTGGGTACAATTGTAGATGCACAACAAAAAGCAATTATTCTAGAGTCGTTACAACATAAACTAGGGCTTGAGAAGTCGCAAACAGTTGCTATTGGCGATGGCGCAAACGATTTAATCATGATGGCTAAAGCTGGCCTAGGTGTAGCAGTGCATGGCAAACCTAAAGTAGTTGAGCAAGCACAAGCGGCTATTTGTGAAGGGTCATTATTGCAATTGCTGTATATGTTGGCTATTCCGTTAGATAGAGAGCCCGCTCTTTAAAGTTGTTTAAGTTAAACCGCTTAGCGTAAGCGGTTTAACCAAATTAGTTTACGGCGGCCCATTTGTTCAACTTGCTCTTTTTTAAGCTCTAAATGGCTTAGAGCTTCTTCAGTTATATCTACTACGTCCCCCACGCCTGCAACAGCCCATAATGCTTCTTCTAAATCTTTTGCTTTATGCATTGCATATTGGCTTACGTATTTAAGCTCATTAGATAGGTAGTCAGTATCGGGGCGACCTGTGCGCGAAATATACAAACGCATCACAAATATAAGTTGTGATGTAATGCCTTTACTAATTTGTTTATAAAAGCTTGAGTAGTCTTCACCTAAAGCGCATTGGCTAACAATAGCCTCTTCAATTTTGCCCTTACGAGGGTCGAAATTAATAGCGAGTGTAAAAGCAAGCGGTGCATCTTGGCGACTGCGATCTTTAATATTAGGCGTTATTACATTAATAATTTGCTCTTCGGTAAGAATACTCGAAAAGTCAGTTTTGTTACCTAATAAGCCAAAGTTTTGCAAAATAACATGCATAGGACTGGCGTATAAGCCATAACCAATTGCACCTGTTTTAAAGTGTGCAGCTTCTTTGTGTAAATACAGCGGAAATTGGCATACACTTTTTGTGACCATATTTCTAAGCGCGGTAGATAAGCCTTCTACTTTAGCGGCTTCTTCAGATACTTTAAGTTTGTCTTTATTACCTTCTATTAGCTGAGTGAAAAAAGTCACGCCAGCATGGGGTAAATCAGCAACACGATTCGCTTTTAGGTTAATAGTAGTGAATGACTTACTAATGGCCATTATTTCGTACTTTAGTTCGCTAAGTTTATGCTTTTTAGTTATTTTTTGAAGCTCAGGAAATGTTAAAAGTACTATATCACCTTTTTTAAATGTGACTGGTTGCTCGCACTCTAATTGCAAACCCATTACAGAAAAGTCACGTGTATAACCGTTAAATACTTCATCATTAATAGTGACGCTAACCGGTGTTTTATAAAGGTAGCGCTTATGCGAGCGTAAATTTACGTATTCAAGTGGCACAATATCTAAATAAGGCGGCGTTTTATGTTTTGCGTGGCCAAAATGTTTAAGCTGATTTACTAACGCTTTATCAAAAGTAAGTTGTTTATAATCTGCTTGCTCTGTTTTATTGCCAATACTTGTAAGTACAACAATATATTTAACGTCTTTTATAAGGCCTTTAACTCTAGGGGAAGGCGGCTTGTTGAGTTTTTCAATATTAGCGCCAGCACTATTAGGTAATGAAAGCGGTATAAAAGAATCATCTGGATGACTTGGCATTATTTGTATTTTAAAGCACTGCCAACTTTCTTTTTGGCTACCAAAACCTAAAAATAGATCACGTAATTTAGGGTTATTATTTAGCTCAGTTCGTGTCGCAGAGTAATAGTAAATTTTACCCGATGATATATGTGTAAATGTATAGAGGTAATCTTCTTTGACCGCGGTAATTTGGGTTAGTAATTGTGTAATGCGCTGATGATTGAGTATATTGTACAAACACGGTGTTTTTCTTTCATCGGTAAAATAGCGCTGGATAAAAATATTATTTTCAGTAGTAAGGCTAAGGCTTGGGTAATACTGTTCATCTTTTTTGCTTAAAAATACATATAAAGACGTTACACGAGGGATGTAGTATTGCTCATACCCCTTTGATACTACAGCATCGAGCGTGTTATCTAAATTTACTTTATAACGACGTTTATTACCGTGAATAAAGCTTTCTAAAAAGTCATTAAAGGCATCGTTATTTTCGATATAAGTGCGTTTTAAGCGAATGTGGTTGTATTCACGAGAGATATTTTCAACGGCAACAACTTCGTATTGAATACCGTTTTTTAGGCCAAGTTCAAAGTCTTGTTCAAGGCCTACCAAGCGCATTGCTATTAGTTCACCTTTTTTTATAGAGTAGCGCGTTGCAAGCTTAACTTTACAACCGCTTAAAGATATATCTGAGGTGCTAGCAGCAATGTTCTTTTTATCTTTGTAATCAATAGTTACTTTTATTGAGTAATTCATCCGTTCTTCACGGCGGCTCTCGTAAGAGGCAAACTTAATTACTTCAGTGCTTAAGTTACTTTCTGATTCTTGTAGTTCTGATTTTTCGGCGGCTTGTTTTTGTAATACGCGGTGGTTATTTTCTGTATTCATTACGGCTTCGTAAACGGCTAGGGTATATTCACCATGCTGTTTAAGTGCTTTTTCAAACACTTCAATGGCTGTGTCATCCATAAAGTGCTGTTTACCATTATGCTCATACGGTTTTACTTGGCCCGTCACTAATCCACGAAGATCAACAAAGCGTGCCACTGGCTGAGATAAGCGTGACATTTCCATTTTCATCAAAAATTGCTCAGGTTTGGTTAACCCAGCGGTTTTTGATTTGAAAATTAGGTCAAATTTAGCATTGCCTAAATATGTTTTTAACTCATTCACGAGGTCTTCGTGTTTGAGCATTATGTCATCAGCCATTTATAAAACCATCACCGTCTAATTGAAAAAGTAGGTATACTGTTAAGTCCATTTATTAGAAGTTCAATAAACGTTAAATCGCGCTATGTTGTTAATATAGGTACAATTATTTTAGTTACTACTGTTTAGCTCTTGTTATTATGTGTTATATGCCATTTTGTTGGCAAGTTACTTTAAACTATTTCAAAGCAAAAAGTATGCCCTAAATTATAGCTAAAAAGAAACACCATGTGTATTTAATGATTGTGACGCTAGATTTTTACGCAGGCAAGAGTTTGTTGCTAAGTAAATGCTTGAAGTGGCAAAATAAGTTATTAACAGTAAATGTTTTTAAAATTAGAGAATCGTAGATAAGGTTATAAATGACTAAAGCGGCAAAAATAGAGTTTGTGTGTACAGAATGTGGCATGAACTACCCACGTTGGCAGGGTCAATGCCGCTGCGGTGCGTGGAACACATTAGCAGAATTTAAACCTTCAGCAGGGCAGAGTAAAAAAGCGTCAGTTCGAGCAAATGTAGGTGGTTATGCTGGCGGTGCTGGTGGCGGCTCTAAAAAAATTAATGATATTGCTACGTCAGAGGCAGAAAAACAGCTGACAGAAATTGGCGAGCTCGATCGTGTGCTAAGCGGTGGTGTAACTACCGGCTCTGTTAATATAATTTCGGGTGATCCAGGTGCTGGTAAAACAACATTGCTATCTGACCTAGTCGCGAGAATGTCACAACGTATGCCGTCACTTTACTGTACGGCCGAGGAGTCATTATCGCAGTTTAAAAACAGGGTAAATCGTTTAAAGTTAAACTATAACCCTGACGAGCTTTATTTACTTTCAGAAACCAGTGTTGAAACCATCATTGAAGAGCTCGAGAAAAATAAAATTAAGTTTGCTGTTATTGACTCTATTCAAGCGGTTGTAACCGAAACGGCAAATGGTAGCCCAGGTTCCCCTTCGCAAGTAAAAAGTGCCGCCCAAGCATTGACTCAATACTGTAAGCAAAATGATGTAACCATGTTCATTATTGCTCATGTAAATAAAAATAACGAAATAGCAGGTCCTCAAACACTTGTACATATTGTCGATGCGCTTTTACACATAGACACCAATGATGGGCAAATTCGAACCCTTAGGGCAAATAAAAACCGCTTTGGTGATATAGATACCGTTGGCATTTTTAAAATGTGCGAACGTGGGATGTTAAGCGTTGATAACCCGAGCGAAATATTTTTATCGGGGTCTACAACCGACTCGCCAGGCTCTACAATTACCTGTATCCGTAAAGGGAATCGAAATCTACTACTTGAAATTCAGTGTTTAACGACCGAAACCGAGGCGGAATTTCCGCAGCGTGTGTGCGTTGGTTTAAACATGAACCGCATAAAAATGCTGACTGGCATATTACGAAAACACACTAAAACCAAAATATTCCACGATACGTTTTTTAATATTGTGGGTGGCCTAAGAATTGATGAAACAGAAACTTGTATTGATTTAGCATTGGTTACCGCGTTACTTAGCAGCTTAAACGAATTTGTTGTGCCTCGTACCACGTGTATTATGGGTGAGCTTAGCTTAAATGGCGATGTACGCCCAATTGACAGTGGAGTACCACGTGTTAAAGAAGCGGCACAACATGGTTTTACAGAAATATATATTCCATTTCGTAATTACCATAAGTCGATGGAAGGGCTGGGCGCTAAAATTACCCCAGTTAAAACAGTACATGAGTTGCTTAGTTTAATTAATTAATACTTACGGGTGTTAATGTGTAATGTTACTCTTAATAAAACTCGGTTTACACAAAGAATAGAATAAGGAAATAACATGAAAAAGTTAGTAATAGTTGCAGCGATTGTAGCTGCGGGCGTTGGTGGCGTGAGCTATGCAAATTATGTAGCTACACAAGAAGTGCGTGCAGAAGTAGATAAGCAACTTGCTTTAGTAAGCGAGCAAACTGGCGCTACATTTAAATACGCTGGTTTATCGGCAAGTGTTATTTCAAAAAGCATAGAAATAACAAACATGGAAGTAATAAGCCCAGAGGGCGACAATGTTGCTAATATTCAAAGCATTGAAATAACAGGTTACGAGCCAGATAAAATATCACCGCATACATCATTTGATGTAAAAAGCTTTCAGTTTGATAAAGACTTTGTTTCAAAATTACCTGCTGATACAAACGAAATGCTCGCGTCGGCAAGTTACGACTTACATTCATCACTTGATTACGATGAAGAGTCTGGCAATAGTGATGTAGTAGTTAAGCTTGATGCAAAAGACATTGTTAGTTTTAATATGGATATGGGCTTGGCTAATTCAAAAGCATTAATGGATGCTTCATTGGCGATTAGTAAAGCGCAGCAAGAAGCGGGTAACCAGCCACTTACTTATGAGCAAGAGTTACAGCAGCAAACACTTGTTATGCAAGCAATGAGTAAGTTAGAGCCGCGCAATGTTAGCTTTGCCTTAAATAACCAAGGTAAGTTAAAAGACTTACTATCAAGTGAGCTTGAAAAGCAAGGCATGACGCTAGAGCAAATGGAAATGATGTTAGAGCAGCAGTTACAACAAGCTCCTGTAACTGAAGATATTGCAGAGGCTTTAACTAGCTTTGCTAAAGGTTTAAATTCATTCAGTGTGTCTGCAAAGCTACCTGAAGGTAAAACTATGATGGAAATTAACCAACAAGTTATGATGCTAGTAGGGCAACCTGAAGAGCTAGTTAAGTTTATTAACTTAGAAGTTAAAGGTGATTAGGCCTTAGTTTTGTATTAATAAAGGCGCCAATTGGCGCCTTTATTATTTTGTGTTGTTATAAGCAGTTAGTAACTCTGATTGCTAAAGCAGTTTGCTTTTATGATATTGGTAATTATTTGTTGCGATGGTTTTATTTTTTCCAACGCTAAAAACTCATCAGGCTGATGCGCTTGGTTAATTGAGCCTGGGCCCATTACGATTGTTTCACAACCGAGTTGCTGGATAAACGGCGCTTCAGTGCAATAATTTACCGCGACCGCTTTTTGCCCTGCTATTTTTTCAGCCATTTTAACTAAAGCACTGTCGGTGCTACCACTAAATGCCGGGATTGGTTCATGTAAATCAATAACGCTCACCGCATTTGGATATTGCTGATTTATCTCTTTTGTTGCATCAAGTACTAATGCTTGTAGTTCTTGTACACTTAAACCAGGTAATGGGCGCATATCTATGTGCATTTCACAGCAACCGCAAATTCTATTCGCGTTATCGCCACCATGAATATTACCTAAGTTTAATGTTGGATAAGGAATTTCAAAGTGATTTATTGAATACTTATGCTTTAATTGCTCTTTTAAGATCATCAATTTTGTAATCACTTTATGCATTACTTCAATGGCGTTAAGGCCACGTTCGGGATCTGAGCTATGCCCAGAGCGACCAACCACTCTTATTGCTGTACTCATATGGCCCTTGTGCATAAATACTGGCGTCATATCAGTAGGTTCGCCAATTATACAGCGTGCAGGTTTTAAATTAGGGTGATTACATATTTGCTGTGCACCTGCCATAGTTGTTTCTTCATCGGCAGTGGCGAGTATTAAAATAGGTTGAGTTTGCTGCTTTTCATCAAGTTCACTAATTGCTTGTAATACAAAAGCAAAAAAACCTTTCATATCAATGCTTCCCAGCCCGTACAATTTATTGTCGAGTTCGGTAAGTTTAAACGGATTGTGGTTCCAGCGGCTGTCATCAAAAGGCACTGTGTCGGTATGACCAGCTAGCATTAATCCGCCATCACCTTCTCCGCGTTTTGCTAATAAATTATAGCGCCCTTTACCTCCTTCTAATTCTATAATTTCACACGTAAAACCGAGTGTTTCGCACCACCTCGCAAGGAGTTCAATTACGTTTTTATTGCTCATACACAAGCTGTCTTCAATTGCACTAATAGAAGGGGCTGCAATCAATTGTTGATACATAGAAATAAACGAAGGCAAAGGCATAAAAAAATCCAAAATTATTATTCAATTTAATTGCATAACAATATAAAAGTATTTATGATGAATATCAATTCACTTTTTAAGCATAAATATATTAAAGTAAAGCTATGAAAATAATGCGACGATAATCTACAAATTCATTAAATTAAGTCTTAATTTAGCGTCTTAGCTAGTTTAAGCGAACAACATATATATTTAGCAGTAAATTTTAAAATAACGAGTAATCAATGAATGTAGTTATTATTGGCGCAAGCGGTTATAGCGGCGCAGAGTTAGCAAGCTTAGTTGCTAATCATCCAAACCTTACCTTAACAGGCTGTTATGTATCTGAGGGTAGCTTAGATAAAAATAAATTACTAAGTGATTTATACCCAGAGCACCTTGGCTTACTAGATTGTCCTTTACTTCCTCTTAGTGCATCAGCTTTTGATGACATTCAAAGTGATGCTGATTATGCATGCTTATGTACCGATCACAAAGTAAGTGTTGATTTAGCGCCTCAATTTTTAGCTATGGGTAAAAAAGTATTTGATTTATCTGGTGGCTATCGCCTAGCAAATAATGATGATTACGTTACTTATTATGGTTTTGAGCATCAACACCCAGAGCTTTTAAATGAAGCGGCTTACGGTTTAGCAGAGTGGAACCATGATGCTATCGCTAACGCAAAGCTAATTGCTGTTGCAGGCTGTTACCCAACAGCGGCGCTCAATGCACTTAAACCGCTTAAACAAGCAGGCTTATTGAGCAGCGAAAGTATTATTATTAATGCCGTTTCGGGTGTTACGGGTGCCGGGCGTAAAGCGAGTGTAGGAACACATTTTTGTGAGGTATCGCTTGCACCTTATGGTTTGTTTAACCATCGCCACGGTCCTGAAATTGAACAACACCTTGGCCACAAAGTATTATTTACACCGCATCTAGGTAGCTTTGCGCGCGGTATTTTAGAAACTATTTATGTACAACTTAAGCCTGGCGTTACCAAGGAAAACGTTTCATCTGCTTATCAAGTGCTTGCTAATGAACCATTAATTCGTTTGTTAGGCGATAAAATACCTTCAATTAAAGGTGTTGCTAAGCAACCATTTGTTGATATTGGCTGGCAGCAACAAGGCACGCAGTTAATTGTAATGTCTGCCATTGATAACTTATTAAAAGGCGCTGCTGGACAAGCTTTGCAGTGTATTAATATTTCTATGAATTTAGATCACACTACGGGCTTAAAAGGAGCGTTTTAAATGAGTAAAAAAACGTGGGTTATTAAACTCGGTGGTGCAGTACTTAATACAGAAAATGCAGCAAAAGCGTTATTTGACGTGCTAAGCGAGCAAAAAAATGATGAGTTTGTCATTGTTCATGGCGGTGGTTCTTTAGTAGATACATGGCTAAAGCAAGCGGGTTTTGCTAGTGCTAAACACCAAGGTTTACGTATTAGTCCAGCAGAGCAAATGCCTTATATAGTGGGTGCGCTTGCAGGTTGCGCTAATAAACAATTAATGACTCAAGCTATAAGCGCAGGGCATAAGCCTGTCGGCTTAAGTCTTTTTGAGGCGGGTGTGACTGCAACCCAAAAATTAAAAGCGCTTTGCTTAGTGGGTAAATGCACAAGTAACGACGATTCTATCATCAATGATTTACTTAGAATTTCTCGTTTACCTATTGTTAGCTCTATCGGCTTTGATGAACAAGGCTTGTGGTACAACGTAAATGCAGATGAAGCTGCAGCGGCTATTGCCAGTAATTTAAATGCAGAACTAATTTTTATGACGGATGTAGAAGCGGTACTTGACGCAAATAAACAACCGTTACATCAACTTGACACAAAACACATTGATACTTTAATTACAGATGGAGTAATTGTGGGCGGGATGGAGGTCAAAGTTAAGACCAGCCTTCACGCTGCCCAACATTTACGACGCGGTGTGTATATTTCCAGCTGGCAAAAGCCAGAAAATTTAACTGCTCTGCTGCAAGGCAAGCATGTCGGAACAAAGATTACACCATAGGTTTATTATGTTTGAGAATTTTTTAACGGGTTTAGAGTTAGACAAAGAAGGCGCACTTAATTTATTAAAGTTAGCGCAAGATATAAAAGCAAAGCCAGAAAAATACAGCCAAGTATTATCGGGTAAATCAATCGTAACATTGTTTGAAAAGCAAAGCTTACGTACACGTTTATCGTTTGATATAGGTATTAATCGCCTTGGTGGTCATGCTGTTTATTTAGATCAGCAAAATGGCGCTATGGGTGCACGTGAATCAATTAAAGATTTTGCACTTAATATTTCTACTTGGGCCGACGGTATTGTGGCGCGTGTAAATCAGCACAGCACATTAACCACGTTAGGTGAATATTCATCGGTACCTGTGGTAAATAGCTTGTGTGACTTGTACCACCCTTGCCAAGCGCTTGCTGATTTTTTAACACTTCAAGAAGTACATGGCGATGTGAGTCAGCTTAAAGTAGCTTACTTAGGTGAGGGAAACAATGTAACTCATTCATTAATGCTTTTAGCGGCAACGCTTGGTACTGACTTTGTTGCTGTAACACCAAAAGGGTGTTCGCCAGATTCACAAATACTTAAAAAAGCAGAGCAAATTGCAGCAATGAATGGCGCATCAGTCATGGTGAGCGATAGAGTTGAAGCTGCAGTTGGTGCAAACGTTGTATATGCAGATACATGGGTATCAATGGGTGATACAACGCCGCTTGAGCAAGTAAAAGAAAAATACATGCCTTATCAATTAAACCAGGCATTGCTAGATCAAACAGGTGCGACTACGGTATTACATTGCCAACCGGCACACCGTGAATTTGAAATTACCTCTGAGGTAATGGATGGTCCAGCATCAAAAATCATTCAACAAGCAGAGAATCGCATGCATGCGCAAAATGCTCTGCTAGTTACATTACTAAATCCAAATTTTGTTAAGGAACACCTATGAGTTCAATTAAAAAAGTCGTTTTAGCCTATTCTGGTGGTCTTGATACGTCGGCTATCGTGCCATGGTTAAAAGAAAACTACGGCTGTGAAGTAATCGCGTTTGTTGCCGATGTAGGTCAAGGCGCTGAAGAACTTGAAGGCGTAGAAGCTAAAGCAATTGCCTCTGGTGCATCTGAATGTTACGTAGTTGACTTAAAAGATGAAATGGTAAGTGATTACATTTACCCAACGCTTAAAACGGGCTCAATTTACGAAGGTACTTATTTATTAGGTACTTCTATGGCGCGCCCAATTATTGCTAAAGCACAAGTTGAAATTGCACGTAAAGTAGGTGCTGATGCACTTTCTCATGGTTGTACTGGTAAAGGTAATGACCAAGTTCGTTTTGAATCATGTTTTGCAGCACTAGCCCCTGATTTAAAAGTAATTGCGCCATGGCGTGAGTGGGACTTATCGAGCCGTGAATCATTACTTGATTACTTAGCAGAGCGTGACATTCCGTGTTCAGCATCTGCTACAAAAATTTATAGCCGTGATGCTAACGCTTGGCATATTTCGCATGAAGGTGGTGAGCTTGAAGACCCATGGTGTCAACCAACTGAACAAGTATGGACTTGGACTAATTCTCCAGAGCAAGCTCCAGATAAATCAGAACTAGTAACATTAAAAGTTGTTGAAGGCGAAGTGGTTGCTGTAAATGGCATAGAACTTAAACCTTACGATTGTTTAGTTAAATTAAACGATATTGCATCGCCTCATGGTGTTGGACGTGTTGATATTGTAGAAAATCGTTTAGTTGGCATGAAGTCACGCGGTTGTTATGAAACGCCAGGCGGCACAGTCATTATGGCTGCGCTTCAAGCCATTGACGAGCTAGTGCTTGATAAAGCAAGCCGTAAGTGGAAAGAAGTACTCGGTGGCGAGTTCTCGCATTTAGTATACGACGGCCGTTGGTTTACGCCTCTTAAAGATTCTATTTTAGCCGGTGCTGAAGCACTTTCTAAAGTGGCAACAGGTGAAGTGGTACTTAAGCTATACAAAGGCCAAGTAACTGCAGTTCAAAAGCAGTCACCAAATAGCTTATACAGCGAAGCATTTGCTACATTTGGCGAAGATGATGTGTACGACCAATCACACGCTGAAGGCTTTATTCGTTTATTCTCGCTTTCAAGCAGAATTTCAGCACTCGCTAAAAAGTAATTTATTACGCCCCTTATAAAAGGGGCACTACAGGGTTTGGAGAGATTTCATGGCATTATGGGGCGGACGTTTTTCTACGGGTCCAGATGAGGCGTTTAAGCAATTTAACGACTCTCTTCCCTTTGACTACCAGTTAGCAGAGCAAGATATTATTGGCTCTGTGGCATGGGCTGGTGCACTTGAACAGGTAAGTGTACTTTCAAGTGACGAGCACACAAGATTAGTGGCTGCATTAAATGAGCTGCTTGAAGAAGTTAAAGCAGATCCACAAGCGGTAGCTACTTCAGGTGCAGAGGATATTCATTCACATGTTGAAGCAGCTCTAATTGAAAAAGTAGGTGATTTAGCTAAAAAATTACATACAGGCCGAAGCCGTAATGACCAAGTTGCCACCGACTTTAGATTATGGTGCCGTGATACGGCTGACCATTTACTAGATGCTATTGCACAGCTTAAAGGCGAGTTTGTAGCGCTTGCAGAGCGAGAGCTTGGCACAATATTACCAGGTTACACGCACTTACAGCGCGCACAACCAGTATTGTTTAGCCACTGGTGTATGGCGTATGTAGAGATGCTAGAGCGTGATGAAAGCCGCCTGCAAGATGCTAAAGCGCGCATGAATTTTTGCCCATTAGGCAGTGGTGCATTAGCAGGTACAGCTTATCCGATTGATCGCCAAGCATTAGCACACGGATTAGGTTTTACAGCGGCTACAAAAAATAGCCTTGATGGCGTATCTGATCGTGATTTTGTGTTAGATCTTTTAAGTTGTGCGTCTATTTCGATGATTCACTTATCTCGTATGTCAGAGGATTTGATTTTTTATAATTCGGGTGAAGCCGGATTTATAGAGCTTGCTGATAACGTAACATCAGGCTCATCGCTCATGCCTCAGAAAAAAAACCCTGATGCACTCGAGCTTATTCGCGGTAAAACCGGACGTGTGTTTGGTGCATTTAGCGCTATGATGATGACGTTAAAAGCGCTGCCACTTGCATACAATAAAGATATGCAAGAAGACAAAGAAGGCCTGTTCGACGCTATGCCAACATGGCTTGCATGTATTCATATGGCGCAAGCATGTATTAAAGGCGTTAAAGTAAACGGTGATAAGACACTTGCTGCAGCAAAAGGAGGGCATGCAAACGCCACCGAACTTGCTGATTACTTAGTTGCTAAAGGTGTGCCATTTAGGGAAGGGCATCACATTGTAGGTGTACTTGTACAGCTTGCGATTAGCGAAGGTAAAACGCTTGAAGAGCTATCGCTTGAGCAGTACAAATCAGTAAACACTGTATTTGAAGACGATGTTTACCCAGTACTTGAAATTGATGCGTGTATAAAAGCACGTAAAGCCCTTGGTGGGACGTCTATTGAACAAGTAACGAATGCTGTTAAAGAAGCCAAAAAAAAACAGCAAATAACGGTACGTGATGCAAATTTAGATGATGTAGAAGCAATTGCCACGCTTATACAGCATTGGGCAACGGTAGGTGAAAATCTGCCTCGTGCAAAAAGTGATATGGTGCACTCTATTAACGAGTTTGCAGTAACAGAAATAAATGGAAAAGTGTCGGGCTGTGCGTCGTTATACATTTACGATACCGGCCTTGCTGAAATACGCTCATTGGGTATAGACCCAAAAAGTAAAGTGTCGGGGCAGGGTAGACAGCTTGTAGATCATCTACTTACTAAAGCCAAAAAATTGGCACTTAACCGAGTTATTGTATTAACACGCGTACCAGATTTTTTTGAACAACAACGTTTTACTTTTTGTAGCAAAGACTCTTTGCCTGAAAAAGTAATGAAAGATTGTGAACTTTGCCTTCGTAAAGAAAATTGTGACGAAGTAGCAATGGAATATATTTTGAAGCTAAGTACACGTGCGGAGATCCCGTGTAAATACGTAGCTTAAACTCCCTGGATACAAAAAACGTACGGTTATCCCTGTGCGTTTTTTTATGTTTGCAGTAAACTGGTCGGAGCTGTTTGGTTTGATTATATAAGTATGTTTTAAGTGAGTTTTAAGGTGTCAAAAAAAGTTGGCACATTGGTTGCTTTATATAAGGTAGATAGCAAAATAGCTATCACTACTTTAAACAGGTGATGCATTTATCTACATAATAATGTGGTTAAAAGTTGCACCAAATATAATTAAAACTTTTACAAGGATCAATCACATGCAAGTTTCAGCTAATAGCCAATTACAAATGCAAGCATACAACAAAACACAACAATTAAAGCCTGCAATGGAACAAACTGCTAGCCCTAAAACCCTGCAATCTGATACAGTGAGCTTTTCTCAAGAGGCTATTGCTGCAGCTGGTGCAGAATTACAGCGCGGTGGTGGTATGATACCTATAAAACCTAAGTGATTAATTAAGGTTATAAATGTTTTTAACTGAGTTTTTTGGCTTTTTTTCGCTTTCTGCATTTACAATGTGGGGGTTTTTAATGGCATTTTTTTTCAATGTCTTTGTTTACTCCCTAAATGTGAAAAGAGATACAAACCTATTATTCAGTTCGTTTGTAATGATGGTTTCTTATACACTATCAGATTACTTCTTTACATGGCTGTCGATAAAAACTACAGTATATTTGGATTGGGCAATATATGATGTTCTAACTATTCTAATTCTTTCTGTGAGCCTAGCCTGTAAGAAAAAAACCTCCGTTTCATTCATATACTTGACCGTAGGACTATCAATAAATTTAACTTTTTTTCTTTTGATGTATTTTGATTTATATGTACATCAAAACAAAGAACGGTGGTTATTATGGGACATTTACGCAGTTTCAGTTAATATTATAGACGTAATAATGATAGTCGCATTAATTGTTGATAGAGACTTCCTCGGTCTTCATAAATTAAAGAACAAAATCCTCAGCTACTTCAAGTCAAACGATACCCATAAAGTAACCTAGTTTAAAATGTACTTAACTGGTGCTTTTCTGGATTATATAAATGCTTTTACACAATGGGGCTTTTTAATGGCCTTTTTGTACTGCTTAGTATCTAGTGTCAATATTAAAAATAAATCCCTTCTCATTACATCAAGCATTATGTTGTGTTCATATTTTTTAAGTGGATACTTTACTATATTGAATGCTCCTTATTTAGATTGGATTTTATATGATTTTCTTACCATAGTAGCGATACTCTTTTTTATAAAAATTGACTTTATTAAATGTTGCCCAAGTGCCAATTTTATTCTGATAGGTTTAGTCATTAATAGCCTCCTCGCATCAGTAATGCATTACGATCTATATATTCTTTACCACTTAGATGAGTGGTGGTATTGGAGTTTTTATTCTGTTGGGAGTACTTTAATAGATGTATTGATGATGCTCTCGCTAATACTTAATAAAAATCTTATAAAAATGTCGCCTTTAAAAATTATTAATTTGAATAAAAAAAATCTTAATAATAATGAGTGAACTCATAATTAGCCCAACAGTTTCTTTGTACATAGGTGCATTTGTACAATGGGGATTCCTTATGGCCTTTTTGTACTCCCTTGCTCATTCGATTAATAAGCCTAATAAAGAAAGAGTGTATTTGTCTTTGGTTATGAGTATTTCATATTCATTTAGTATATTTACAAATCTGGATACGGTAACTTATCTAGATTTTTTGTTTTCCGATATTTTAACTCTCCTAGTTATTATTTCCCTTAGGCGGCTCTGGCATGATGGTATTACCTATCTATATATCATTACTGGTTTAGCTATAAACTCAACTCTACATTTTCTCATGCATTACGACATCTATATATCAAATAATACAAGCTACTGGTGGCTTTGGAATGCTTACGCAATAGGGGTCAACGCTGCTGATTTCATAATGGTAGCTATATTTTTTATAAACAAAGATTTTTTATACTTGATGAAATTTAGAAATGGTTTGATTGCGAGTTTGAAGAGGATAGTTAGTGTCTGACATACTGTGGGATCTGGTAGCGATTAGAGATTATGTAGGTATTTTTATTACATGGTTCTTTGTAATTGCATTTCTTTATAATTTATCAGCAAGCATAAATAGTCCCTATAAAAATACAATGTACCTTTCTGGTATTATGATGATTTCGTATACCTTAAGTACACTGTTCGATATGGTTATAGTGTCTCACTTAAACTATTTTTACTTCGATATTGTAACTCTAATTATTATTTTTACGTTTAGGTACTACAGCCGAAGCCCAATTCCTAACGCATTTTATTATCTTGTATTTGGTCTGAGTATTAATGCATCTTTATTTTTAGCTATGCATTACGATATAGAGATTCTAGGTACTCTATATTATTGGTGGTTTTGGAACGTTTATGTATTTGGTATGTACTTTACAGATTTGATAATGCCATTAGCGCTTATCTTTAACAAAGATTTTTTAGGTCTAGTTAAGCTTACTAAATTTTTAACTGAAAAATTTAAAAGGTCACGCAATGCATGATTTTTTATGGCAGCTGGCTAGTTTATACGACTATATAACTATTTTTACTACATGGTCTTTTGTACTCGCTTTTTTATATAATTTGTCTGCAAGCATTAACAAGTCTGACAAAAGCTGCACACAACTTGCATTCATTATGATGGTATCTTACACCTCAAGTATTTTTATGGATCCCTTGAGCAACACACCCCATTTGACCCTTTTTATATTTGATATCGTAACTATGTTTTTTCTGATTATATGGCTGATATACTTTAGTAAAAACCTCCCCGTAGCCTTTTATTATCTTTTAGTTGGACTTAGCTTTAACGCATTTGTTTTTTTTGGAATGCACTACGACAGTATTGTTTTAGGAAATTTGGATTACTGGTGGTTTTGGGCCTTATATGTAATAGGGCAAATAATTTCTGATTTAACGATGCTTTTAGTTCTCCTAATTAATAAAGACTTTTTAGGTTTGGTTGCATTAAAACGGTATTTACTTAATCGTATAAAAAACACCCATCAAAAGGTTGAATAAAATGGAGGAGCTATTTTGGCAATTAAATTCAGTTAACGAATATTTTGGAATATTTATTACATGGCTTTTTGTTTTTTCTTTTTTGTTCACTCTATCAGCGGCTATTAATAAGCAAGATAAAAGCCGAGTTCACCTTTGCTTTATTATGATGGCTTCGTATACATTTAGTTTGTTTATGGACATAACTACTGCGGCTCCGCATTTAAAGTTGTTTATATTTGATGTACTAACAATTGCCGTTATTTTTATGTGGCGTATTTTTTTAGGACGTAAAATACCGTACGGATTTTATTATCTTATTGTAGGGCTTGCTATCAATGCCTCACTGTTTATGGGGATGTACATTGATAATACTCTTTATGGCAATTGGGATTTTTGGTGGTTGTGGATGCTGTATGGTTTTCTTATGCCTATTATTGATATCACTATGGCGCTAATACTAATTATCAATAAAGATTTGCTAAAACTTGTTTGGTTAATTAAAAAATTAAAATCATCTATACAAAAGCCGAATTAGCGCATACAAGTTATGCGCTAATTCGGGAAGTGTTATTGGGCACCACAGCCCAATTTAGTTTTTAGCGCTTTAACAATTACCGGGTCTACAAACTCGCTTACATCACCATTGTGGCGAGCTACTTCTTTAACGAGTGTTGATGAAATAAATGAATTTCGCTCTGCGGGTGTTAAAAATACACTTTCTAAGTCGGGGTTCAGGCGGCGGTTCATGTTAGCTAATTGAAATTCATAGTCAAAATCAGATACAGCTCTAATACCGCGAATAAGCACATTAGCATTGTGATCGCGTGCAAGATCAGCCAATAAACCAGAAAAACCAATCACCTTAACATTATCTATGTGGCTTAAAATAGAGTTTGCAAGCTCAACACGTTCTTCAAGGTTAAAGCAGGGTTTTTTACTTGGGTTATTAGCAACCGCAACTAATACAGTATCAAACATTTTAGCTGCACGTTGAATAAGGTCTGTGTGCCCATTAGTTAGTGGATCAAAGGTGCCAGGGTAAATTGCAATAACTTTCATAATGTTCACTATTTATTATTTTAGCGCTAGTTTAACAGTGTTTATGCCACAAAGCAGCCTAGCTAAAAAACCATATAAACACTTATTTTCTTTAAACAGGTCAGTCCATGGTGGGAGTGTTTTAATGATTCATATTTGTTTATACTGTTTACCACTTTTGAGTGTAATGTAGCCTATAGATAATTTGAGTATTAGCATATGAATACCAAGGATAAAATAATACACACCAGTATTTTGTTGTTTAACGAAAATGGTGAGCGTGCAATAACGACAAATCATATTGCATCAAACTTAGGGATGAGCCCGGGTAATCTTTATTATCATTTTAAAAATAAAGAAGACATTATCCGTCATATTTTTGCGTTGTATCGCGATCATTTAAATACTCACTTTAAACCAATAAATAAAGATGATGATGCATTTAATCATTTAACGGCTTACCTAGATTCGTTATTTGAGCTGATGTGGCGCTATCATTTTTTTTACGACAATCTCGGTGATATTCTCTCTAGAGATGCTGATTTAAAACAAGCTTATATTGATTTTCAACTCGAATTACTAGAGCAAGTTCGTAAAATTATTTTAGGACTTCGCGACAGTGAAATGATTGCTATTGATGAGCAGGATGTCATTGATTTAGCACATACACTAAAGTTAACGGTTAGTTTTTGGACGCCTTATATTAAAGCCCGTAGGCCAAGCGGTACGCTTGCTGAGCAAGATATATATCATGGTATTTTAAAAGTACTTACATTATTTAGAGCGTACAGTACCGATAAAAGCATTGATAAAATGAACCTGCTACGTGAAAAATATACTGAATTAGCGCAACAAGCCTTAGGGCCTGTTGACCTTTCAGGATTAAAATTTGTTCAATCTAGGGGCGATTAAATCACGACGCGAGGTTTGTAACCTAGTGGGCTAAGTAAAAACCAAGCAACAAAGAGTTAATCGCCCCTAGGCTAAACCCTTTGGGCAGCGCTTGTTTGGTATTTATGCTACGTTATCGCCTATTTATGGGGAATAACCACACTACATAGGCTCTGCCTTGCCTAAATACCAAACACACTGCTGCAAATTTAACCTCGAAAGATAAACAGGCCCTAGCTGTAGTTTAATCGATAGTAATAGGCTGTTTCCTAGGCGCTGAATTTTTTGCTATAATCCCGCGCCAAATGCCTGGGAGCGCGAATTCCCGCAGTCTAAGAGTGAACTATGCTTAAATTTATCGTCAAACTACATCCTGAAATAGCCATTAAAAGCCGTTCAGTCCGTAAACGCTTTACTAAAGTGTTAGAAAATAACATTAAAATTGTATTGCGCCGTGTTGACGAAAAAGTACAAGTAAGAAATAACTGGGATAACATTTCAGTTGTTACAAAACTTGAAGACGCGCAAGTTCGCCTTGATTTTATCGATAGCCTTAAACGCATCCCTGGCATTGTTCAATTTATTGAAGTAACCGAAACACAATTCGAAACTCTTGATGATATTTATCAAAAAACCATCGCTTTAGTTGGTCATACTATTGTGGGTAAAACCTTTTGTGTTCGTGCTAAGCGCATAGGGCAACACGATTTTACCTCAACTGATTTAGAGCGTTATGTTGGTGGTGGATTAAATCAACATATTGAAGGCGCAAGCGTAAAGCTTAGCCGCCCAGAAGTAACAATACGCCTAGAAGTAAAAGACGATAAAGCTTACATTGTTTCTCATACACATTTTGGTATGGCTGGTTTTCCTCTGCCAACTCAAGAAGATGTGCTTTCGCTGATGTCTGGTGGTTTTGACTCTGGCGTAGCAAGTTACCAAATGATTCGAAAAGGCGCACGCACGCACTTTTTATTCTTTAATCTAGGTGGCGCAGCGCACGAAATTGGCGTTAAGCAAGCAAGCTACTACTTATGGAAAAAATATAGCTCTACACATAAAGTTAAATTTGTAACGGTTGATTTTGAACCTGTTGTTGCTGAAATTTTAGAAAACGTTGAAAACAGCCAAATGGGTGTTGTACTTAAACGTATGATGATGCGCGCAGGGAGTGTGGTTGCGCAAAAGTTAAACATTCAGGCACTTGTTACTGGCGAAAGTATTGGCCAAGTATCTAGTCAAACATTAGCGAATTTAAGCGTGATTGACCGTGTTACTGAAACGCTTATTTTACGCCCGCTTATTCAACACGATAAGCAAGAAATTATTAATATTGCTCGTCAAATTGGTACGGCCGAAATGGCAGAAACAATGCCTGAATACTGTGGTGTTATTTCTAAAAAGCCAACGGTTAAAGCCAAAATAGACGTTATTCTTGGTGAAGAAGAAAAGTTCGACTTTGATGTACTTGATACCGTTGTAAACAACGCACGTATAATGGACGTGCGTGATATTGACGTAGAAGCCAAACAAGAACTTAAAGAAGCTGAATCGGTTGCTGATTTGCCTGTAGGCTCTGTGGTAGTTGATATTCGCTCACCAGAGGAAGAAGAAGCTGCACCGCTTGCAATCGACGGTGTTGAAGTGGTTCATTTACCGTTCTTCCGTCTGGCGACTAAGTTTGGTGATTTACCAAAAGACACTGACTACTATTTATATTGTGATAGAGGCGTAATGAGCCAACTACAGGCACTTATGCTGCACGAACAAGGCTTTGAAACTGTAAAAGTTTACCGCCCATAAGGTTTGTCGTCTTAAAGTTAAGAATTAATATAAGCGTGGTTTATACCACGCTTTTTTTTGCCTGAATTTTGACTAACAACTCATCGTTGTAAGGCGTTGGAATACTGTGAAGTTTACCTTGTTGGCTAATATAGCCACATATAGCTGATATTTCAGTTTCTCTATTGTGAGCTATATCTTGCTGCATTGATGAGTAATTATTTGCGGTTAACTCCATTATTTTATAAGCGGTATTGAGAGCTTTAATTAATGGGATATTAAGCCCTTGAGCCTTTGCTATATTGCATGCTTCAGTGAGTGCATTAAAAATTATAGCGTTGTACTTAGGTGCGCGTAACTCACCATTTTTTACATTACTTAAAGCGCTTAATGGGTTAATGGCAATATTTACGAGTAGTTTTTCAAAACGAAGCTGCTGAATGTTATTAGTAAACTTGAGGCTGGGTATTACTTTAAAAATATCAGCTATTGGCGCGCTATTTTGAAAAGCTAATTCATTACAAGCACCAATAACACTTTGTCCCTCACCAGTGTGCTGCACAATGTATTGGTTTGATTTAAAGCCCGCTATGCTTGTCGTTAAAAAGTAGAGTGCTTGGTGAGTGCTTAGCTGGCTATTTACCTCATCAACATTACCCATTCCGTTATGCGAAAGTACAACAGAGCAATGATTTGGTAAAAACGGCTTTATTTGCGTAAATGCATCAAGTACTTGAAAGGCTTTAACGGTAAATAAAACAACATCAAATTCAGCCGCTTTATTTAGCTGATTTAATGCAATAAATTGTGCGTCAATTTTTTTAGATGCACCCTTACCTCGACTATAAAAGCGGGTATTTGTTGGGCTTTTGCGAGTTAAAACACTGACATTATGCGACGCACTTAGAAAATGACTAAGTAACAAGCCAATAGCACCATCGCCGACAATTAAAATATTAGCCATATGGGTTCTTTTTTCGAGGTGTAAAAATTACTCTAAGTAAAAAGTAGCTTGCGGCACCTGCAAAATCAGCAAAAAAATCACCGAGTGATGCTTGCCTATATGGAAGTGCGTCTTGCATTATTTCTATAGAGGCGCCATAACCTGCCAATAAAAGTATTTGCGCATATAAAGGAAGCTTAAACGCTTTATCCATTATTATGGCTAGTATAAAAAAAATCCCAAAATGGGCGACTTTATCAACATGAGGAAATAAATTTACAACGCCACCTTTTATTTCTTTGGCAAATAAAAAGGTAAAAGCTACTATGCTGATTAAAAAAATTGCTTGATAAACACGCCTTGTCACGACAAATCCTAAAATCGCTTAAAAAAGAGGCGCAAGTATATCAAACTAATTTAATATCGCACCTGAACAAGATGCAGAAAAATGTAAAGATTTATAATTTTAGCGTTATAATTGCCACATAAAATTAAGATTAAATAGTTAGGAGCAAACCAATGCCTTCATTTGATATTGTATCTGAAGTAGAAATGAACGAAGCTAAAAACGCAGTTGATAATGCAAATCGTGAGCTAGAGACTCGCTTTGACTTTAGAGGCGTTGATGCATCTATTGAGCTAAATGACAAAACAATTAAGCTTAAAGCTGAAGCAGACTCTCAGGTTATGCAATTATTTGATATTTTAGCTAACAAAATATCTAAGCGTGGTATGGATGTATCAAGCTTAGAGCTTCAAGATATTACCCGTGCAGGTAAAAATGTATTTCGTAACGTTGGCTTAAAGCAAGGTATCGAAAAGGACATGGCTAAAAAAGTAGTTAAAGCCATTAAAGACTCTAAAGTTAAAGTTCAAGCTGCTATCCAAGGCGAAGAAGTACGTGTAACGGGTAAAAAACGTGACGATCTTCAAGAGGCTATGCAAGTAGTGCGCAGTGCTGAGCTAGGTCAGCCTTTTCAGTTTAAAAATTTCCGCGATTAATTAATAAATAGTTTTAAATTAAGCATGCTTTAATCTGTTTATACTTACAGACAGATTGAAGCTACTTACTCTTTTTAAATATCTCACTATTATCCCTCTTTATTGCCTAGATACTCCCGTATGTATTAATCTCCTTTTTGATATTTAAGCTATTATATTTAATCACATGCAATTAAGTACTTCACACTAGAAGGTATTAAAATGAAACGTCATCAATTATTTTTGTTATTTGTTTTGCTTACATTTACCAAACCAAGCTTATCAAAAACAGTTGATATTGATGTACTGGTTGAAGATGGCTACTTTCCCATTATTATTAATGCGCAAAAAAAACAGGGTTTTGCTCCTGAGTTTATTAAGATTTTAAACGGCGCACAGCAGGAGTTTAACTTCGTACTTGAGTCTCTACCTGTAAAAAGGCTTGCTTTGTCAGTTGAAAAAAATAATTTTGATGTTTTATTTTTAATGGCACTGCAATGGATCCCACAATCAGCGCAAGAGAATATTAAAAAAACCGAATTTTATACCATTACCAAAAATGAGCTTTATACGCTTAAAGAAAATACAAATGAGCAAGCTTACTTTGACGACATTACGTCATTAACAAAGGTTGGGGTATTGGGGTACTCGTATCAATTTGCTGGATTTAATACCGATGCCGAATTTTTAAGTGAGGAACATCAGGTAAGTTTAACCATTGATGAATTCAATGTGGTTAAAATGCTGCTATTAAAGCGCGCGGAAGTAGGTGTTTTAAATAATATTGCTTACCAATATTTTAAAAATCAAAATACTTTTAATATGGATTTACTCTATAAAAGTAACGTACCAGATGCCGTTTATAAAACGCACTTTTTAGTTAACTCTAAATCAAATAAGATCACTAGTAATAAAATGGATGAAATACTAAGCTTACCTACTGCACAAATACAACTTCAGAAGCTACTTGATAAATATGGAGTTTCTTCAAACTATACTAGCCCCTAACTGCATTTTAAAGGTTTTTAGCTGTATAGACGTCCATTGACATTTGTAAACAAAATACTCACAATAGCGACATATTTTCAAGGTGCTTGCTAGCCACTTCATGTAATGATTTTTTTAGCAGGATAATCGGGAAGTTGGTGCGTTTTCATGATGACTACAAGCCCAACACTGCCCCCGCAACGGTAAAGTATTGCATATTTTGATGTGCTTACTGAGTCCGGAGACCGGCCTTGATGCAATCTTACTTACTTAAATCTTTGCGGTGGGCAAAGGTAGGGGACATCATGTTAAACAAAACAACTTTAGGTGTTGCTATTTCTGCTGCGCTTTCATTTTCTGTGTCTGGCGCAGAGCAATCAATTGAAAAAATAACCGTTACAGCTAATAAATTTGAGCAATCAATCAATGACGTTTTAGCAAGTGTAAATGTTATTGAGCGTGCAGAAATAGACGCAAGCAACGTACGCGATTTACCAACCTTATTAAGCACGCGAGTTGGTTTTCAGGTTAATCCAAACGGTGGTTTTGGCCAAAATACAGGTGTGTCACTTCGTGGTACTGGCTCTGGCGATACGCTAATTTTGATTGACGGTGTACGTACAGGCTCAGCAACACTTGGTCAAAAAGCATTAAATAATGTCCCTTTAAATAGTATTGAACGCATTGAAATTATTAAGGGTTCTCGCGCGGCTGTTTACGGCTCTGATGCACTTGCTGGCGTAATTAACATTATAACGCGTGAATCAGATAACTTATCTGTGAGTGCTACGTTTGGTTCTGATTCTTACCAAAATTATCAAGTGGCAGGCTCTGTAAAATCAGGCGATATAACAACAGCATTTAATGCAGGCTTTGAAAAAACAGATAACTTTGATGTACTGCAAGGCGTAGCACCAGATGAAGATGGCTATGAAAATAAAAATCTTGGTTTTAAAGTAAATTATACTGATGCACACTACGGCGACTTTAAGTTATTAGGTCAATACAGTGAAGGTTTCGCAGATTACGACAGCCGCTTTAGCCCAGCCGACAGTACGATTGAACGAGATGATTTTAAAAACTATCAGCTTTCTGCAGGTTGGAGTAAAAACTACACTAACCAAACGCACAGTATTGATTTAGCGCTAGCAACGGATGATTCAGACAATACATATGTTGATTTTTCAGTTGGACCAACAACAAGTACTTTTATAACTAAACGCACACAAATTGATTATAACGGCCAATACCTATTATCTGATGAGCTTAACATTAGTGGTGGTATCAATTGGTACAACGATGATGTATCTCATAGTTCGCAACTATTTGTTGAAGACAGCCGAGATGTACTTGCTGTGTTTGTAGGTGCTTACTACGATGCAGATAAAGTATTAGCTAATTTAACTGTTCGCCAAGATGACGACGAGCAATTTGGCGACGAAACAACGTATACAGCCGCTGCGGGTTATCATTTATCTGAAAATGCAACATTTCGTATAAGCCAAAGTACTGGCTTTAAAGCCCCTACATTTAACGATTTATATTTCCCACTTTATGGTAACCCTGATTTACAGCCTGAAAAATCAGTAAACCGTGAGTTAGGTTTGAGTGTGGACTTTGATATTGCGCAAGTTGATGTTGCAATTTTTAGAAACGATATAGAAGATAAAATTGATTACGATGCAAACTTTGCATTAGCTAATATTGATGAAGCACGTTATGAAGGGGTTGAATTTAGCTTATCTCAGCAGTTTTTTGGTTTTGATAGCAACCTTAACTTTGCTTATTTGAGTGCAGAAGACGAAGAAACGGGCGCAGAGTTACGTAATGTTGCTAAACGTACTTTTAACTGGGAACTAGCAAAACAGTTTGGTGCTTTTGATGCAAGCTTAGACATGCAATATCGTAGTGACCGACAAGGTGCTGTGACGCGTTTAGGGTCATACACGCTTTGGAACTTAGCGGGTAATTATCAAGTAAATGAACATATTGAAGTTTCGCTTCGTGTAGAAAACTTATTTGATAAAGAGTATAACGCTGTTGATTCAAATACTGATTTTACAACGGGTCAAGTGTATTACTACAACACTCCAGAGCGTCGCTTTTTTGCAGGCGCAAGCTACCAGTTTTAACGGTATTTATTAATATTAAAAAGCCCGACTTATGTCGGGCTTTTTAATGTGTAGCTAAGTTTAACTAATCAATTTAACTAATCAATTTAACTAATCAATTTAACTACTCAAATTAGCTAGTCAGCTAAGAACTCCTTAAATACGGTTTCAAACTTATGTAATTTAGGTGCTATTAAAATACTACAGTAACCCTGCTGTGGGTTTTCGTTATAGTAATCTTGATGATAATGCTCTGCTGGATAATACGTAGTGGCAGGGCTGACTTCTGTCACAATGGGCTCACTCACATGGCTTTGCAGTTGAGCTATCATTTCATTGGTTTGCTTTAGTTGAGCTTCATCGTGATAGTAAACAACGCTTCTGTACTGTGTGCCTATATCGTTACCTTGGCGATTCAATTGTGTAGCATCATGCAAAGTGAAAAACATTGCTAAAAGTGTTTCAAAGCTAACTACAGTAGTATCAAATTCAATTTTAACAACCTCAGCGTGCCCAGTTGTGCCAGAGCATACAGAATTATAGGTTGGGGTGTCGGTTTCGCCACCGGTATAGCCAGAACTCACATCTAATACGCCATTTACACGTCTAAATGCTGCATCTATACACCAAAAACAGCCGCCACCAAATGTTGCTACTTGCGTTGTTGAGCTCATAAGTATTCCTAAAATGTATATGGAGTTTAAAGGCGAGCATAAATTGTATGCGCCGCAACAACAAGGTTACGGCGCAATAAAGAGATTAGATCTCTTCGAAAGGCTTTTCAGCAGCTTGTTTATTCAACTTTTGTTGTAAAAACTCAGGTGATTGTGTATTTTTCGATAGAGCATAATACGCAGCAGGTACAACAAAAAGAGTCAGCAGGGTAGATACAATAACCCCTGTAAACACAACTACACCAATTACCATACGGCTTTCAGCGCCGGGGCCTGAAGCAAAAACCAAGGGAACAGAGCTCATAACGGTTGTAAGTGATGTCATTATTATTGGGCGAAGGCGCTGGGTAGCCGCTTGTAGTATTGCTTCACTAAATTCAACGCCTTTATCGCGTAATTGGTTAGTAAATTCTACAATCAAAATACCATTTTTAGCACTTAAGCCTATGAGCATGACAATACCTATTTGGCTGTAAATATTTAAGGTAAGCCCTGTAGCCCAAAGCCCAAACATAGCGCCCATTAAACCAAGCGGTACGGTAAGCATAATGACAAATGGGTGCATAAAGCTTTCAAACTGCGCAGCAAGTACTAAAAAGGTAACGGTGAGTGCAAGTATAAATACGTAGGTCATCGCTGATGCGCCTTCGTAATAAAGCTGCGACTCACCTTTGTAATCTACTGCGCCATCTATATCGTTTTCTTGCGCGGCTACTTCGTTTAAAAAGTTAAGCGCTTGCTCAAGTGTATAGCCATCAGCTAAGTTGGCGCTTAATGTAATTGCGCGCATACGGTTGTAACGGTTTAAGCGCGATGCTGTTGCTTCTTCTTTTAAGCTGATAAGGCTATCAAGTGGAACTAGTTCACCGCTTCGTGATTTAAGGTATATATTTGAAATATCAGTAGGATTGGTAAAATCTTCTTTTGTTCCTTTTAAAATCACATCGTATTCTTCACCGCGGTCAATAAAGGTCGTAACACGGCGCTGGCCAAGCATTGTTTCTAGTGTACGGCCTACATCAGATACCGAAACGCCTAAATCGGCAGCTTTGTTTTTATCTATGCTGACTAAAAACTGTGGGAAGGTTTCTTTGTAATCATGATCGATTCTTACTAAACCAGGGTTTTGTTCAGCACGCTTTATTATACGGTCACGCCAATCGGCAAGTTGAGCGTAATCATTACCTTGCAGTACAAACTCAATTGGGCGAGATGAGCCACCACCACCAATACCACGGCGCATAATGGCAAATGCACGAACATCGGTAACTTCTTGCATTTTACCGCTTATTTCATCCATTACTTCCCACGTTGAGCGTTTGCGTTTATCCCAATCGGCCATACCCACAATCGCAACACCGCCGCTGCCACCCCAGCCAGGCACTCGAACAAGTACGCGACTTAGCTCACCGGCTTGCGAGTAAGGCATTAAGCGCTCTTCAATTTTAGCCATATTAGCGGCGTTATTTTCGTAACTTGCGCCCTCAGGGCCGCTCATCATAATAAAGAACGTGCCACGATCTTCTTTTGGCGTTAGCTCAGAAGGAACTTGTAAAAACAACGAGTAACTAACAAAGCCAGCTAATAATAAGCTCACCATTAAACCCCATTTACGGGTTATGTTGGTGGAGAGTGAATTACGGTAACTTACTTCAATTTTAGTAAACTGGCGGTCCATCCATTGGCTAAATTTATTTGGTTTGTCTGATACTTTAAGTACTTTAGAGCACAAGGCTGGTGCGAGAGTCAGTGCTGTAACACTTGAGAAAAATACGGCAGCACTTACCGCCATAGCAAACTCAGTAAATAATGCACCTATACGGCCATCCATAAATACTAATGGCACAAACACCGATATTAGTACAAGAGTGGTTGCTACTATAGCGAAACCTACTTCACGCGCGCCTCTAAATGCAGCTAGTAACGGCGGCTCACCCAGTTCAATACGGCGGTGAATGTTTTCAAGCATTACAATAGCATCATCTACTACTAAACCAATGGCCAGTACTAAGGCAAGTAAAGTTAGTAAGTTAATTGAGTAGCCCATTGCCAACAAAAACATAAAGCTACCAACAAGTGCGACCGGTACGGTGACCGCAGGGATAAGCGTTGCTCGTATATTGCCTAAAAACAAAAATATAACGAGTACGACTAAACCCATAGAGATGGCAAGTGTGCTGTAAACTTCATTAATAGACTCTTTAATAAATACAGACGAATCGTAGCTGTCTTGAATTGTAGTGCCTTCAGGTAGGTTGCGTTTGATTTTTTCAAGTTCGCTGCGTGCGTTATCTACTACGGTTAGTGTGTTTGCTTTAGCTTGTTTTACAATACCTAAGCCAATCATATTACGCCCGTTACCACGAAATAAGCTTTCGTCATCGGCAGCTTCTAAACGTACATCGGCAACTTCACCTAAACGTACTAAGTAACCTTCATCACCACGTTTAATTACCAGGTTTTTAAAATCGCGCTGATCTTTATAACTACGGGCAGTACGAACGGTAAAGTCACGATCTATAGATTCTATTTCGCCAGCCGGTAACTCAACGTTTTCTGTACGAAGTGTGTTTTCTATATCGCTTGAGGTAATACCCCGTGCTGCCATTGCTTGGCGGTTAAGCCAAATTTTCATTGCGTATTGGCGCTCACCACCAATACGTACATTAGATACACCATCTACTACGGCTAAGCGGTCAACAATAAAACGCTGCGCGTAATCAGATAGCTGTAACGAGTCCATTGTTTCGCTGTTTAATACAAACCAGGCGATTGGGCTTTCATCACTATTTGATTTAGATACTTCTGGCGGGCGTACCTGATCGGGCAAACTATCAAGTGCACGTGCTACACGTTCGCGTACATCGTTAGATGCTGCATCTATGTCGCGGTTAATATCAAACTCAATGGTAATGTTTGAACGCCCATTACGACTCGATGAGTTAATACTTTTAATACCTTCAATACCTGAAATTCGATTTTCTATTATTTGCGTTATTTTGGTTTCTATAATTTCGGCAGAAGCACCTGTGTATTCAGTGCTGATATTTACAATCGGCGTTTCAATATCCGGGTATTCACGAAGTGGCAGCATAGTAAACGCAACCAGTCCAAAAGTAAGAAGCAGTAAATTAATTACAATGGCAAAAACGGGGCGCTTGACGCTAGTATCTGTAATTTTCACGTATTACCCCTTTACGCTTACTTTACTTCCAGAGCGAATTTTTATTAGCCCCTCAGTAACAATTTGCTCGCCATCAGTTAGGCCTTCGTCGATAGCAACCCAGCCATTATTTCTGCTAGCAACATGCACTTCAATTTTATTAGCTATCCCATCTTGAATTTGAAAAACAAAGTGTTTGTCTTGCAAAGGTATAACCGCTTTTTCTGGCACCATTAAAGCTTGGTTGCTGCTTAGCTCAAGTGCTGTATTTAGTAACATACCAGGGCGAAGTAATCCTGATTTATTGGCAAAACTTGCTGTTACTTCAACACTGCGAGTAACCGAATCAATACGCGAGCTAATATGCGTTACCTTGCCGTTAAATGTTTGTCCTGGGTAGGCATCGTTTTGCGTAAGCACTTTCATGCCCATATTTAATTGTGCTAAATATTTTTCAGGTACTTTAAAGTCAACTTTAATAATACTAATATCATCAAGTGTTGTGATTATTGTTGTATTACTTACGTAAGCACCTATTGATATTTCACGCTTACCTAACAGGCCTGAAAAGGGCGCACTAATAGTCATTTCGTTTAATTTAGTTTTAGCGCTTTCTAGTTGGGCCTCTGTTGCATCAACACGAGATAACTGCTCTTCAAGTAACGACTTTGCCGTTGATTGCGAGCGTGAAAGTTCGGTTAGGCGATCTAACTGACGTTGTTCTTCACGTAAGTTAATGCCAAGCTCTTTAACGGCAAGCTGTTCTTGTTGGCTCTGTAACTGTACTAACTTTTGTCCTTTACTGACTAAGTCGCCGTCTTTAAAATATATATCTGTGACATAATCGTTTTGCGCACTTTTTATATAGATTGCTTGGTTTGCACGCGCGCTACCGATCGCTTCTATCATCACTGCGTTTTCCTGAGAAGTAACAGTATGAGCTGTTACTTGAGTAGACATTTGTGATAAATCGGCCTGTTCGCCGTGGCTAGCGGGTAGATATAAATAAACGCTAAATATTAGAAGTAACGTAATAATAAATGGAAAAAGTGCTTTACCTGATTGTCTTGAGTACATTGATTTCATACCTGAAAATGAATTGTAAGTATTGTACGAAATAAGACCGGGAAAAGACGGTTATGTGTCTCATAAATTTGTGCGTTAAGCGTAAAAGTAAATAAGATTTATTCATTGTTCCTATTTTGTTGAGGAAAAAGCGGTAATGTATGAAATTTAAAACCACCTGTAACTTATGTATAACAACAAGAAAGGTCATAATTTGGGCTGTTATTATGCTTGTTTTTTATATGGTGTTTTACCAATATGGATAAATCTAACAATGTCATTAAGTTTCGGGCACAAGGTGCGCGAAACGCAATTGAAGTGCTTGTTGCAGGTGCAATTGGTTTAGTTTTCATTATGTTGTTTAATTTACTGAGGCCGGGTGAGATTAGCATACTTGAAATATTTTTAGTGAGCTTGTGTATTGCCGCTATTTTTATTGGATATTTAAAAACTCAAGAGCCATATCATAGCCTTATATTAAATGAGTCTGAGCTCGTTTATTACCATAAGTACGGAGCTTGGTGTATGCCTCATAGTAACTTTAATCACAGTGGTATACCCAAAGTAGAAGATGGCTTTGATTACTTAGAATTAAATGCGGTTGGTATAAAGGTAAACGACATAGATGACTTTTTAACAAGCATAGCGCCTCGAATTGCAGGGAAATTATTAATAGAGCAGCGTAATTTATTTATGCAAGTTGTTCAAAAACATTGCAAAAATGGCAATTGCCCATCAGAATGGCTAATAGAAGATACACATTACACATCCCATAAAGGGATAAGCTATACTGGTCTTATAGCTATGTTTGCTAACAGGACTAAGCACCTTCAACTGTTAACCGGTTACGATTTATTACTACCAGCCAGTGTGTTAGATAGAGATATCTGGGCATTTAGTGCTAACTTAAATAAGTGGAAGCGCGAGCCTAGTCAGTTTATAGCGTCGCAAATTAATAATTAAACTGCGACTGTAGGAAAGAAAAATGAGTCAAGAGAGAGCCTTTTTAAAAAGTGGTCGAAACACCATAATACATAAAGATAAAAAGCATGATTTAGTGATTGTAAACTCTGAAATTCATCCTAAAATTAAAGTGACTCAACATGGCTTAGAGCCATTTAAAGAAGAGTTACCTAAAAACCGCCGTGATGCAAAAGATCGCTATTTAGAAATAGTCTATGTTGGAAGCCCTGATGTATTTGGCGAAGAAAAACAATTACTATTTATTCAAGCTTTAGATGGGCGTGAATACAAAGTAGATTACAGTAAAATCGGTACGAAGTTGTTTGTACGCATTCATCAAGATACATATATGTAGTACTTTAATGGCATCTTTATTGCTAGTAATTACACTATAGTAATTATTTGACATAATAAGGTGCTGCGTATGAAAGCGTTTGCTTTAATCCCCCTCATTTCTTGCGGTTTGCTGAGTGCGTGTGGAGGCGGTGGCGGTGATAGCGATAATACAGTTGTAGAAACATCTGTTAATGCTGGAACCGATTTACAAATTATCGAAAAAACTGAATTTACCATCACAGCACAAGGCTCCCCCGCTGATGGTACGTTTTCATGGCAACAAGTTAGCGGCCCAAGCTTAGAAGGTTTTCCGCTTGAAGGCGCTGAGCAAACATTGACAGCCCCTGACGTAAAAACTGATAGTGAAATAATCTTAAGAGTAAGCTATCAAAGCACCGGTAGTAGCGCTGTTAGTGACGACATTTCTATTTCAGTGAGCTCTAATAATCAACTACCACTTGCTGTTGCTACGCAAACATCTCCTGAAACACTTCCTTCTGTATACAAAGACACCGTGACTTTGAGCGCTCTTGAGTCGAGCGATCCTGATGATAATGGCCAAATTGATAGTTATTTGTGGCAACTGCTATCAGGTCCTGACTTAGATATTGCTAGCTTTAATGAGTCAACTCTTAGCTTTTCTCATCCTTTACTAGAAAGTAACGTAAATTTATCTTGGCAGCTAACAGTCACTGATGATGAAGGCGGTGAGGCGAGTACTCAATATTCAATGACGCTTAATAAAACAAATGAACTAGTGGATGCAAATGCAGGCGCTGATCAAAATGTCGAAGAGTTTGAAGAAGTAACGCTTGATGCAACGAATAGCGAAACTGTCACCTATACCTATCAGTGTAAGTGGCAACAACTTACCGGTAATAGCGAAACATTAAGTAATAGCGACCAATGTACAACGACATTTTTTGCCTCTGATGTAGATACTGAATCCACGTTGAGCTTTGAAGTAACGGTAACCGACTCAAAAGGACGCACCGATACAGATTCTTTATTTGTTGATGTATCACCAAAAGCGCTTGGGCTTATAAACGATAGTGGTGTTGGTGAGTGCTATAACAACACCCAACGCATTAACTGTGAAAGCGATGACTTTCCAGCGCAAGATGCTGAACTTGGACGCGATAGCTATGCAAACCGCTTAGATAAGGTTGGTAAAGGTAATTTAGCGTTTGATTACACTAAACTTAATCAGTTTGCGGATGAAGTTGGTGATGATAGTAGTGACTTTACCTGTATACGCGATAATGTTACTGGACTTGTATGGGAAGTAAAAACTGAATCCTCTGGAGTATTGCCAAATACAAGCTTGCGTGAGGGGCAAAATCATTACTTTTGGGATTTAGGCGACACTACTTTTACCGATACTAGTACAGCCAATTCAACTTGTCCGGATGATACGAGTTGTGGAGTACAAAGTTATATAAACGAAGTGAATAACTTAGATTTTTGTGGTGGTACAAATTGGCGGTTACCTACTTATACAGAGCTTTTAGGTTTAATTGATTATGGTAAACAAGGGCAAAGCATATTAATTGATGAGGTGTTTTTCCCCAATATGCCAAGTGAAAGTGCATTAAGTCACTTACGTTATTGGACTTCACAAACCGCAGCCGATGGTACAAGTTTATCGCAAGCGTACATTATTGATATGAGTGATGGTAACGATCTTGCTTATCCAAAAGAAAATACCGCGTATGTTCGTTTAGTTAGAAGCCGTTAGGAGAAAATAATGAAATTAAAATTACTCTATGCACTAGCAACTATAAGCTTGAGCTTTAATATTGCAGCGGCGCAAACGTGCTACGACGGTGCAGATACCACAACGCCGACAGATAGATTTACTATAAATACAGATGGCACAGTGTCAGATACCGAAACTGGCCTTATGTGGCAACGTTGTAGTTATGGGCAAATTTATAATACAGAGACGCAGCTTTGCGAAGGCTCTACACCTTCTCTTACTTGGCAAGAAGCACTACGCGGTGCTAAAAATGATACAACTGCAGATTACGATGATTGGCAAATGCCTAACATTAAAGAGTTGGCGAGTATTTTAGAGCACAGTTGCACCGAGCCGAGCATTAATGAAGAGGTGTTTTTTGGTACTAAGCTTCAAAACTATTGGTCAAATACATCGGGTGTGAGCACGATGAGCTCTGCATGGGTTTATCAATTTGATAGTGGGCTGAATAGCTTGCACGCCAAAACTAGTAATGTGTATTTACGGTTAGTTCGCTACGAAGAATAAAGTACTTACTAAGATTAGACAGATGAAAGTGCAGCCTTAAAACCGCTGCATTTTTTTGTTTTACATAAATTTACGTTATTTCAATAATAAAGCGCTTACAACGTTGTCACTTAGTGCGTTTTTTTGCCATTATAGGCCGTGATTTAATTACGAAGGAACATCACGGTGTATTTAAGCTATTTTGGCCTGAATGAAAAACCTTTTTCAATTTCGCCCAACCCTCATTACTTATTTTTAAGTGAACGACATAAAGAAGCCTTAGCACACCTTACCTATGGATTAGGTGAAGACGGTGGTTTTGTATTATTAACAGGCGAAGTGGGTACTGGTAAAACTACAATTACCCGCAGTATGTTAGAGCAGTTACCTGAAAACACGCAAGTAGCGATGATCCATAACCCAGCACTTTCAGAGCTAGAGTTATTGGCTAGTATTTGTGATGAGCTCAACATTAGTTACGATGCTAATAATGCGACGCTTAAAAGTCTTACCGATATTATAAAAAAGCACTTAGAGACCAATAATAAATCGGGTGGGCACACCATACTTATAATTGATGAAGCGCAGTTACTTGCCCCTAATGTGCTTGAACAATTACGCTTGCTAACAAATATAGAAACCGATCATAAAAAATTATTACAAATAGTATTGGTTGGTCAACCTGAGCTACAAGAGCTTTTAAAGCGCAATGAATTAAGGCAACTCGCCCAGAGAATAACAGCTCGTTACCATTTATTACCACTTACGCAAGGCCAAACAGTTGCTTACATAAAGCATCGGTTACATGTTGCAGGATGTGATAAAGGAATTTTTTCGATGGATGCCATGCAAGCTGTTCATCAATTAACCGGTGGTGTGCCACGATTAATGAACTTGGTATGTGAGCGAGCTTTGGTAGGCACTTTTGCAAAGCAGCAGTTGATAGTTGATAGCGATATAATAAAAAAATCAGCACATGAGTCATTACCCATGGATTTTGTAGCGCCAGTTAATGAGGCCAACAAAGCAACGTCATTTGTACCATATAGCCTTGCATTCGTTGCTTTATTTGCCGTAGGCATTGGGCTTTCATTTATTTTATAGTTAGGTAAGTTATGTCTTATTTATTAGATGCGCTAAAGCAGTCGCAGCAATCAGATATGAGTGCTGAGCAATACGACTTACAATCAGAGCAGTTAAAGCAACAGCAAGCACTAAAGCGTTATAGACGATTAGCGTTAGTATTTGGTACAAGCTTAGCTGCTTTTATTGCGGTAGCTGGTGGGTTTACTACTGGTAAGTGGTTACAAGGTACTACTTTATTAAACACATCGGAACCCGCTGTAATTAAGGTGGTTGAAAGCGAAAAATCGTCACCTAAAGAACAAGTTAAAGAGGTAGATGCCGCAGTTGAAAAGCAGCAAATAGCTAAGTTAGAACCCGCTAAAATAGCTCCAAATAATACTGCAACGATTGAAGGGCAACTTGTGCATGTGCAAACACCTAATGGTGTACAGCAAATGTTATTAACGCCTAATGGGCAATATATTCCTATGCCATCGAGTCCGGTCACGAGCGCAACGGGTTATAATCAGCAGAACGTGCAACAAGTAATGCCAGTTCAAAATTATAATCAGCCAGTATTTAATCCACAAAATAATTACAATCCAAATAATACACAGAACGCTTCGGTATTTGGGCAAAGTCAAAATACAGCATCAGCTCAACTAGATATGAGTAAATATAAAGTACTAGGTAAGCCAATTAATGGTAACAACCAATCTCAACAGATGAGCGATCCTGAGCTTGATGAGGTGCCTACAACACTTAAAAATGCGTTTGCGCAAGCTATACAAGACGTCGAAAAAAATCAGGATTATGAAGTTACCCATGCATCAAAAACGTCATCACGTGTTGAGCCTGTAGAATTACTACCAGATGGTTTGCAATCAATGTTGCCTAGTATTAAATATCAAGCGCATATTTATTCATCGAGTGCTGACAAACGTTGGATCAAGCTAAATGGCCGAGAGTTACATGAAGGAGAGAGCATAGGTGCTTTAACTGTAAGAGAAATTACACCTGAGCAAAGTGTACTTGATTTTGATGGTTATGAGTTTAGCTTAAAGGCTTTGCAAGACTGGCCGCAGTAAACGCTTAGCTATTATGTTGAGAGCTCGGTAGAATGTTGAGCTCTCAATATTGCTTAGGGTAATATTGAGTTTTTATAAAAGCGTTCTAAATCAATATTATATTCTTTAGGTTTCACCGCTGATTCAAGGGTATCTAAGGTTTTTTTATTAGATAAATCGATATCTTTTATCTCTGTATAGCGACTATGTTTGGCGCTGTAAAATGTTTTAACGATAGGCTTTAGTGGTGTACTGGGATTACTCTCGGTCACTAAACCAACTTTTTGACTCGATAATCTAACGAGCGTTCCTACCGGATGAATACCAATACATTGAATAAACTTATTAAGCAGCACGGGATCGAAGCTATCTGGGCATCCGTCTTTTAGTATTTTAAAGGCTTTTATTGGCTCCATGCCTGTTTTGTAAACACGTTCTGCGGTAAGTGCATCGTACACATCTACAATTGATGCCATACGTACGTACTGACTTATTTCGTCGCCCTTTTTACCAAACGGGTAGCCTTTACCATCAAGCCTTTCATGATGCATACCTGCAATATCAACCGCGATCCCCGTTAAGCCAGACTCTTCTAATATTTCTTTACTGAAAAGCGAGTGCATTTTCATTATTTTAAATTCATCATCGGTAAAGCGACCCGGCTTATTGAGTATTTCATCAGGGATTTTTATCTTACCAATGTCGTGTAAAAGTGCGCCGGTAGTCAGTTCAACGATAATGTTTTTTTCTATACCTAAATGCTTCGCGAAAATCCCCATTAATATCGATACATTAATAGAGTGCTCAAGTAGGTAAGCATCTTTTTGGCGCATTTGGGTAAGGCAGGCTAAGGCATCTTGGTTTCTAAAAACAGAGTCCATAAAGCCACTTGCCAGCTCTTTGAACGGTGCAATATCTATATCGCGGCCTGCTTTAATATCTTTAAATGCTTTTATTTGCAGTGTTTTAGCTTCGTCATACAGTTTTTTTGCCTTTCCCATTTCTTGTTCGGCACTGTGTGTTTTTTGCCAAGGGTCACGCTTTATTTTTGTTGCAGGTACAGCAATAGGAGCTTTTTCAGGGACTGATTCAATGAGGGTTTTATCAGGGTCGATTTCTACTTCTAAAATACCTGCTTTTATTAGGTTATTAATACCAGCCTGAGTTTTAACCCAGCCTTGATTTTTAATTTTAATACTGCCAGTTTGTCTAGTAACGCTTTGCACAAACATACCAGGCAGTAACTGACCTACAGGAATTATTTTCAAATTTATTACTTCTATTGTTAATCTTTCATTAAGCTAACAAATATATACGTTACTACCTAATAAAAAAGGCACTTTTCAGTGCCTTTTTTATTTTTTAGTTAAAAAGCATTAGCTTAATTATTCATCATCTTCAACAAGCGTCATTAGTGATGTGTTACCACCTGATGCTGTTGTATCAATACTGATTGTTTTTTCAGTAATAAGACGTTTGATTAATGTATCGTAATACTCAGAGCTAATTACCGGTAAAATAGCACCTTTACGCTGTGCAAGCTGTTGGCTAAAGTAGCCCAAGCGAGACGAGCGAGCAGCAACTACCGCACCGGCTAAATGAGGGTGCGCCAAAATAGCTTGTAACTGGTTAGGTTTAGCTACTTGGAAAACACCTTCTGCAACACCTGTAGAGATAAATTTATCTTTAAAGGCAACGGCTTCATCATAAAACAGCTCAGACGCTACAGTAATTACCGTATTACCTGCGGCAATAGCAGTAATGATAGACAATGCCCAGAAGTTAAATGATGTGCTCTTATCTGCATAACACACTACACAACCACGTGCTTCTAGATGAAGTGTATTAGACTCACCCGTTGGCCCAGGCAGGGTAGTAAACTTACGCATGTGCTTTTCAAGGCGGTTAAGCTGTGCACGTGCTTCTGATAATGTTAATGCTAAGTCGTCTGCTAAATCGTCGATAATTTCTACCGTCGCGATTTTAGCAAGCAACTGACGTACAGCCGAAACACGGTCGTTTAGTGGTGTTGCACGCCAGATTTTTTCATCGCGCATTGAGTTGGCCATTAGCTTTTTAACTTGCTCATTCGCACCGCTGTAGTGGTGTAAATCAAGTTCGTCAGGCGTTAGGTTAGTCATTTGTACGTTATCTGGTGATGCTTTTTCTTTTACTAAACGTTGTAGGTAGTTAGGGCCACCGGCTTTAGGGCCAGTACCTGATAAACCACGGCCACCAAACGGTTGCACACCAACAATGGCACCAATCATGTTTCGGTTAATGTAAACATTACCCGCACGTGACATTTTAGCAAGGTACTCACAGCGCTCTTCGATACGTGAGTGAACACCCATTGTCAGACCATAGCCTGTGTTATTTATTTGATCCATCACATCATCAAGTTCATTCGATTTAAAGCGAACAATATGAACACATGGGCCAAATACTTCACGTTTAAGTACTGATAAGTCTTTAATTTCGTATAAACGAGGAGCAAAAAAGTATGCGCCATTTTGAGTGTTATCAGGAATTTTACATTCGTAATGAAGTATAGAATTACCTTTTAAGTACTCAACGTGCTCGTTTAAGTTTTTAAGTGCTTTTTCATCAATTACAGGGCCAACATCAGTTGATAGTAACGATGGATCGCCAATGTGTAACTCAGCTAGAGCGCCTTTAAGCATTTCGATAATGCCATCAGCTACGTCATCTTGAATGAATAAAACACGAAGAGCAGAACAACGTTGGCCAGCACTTTGAAAACCAGAACTGATCACATCGTCAACTACTTGCTCAGGAAGCGCCGTTGAGTCAACAATCATACAGTTTTGGCCACCTGTTTCTGCAATTAACGGTACTTGAATATCGTTACGTGCAGCAAGTGTTTGAGAAATTAATGTGCCTGTTTCAGTAGAACCTGTAAACATAACCGCTTGAATGCGCTCATCTGGAACAATTGTTTTACCTACTTCTGAGCCGCGAGCGATAACAGGTTGAACAACGTGCTCAGGTAAACCAACAGATAGCATTAGTTCAATGGCACGAAGGGCGATTAAACTTGTTTGCTCAGCAGGCTTGGCAATTACAGTGTTACCTGTAACAATCGCAGCAGCAACTTGACCTAAAAATATTGCAAGCGGGAAGTTCCACGGGCTAATACATAAAATAACGCCACGGGCTTCAAAACGCTCATCTTTAGATAACTCTTCAGCGCGCGCTGCGTAGTAACGACAAAAATCAACCGCTTCACGTACTTCATCAATACCATCTTGCGCTACTTTACCCGCTTCTTTAATACAGATAGCGACTAGTTCATCATGATGACGCTCTAAAATGTCAGCAACGCGGCGCAGTAAATTAGCACGCTCTTTTACTGGTGTTTGTGACCATGATTCAAGTGCCGCTTCAGCGTTAGCCAGTAATACTTTCATCTCTTCGCCAGTTTGTAACTTAACGTGGCCGATGATTTCTTTGTGATTTGCTGGGTTTTTAACAGCCAATGAGCCTTCTGGTACTTGGCTTTGCTCAATTAAGTGCTCATTAAACCATGTTTCAAGATTCTCTTTGAAAGGGGTAATAACGTTAATATCGGTTAAATCCATGCCTTTAGAGTTAGCACGTTCTTCACCGTATAAATCAATTGGCATTTTGATTTGCGTATTGTACTTGTTACGCAGGCCTTGCAGTGTTTCTACAGGGTCTGGTAGTAATGATTCAACAGGTTTTGTTGTATCTACAATCGCGTTTACAAATGATGAGTTAGCACCATTTTCTAACAAACGACGAACAAGGTAAGCAAGTAGGTCTTCGTGTTGACCAACCGGTGCATATACACGACATTGAATTTTTTCTTCGTTAACGATTTGGTCGAATAATGATTCACCCATACCGTGCAAACGTTGAAATTCAAAACCAGTGTTATCGCCTTTCGCTACTTCTAAAATAGTCGCGGCAGTGTAAGCGTTATGTGTAGCAAATTGTGGATAAAGTACGTCGCGCGCTTCAAGCATTTTAATTGCACATGCTTTGTAAGAAACATCGGTTGTTGCTTTACGAGTAAATACAGGGAAATGCTCTAAACCATCTTGTTGTGTGGTTTTGATTTCAGTATCCCAGTACGCGCCCTTAACTAAACGTACCATCATCTTACGACCAACACGGGTTGCAAGGTCTGTTAGCCATTCAATTACAAAAATAGCGCGTTTTTGGTACGCTTGAACCGCTAAGCCAAATCCTTGCCAATCACCAAGATCTTCATCGCTAAATACCGCTTCAATTACATCTAATGAAATATCTAAACGGTCAGCTTCTTCAGCATCAACGGTAAAGCCGATATCGTATTTCTTAGCAGCAAGCGCAAGCTCTTTTAACTTTGGTACAATTTCTTCCATCACACGGTCTTTATGAGTGAACTCATAACGTGGATGAATAGCAGAAAGCTTAACTGAAATACCAGGGCTCTTAATTGGACCACGACCATTTGCCGCTTTACCAATCGAGTGTATAGCATTCATGTAGCTGTCAAAGTAACGCTTCGCATCTTTCATTGTGCGCGCGCCTTCGCCTAGCATATCGTAAGAATATACATAACCTTTTTGCTCTGTATCGGCAGCACGTTCAATTGCTTCGTCAATGGTACGACCCATAACGAATTGCTTACCCATAATTTTCATAGCAAAATTTACAGACTTACGAATAACTGGCTCACCTAAACGACCAATGGTCTTTTTAAGCATGCCGAACTGTTGTTCTTTCGTTTTGTCTGTGTAGTTAACCATTTTACCGGTAACTAATAATCCCCAAGAAGACGCGTTTACGAATAAAGAATCGCTGCTGCCTAAATGAGAGCTCCAATCACCTTTCGCTAACTTGTCACGAATCAGTACATCTTGAGTTGCTTTGTCTGGTACGCGAAGCAGCGCTTCGGCCAAACACATTAATACAACGCCTTCTTCACTAGAGAGTGAAAATTCATTTAAAAGCGCATCAACACCGCCTTGCCCATCTTGCTCTTTACGAATGTTTAAAACAATCTGGCGGGCTCTTTCCCAGGCACGACTTCGTGCTTTTACGCCTACTTCTGCAAGCGGTAAAATATGATCAATAACCGCATTTTCATCTATGCGGTAGAAGTCACGGATTCTTTGTCTAATAGGACAAATCGTTGTTAAATCGCCGTTGAATAACATAAGCAACCCTCAGGAGTGTTAAGAATTAAAGTAAAATTAATTACCAATAAATTACCAGTGATATTGTGAGTGCATTCTAATTAAATTTCAGCAGAATATGCTGGTTAAATTTCGCGTTTTACGATAATTTACAGGGCATAAATTTAACTTATCCGCATAAAATTCTGTTATGACAATTCCAAATAGATTACGCATGCTAGATCGTATTGATTTAGCCATACTAGACGTTCTACAAAAGAACGGCAGAATTTCAAATGTTAACCTCGCAAAACAGGTTAATTTGAGTGCAAGCCCGTGTCTTGATCGTGTAAAACGATTAGAGCAAGAAGGCTATATCGAAGGCTACTACGCTAAGCTTAGCGAAGCAAAGCTTAATCAAAGCTTAGTAGCACATGTTCAAGTGTCGCTTGTTGCTTCAAATACAGCAGTATTTAAGGTATTTAGAGAGCATATACTAAGAATACAACAAGTCGTTGAATGCGACATGGTGGCAGGCGGTTATGATTATTTATTAAAAATCCGCGTTTCTAATATGGAAGAATATAGACAAGTTCTTGGCGACTTAGTCGATATTCCCGGCGTGGGCACTCATCATACTTATATGGTGATCGAAAAGATTAAAAAAGACGAAGGGCTGCTAATCGACATTTAAGCTTTTCTCAAGTAATAAAAAACCGCAATTGCGGTTTTTTATTTTAGTAGATAAAGGCTATACCAAATAGTTAGTACATCACCTTATACATAATTTATTACGACCTTCCGACTTCGCTCTATATAAAGCCGTATCAGCCGCGCATATTAATGCCTCAGATGTCCTGTACTGATTATCGTATTCACACGCTAAACCCTGGCTTACACTTATCTTTACATTCGCTGGCAAACCAATATCTCTAAAATTAATGTTGAGTATTTTTTCTTGAATACGTTTTGCGATCATTTCTGCATTTGAGACATGTGAGCGGGGTAATACAACAGCAAACTCCTCACCACCATAGCGTGCTACTAAACTATCTTTTGAGGGGAGGCAGTCTTCAATTGTTTGAGCTACTTTTTGCAAACATTTATCACCCTTTACATGACCAAAATTATCATTAAACAGTTTAAAAAAATCAATATCGATCAAGATAAAACTCAAAGGCTGTTTGTCTACTATGCATTCTTGCCAATTTTTAATAATCGCCTTCTCTAAAGTGCAGCGATTAGCGACGCCTGTAAGGTGATCTATTTTGGCTATGTTTTCGAGTACTTTATACTTTTTAACATGCCTAGAAATATCATGCATAATACAAATAAATAGAGGGATATTGTTTGTAGTTGATGCGGGTATACAAGAAATTGAGAGCTCTATATCTAAACAGTTACCATTGTTTTTTATTATTTTAACTTCTTTCGGGCCATGATTGAGTGGTGTTTGATAGTTGTTTTTCCAACTTTCAAACATGTATTGATAGTCATCGCGATACTGTTCTTGTAAACAATCTTGCCATTTTTTACCTATTAATGAGTCAGACGTAACATTAAAAAAACGAGCTGCAACGGGATTTACTGATTCAAACACTCCATCTGCATTAACAATAAAAATAGCATCGGCCATCACATTAGTGACATTAATAATTGCGCTTATTTTTTCATTGTTAACGGTATTAGAAATGCTGCTGATTAATGCAGATACAGCGTTGTCGGTGTTGTTTGCTCTGCTATTTTCATTATTGTTAGACATGGTGTTGCTCATTTTTATTGTTAATGAAACTTTATGTCTAGGAGTTTATTTAATTTATGGGTTTTAAACCTTTCGGTAACCTTCTGATTTAAGTTATTGTTATTTAATGTTTATTTAGGGGCGTTTTTAAAAAATTGCACCGCAATTAATAGGCCAGTGCAATTTAAAAAGAAGCGTTGCTAATTAGAGTTCTTTTTCATTCTTAACTTGAGGATCGGCGCTTTCATATTTTTTGCCATTACACTCAACGTTAAAGATTAAGCATACAGATCCATTATTTTCGTCTGTGTCGGTAATGATAATTGTGTGGCCGTTATCACTTACTTTATAGCTGAAGTCTTGGGCGCATGGTTTTTGTGTGTCGATATCGGTGATAGTAGCGCCAGTAAATACGAAACCATTTTGAATTGTGGCGTCGTCTAAATTGTAGTTGCCAGCGGTTTCGGTTCTTACAACACCACCGCCAGTAGCGGGTTCGCCATTTTTTGTATAACTAAAAATAGCTTCACCGTTGTTAAGTTTAATATTTACTTGAAAGTCGACATTTTCTAGGGTGTTATTCATATCATTTCCTTTATGAGTAATTATAGTTGGAAGTTCGTAATGCCTAATTTAACTAGGCTTGTTTTTATTTCTGATATCTCGTCTTCTCTGTTTAAACAGGTATAAGCTTGTACTAGTGGGTATGTTATTTTTACGCTCTGACTTGTTTTTGCTGCTTCAGAAATAGTTTTGATAGCACTTAAGCAAAATTGCTCTCGCTGTTTATTAGTTGTAGCTAAGTTCGCTTTGATTAAGTTTATTCTTGTATGTACTAAGTAATCACCAGTTCTAGTTAGGTTGGCTAATTGATGTGTGTAGTTTTCATTATTCTCAAGCTCAGTTAATAACTCCTGTGCTTTGAGTGGTGATTGTCTATTTATAAAATATTGAATCAGTGTAATTTGTGTATTGATAGTGCTGGTATTTTTAAAATTTTGAGATTTTAAAAAATTAATTATTTTTTCAATTGTTGAGTCAGTACTTTCATCAGTAGATAGCATTAGTGAATGTGCTAAAGAGCGATAATACATAAGCTGAAATTTATTGTTTTTTGGATCTTGTACTAAAGCTTCATTGATAACTTGATTAGCCAAGCTGGCTTTTTTATGAGCCATCCGTTTATCACTCAAATAGCTCAGTAAATAACTTTGTTGCATATATATGTTTGCTGACGTGTAAAAAAGGCTTGCATCACTAGGGTAGTTAGCAGTCAATTTTGTGATTACCTCAACTGCACCTTCCAATATATTAACTGCTTCATTAAAGTTACTTAGCTTCTCTTCTGTTTTTGCAAGCCAACTAATCGTATCTGATTTATCTCGAAGTAAATTTTTGTTATTCGGTTTTAGTTCAAGTGCTTTATTTTTAAGTAAAAGCGACTCTGTAAAGTTCTTTTTTGCAGCGCTGTAGTCAGACTTTTCTATGTATAAAGAACCTAAAGAATTAGATGAATACGACAATTCCATAATGGAGTTAAAATCATTGGCTGCCAGCGCATACATTTTTTTACTGTAAGCGTGGTATTTTTTAAACATTTGCTCAGTAGCTTGATGATCATTTTGATCATAAGCTAATTGACCAAGCCAAAAGGCATTGGCACCTGCAAGCGTGAGTAGCTCTAAGTTGTTAGGCTGTATTTTTAATAATGCCTCAAGGCGGGTGCGGGCGTTTTCAAAGGCGGTAAAGGCTTCATCGGTTTTACCTCGGGAATAAGCTACTTCACCCATTGCTTCGAGGGTTTGTGCGTACTGAAAACGGTTGTTAAATTGTGCTTTATTATCGCTAAAGCTAAAGAGTGAACCTGATTCGTCTGTTTGATTTGTAAAATACTCAAGTGCTTTATTACTAATACCATCAAGTAAGTCCATACGTTCAACGCTACGTAATTTATCGGCAAAGTCACCCACCATAAACCCTAGTAAGCTTTCGGCCTCAAGCTGTTTCTTTTGCGCATGTTGTTGGGCCTTAAAACTAGTAAAGCTCATTAATAACGCGGTAAATGTAAGTAAGCACAATAAAGCAACGGTCACTCGTTTTACTCTTATTTTTGTTTTTGTTTTTTTAATAGAGCTTTTGATAAGAGTGTGCTCGTTATCATCTAATTTAAACAGTTTGTCGTTTAGTAATAGCTGCGCTTCTTGTAGCGGTTTACCTGGCGCTAGGAGGTAAGCACTACTTTTACCTTCATCTATCCAATTTTGCGCTTGGTGTTGTAAACGACTTTTTATTGCTAAGGCATCTTTATGGTCATTAATCCATTGTTTTGCGCGCGGCCATTGACGTAATAATGCCTCGTGAGCAAGGCTAAAGCAGGCTTCTTGGTTTTGTAAATGCGATACAAATAAACGGCTATCGACCATGGCTTGCACAAGCTCTTTTTGGCTTGTGTTCGTTAATGTTTGCCAGCGGGCAGCGCGGCTCGTAATGGTTTTACCATCTGGATTTAAAGTGATCAGCTGTGATAACACGCTTTTTAGTTGCTGTTGTTGCTCGTTGCTGAGGTCAATAAATATATCTTCTGCTTTTTTGCCTATAGCTCCCTCAATACCCCCGAGTTTTGTGTAAACACTGTGCAGTAGCTCGTTATTATCACTGCGCTGTAAGTACAGCTCTTGCAATGTGTATTGCAGCATGGGCAGTGCGTCAGGGTTATTGGCTGTATCGGCGCACAATATTTCATCCAGTGGTGTTTGGGTTTGTGGGTCATTGGAGAACGTTAAATTAGCGGTTAGCGCTGGCAGGCGAATAATTTGTTGAAGCTCTTGGCGGTTTGGCGGTGTTAAATCGTAGTGGGCGCCATGAGCTTTGCCTGCCATTAGACTTGGTTGTTCAACGACTAAAGGGTAAAAGTCGTTACGACACGCACTAAATACAATCACAGTTTTAGAGGTTGCTAAGCGCTCAATAACTGATAAAAAATGGCTGCGTGTTTCGCTACTAAATAAAGGAGAAGAAAGCAGTACTTCTAAGCGGTCAATAAATAAAAATAACTGGGGTGTTTTAAGTTGTGTAGAGGCTTTGCTAAGTGCAATTTGTATGGCGTTGATTACGCCATCGATTGCCAATTCTAGTTGCTCTGCCAGTGTTTGCGCGCTTAATCCTTCAAATACAGGAAGGCCATTTATATCCCAATCAAGCAATGCAGAAGCTAAATCTAAAAAAAGTCTATTTTTATGAACATCTGCAAAGTCGAGTTGGCTATAAGAAATAACCCCAATGCCGTTATAGCCTCGCTCATCTAGGAGTTTTGGTAAAATCCCAGCATTAACAAGCGAAGATTTACCCGTACCGCTAGGGCCAAGTATTAAGCAAAAAGCACGACCAAATTTAACTTGGCTCGATATTCTATTGAGTAACGTTTCTATAGATTGATTGCGGCCAAAAAATAGGTTTGTATCGCTTGGGTTGTAGGCGCTTAATCCTAAAAAAGGAGAGCCACCTTGCCATGTGTTTTCACTTTTTTTTATATCTTCAGCCAGAGGAAACTCAAGTTTTGCAATAACGCGGTAACCACGTTTGCGAATAGTTTCTATGTAGGTGGGTTCACTTGCTTTATCACCGAGGGCTTTTCGTAACTGGGTAATTGTTTTATGCAGCGGGTTATCGCCGACCTCAACATTTTTCCAGCATTGATCTAATAGCTCGTCAGTAGTAACAATTTCGCCTTTTTGGAAGCAAAGATGAACTAACACATCCATGGCTTTTGGTTCTAACTGTTTATTTTTTTCTGCACGCTGAAGAGTATTTGACTGGGGATTGACTTGCCAATCACCTAAATAAAAAGGGCTGCGATTCATAATGGCTCATTATTGTTATTATGTAATTAAAGCGAGTGATTAGCCGACTTTTTTAACCAAGTCTTTATATTACAGATAAAATAACAAACAGATAAGGAGTTTTTACGCAGTAAAAGAAGTTTATTGATGTGGGTAATTCAATATTGAATTACCCACTGGATTTTATGACTCTATATCGCTTTTATTTATAGTAATGACGCGTTGAGGGAATGGGATTTCAATATCAGCGTTATTAATTGCTTTATAAACACCGCCATTAATAGCCAGTTTGGTTTCAATAATTTTAGTGGTAGGTACCCAATATCGGTAGCTTATTGTAACGCCGCTATCGGCGAAACGTTCAATACCCACTTGTGATAACGGATTCTGTGCAACTAATTCATGGGCTTTAAGTACGTCTTCAATAAGGCTAATCGCATTATCAGAGCAAGCACTATAGGCTATATCTATTTCACCTTTGACCAATGAGTAACTAAATGAGTTATGAAGTATTTCACCTACTATATGCTTATTTGGAATGGTGATTTCTACTTTTTCTTCATTGATTAAAATAGTGTAGCCAAGCTCAATTGTTTTAACTTGGCCGCTTACATTTTTAACTTCAATAGTATCACCAACAACAAAAGGTCGAGTGGCTATAATGGCAAGGCCCGCACCATAGTTAGAGAGCATTCCTTGCAGCGCTAAACCAGCACCTAAAGATGCAGCACCAATAGCTGCTACAAATGGCGTAACGCTGATACCTATTTTGCCAAGTGCAATAATTATAACCATTACAATTAGGAGTACTTTTACCACGCTACTGACAAAGTTAGTAAGCGTAATGTCAACGTTATGACGGGTCATTAACGCGGCTACAAATTTGGCAAGCTTTTGTGCTATCCACAAACCAATGAGGACGATAAAAATAGCGCCAACAATTTGCATACTGTAGGTAACCATATACTCAGTAAGCATGGTGTAATATTTTTCAAACTGTTCGATTTCAGAACTGATCATAAAGCGCTCTATGTTAGGGCTATGTTGTATTTTTCCAACTATAGCAAAATGTTGACTAAAAATGGATATAACAGCGGCACTATAATTGCTGTTAATAAAGCACTTAGCGCCATTGCAACTGAGGAGTAAGCGCCTACTTTTGGATGTTCAGCAATAGCAGCAGCAGTCCCAATTGCATGACAAGCTGTGCCCATTGCAACACCTTGAGATTCGTGATTAAAAATATTAATGAGTTTAAAAAGCATAAAACCAAATAAAGCGCCTAGTAAACCAATAAAAATAACTAAAGCCGCAGCAAGAGAGCTAATCCCCCCTAATGAGTCAGTAACAATTAAAGATATTGGGGTTGTGACACTGAGTGCGGCAACAGATGCACTTAGCTGCGCAGGCGCATTAAATAATATACTTAGCAAAAATGCCACAACGGTTGCGTTAACAATACCTAAGCTACATGTTGCGACTATGAGTAATAGGTTTTTTCGTACGTGTGTAAACTGCTGATATAAAGGAAGCGCTAAAGCCACAATCGCGGGCTCTAATAACCAGCTTAGTAATTTGCTGTGCGAGGCAAATTGCGTATAAGGCAAATTTAGGTTAATTAGTAATAAAGCGATAACACTAATACTTAAAAATACGGGGTTAGTGAGCGATTTAAATACGCTGTTTTTTATACTTTGGTTTACGGCCCTTAGTGCTAAAAACAATACAATAATAAAAGGAATACTTAGCCACCATAAATTAGGCTGTAGCTCTGAAATAGCGGAAAAAGTAAAATCAGTCATTATTTTCTCTTCCCTTAAAGTTCGCAATTACACTGCTAACAAGCAACAAGGTAGTTATAGGGACTAGCACCACAACTGAGGCTAAAAATGCCCAGTGCGATTTTATAAGGCCGAGATGTTCAATAAATCCCACACCCGCAGGAATGAAAAAGATAGGCATAATATTTAAAATAGGGGAGGCGCATGGTTTTACATGTTGCTCTTTTACAATACCCGATAAGAGTAAAACTAATAAAATAACCATAGCAAGTAACGGTGCAGGAAAGCTTCCACCAATAAAGTGCATAGTGAGTTTAGCGCAGGCTAAACATAGTAAAATAATAGCGCTACTGAGCAGATATTTCATCAAAGTGGCCCACAGAAAAGATAAGAGCTTAACTTTAACAAATCAAACTCTTTTATGCATTGTGCAATAGTCTACCAGTGCTTTGTATTTGCGTAGGTTATATTCGCTTTTCCTTTTGCTTTAGCAATTGCTTTTTTAGTGTTTGGGTTTAGCAATAAGCGAATTTGGCTGAAGGTTTCTTTAGCGAGTATTTTTCGTTGGTTTGGTTTATAGCTAAGTTGTGTAATGCGTTTAATTGCAGCGAGCGTATCTGGTGAACGCTCAAGTAATGTATCGAGCATGTTTTGCGTTGCTTGCTGAGTATCATCGGTAAGTTTAGTAACCAAACCTAGCTCATTTGCTTGTTGTGCAGTGATTGGGTTTGCGTGGCTTGCAAGCCAAAGTGCTTGGTCGCGCTTAACTAAACCGCTCATCATTACATTTGCGCCCATATCGGGGCACAATCCCCAACGCGCTTCCATAATGGCAAGTTTGGCATCAATATGAACAACCCTGTAATCTGCCCCCAAAGCTATTTGCAAACCCCCCCCTAAACAGTTGCCATCAATTTGTGCAATAACGGGCACACTCAGTGACTGCCAGCCTAATACTACTTTTTGCGCTAAATTTTGATTGCCAGGTAACCATTTAAGCAATAATTTCACTATGTTCATTGGTGTAGCCATTACTGCAGATATATCAAGGCCTGCACAAAAATGCTCGCCATCGCCTTTTATTACCACAGCACGAATACTGCGATCTCTTTTTATATTTTTAATGACTTTGTTTAGCTCTACAAACATTTCAAAACTTAATGCATTTTGTTTTTTTGCTCTGCTAAGCGTGACGGTTGCAATGCCATTTTGTCTTTCTAGTTTTATCATTACACACTCCTCTGACCTGTTGCTTGAGCTTATGTTGTTATAGGAATTAAGTAAAGTGACGGTATTTTTTAAATAAATGGAATTTATTGCTAAAGCCGTAGTCTTAAAGGATTGGTTTTAGATGAGAAAAGGCTAAACAATTCGGACCTAAGATAATAAAAATATTTTACGTTGTTATTTTAACTTAAATAATAAAAGTAATCTTTATATTCAATAGGTTAGGTGAGTTGTTATTTGTCGTTTTAGTTGTATGCTGAATAAAGCATGACTCGGTTACAAAAAAGTCAGTGTTTTACGCTTTTTTTTATCAAAATGATGATGAGATTTGATAATATAGCGCAACTTAAAAGCTTAAGGTTAAGCACATATGTCGGGTCCACGTTTATATACGGTAGAAGAAGCTACTCACCAAGCTTATGATATTTTTTTAGAGTTAGCGCCAAATAACTTGAGTGAAAAAGATGTTGAAGACTTTAATGAGTTTAGAGAAGACCTAGGCTTTATTGAAGAAGACGAGCCAGATGACCAGTGGCAAGACTTTGTAGCCCTTGAAATAGAGCCAGAGCACTTTATTCAGGTGTTGGTTGGTTTAGAATTTGAAAATGATGATGTTTTGTTTGCTAAAATTTTGATTAGTCGTGATAAAGATGCTCCGTTTTGTCATATTTTATGGAAAGAAACTGAATAAGCAATACTGCTTATTTTTATAATTGTGTGCAGAGAGAGTATTGTGCGTAAGTATTTATTTTTAATTTTTTTAATAATTAGCAGCCCAAGTTGGGCCGTTGATCCATTTGAAGATTTTCATGAATATGGCAAGCTCTCTGATGAAGAAATTCATGAGTTACACAAAGGTGACATGTTCTACGGTGATACTGAATTTGGCTTTATTCTGAGTAAAGGTAACACCAATTCGACCAGTTTTAAGCTCAAAGGTAATTTATACCAAGACTTTGAAAAGTGGCGTAACCAATTTAAAATAGACTCTCTTTATAAGCGTGATGAGAACGATGAAAGCGGTGGCACTGATGTTACAGCTAATCGTGTTTTTGTATCTGCGCAAGGTAACTATAAAGTAGGTGTTAAAAACTCCTCATTTTTTATTTACGGTGATTACGAAGAAGATGAGTTTAGTGGACTTGATTTTAAAAGTACGGTGGCGACAGGCTATGGTGCACGTGTATATCAAGGCTCTAAAAACAAAGTAGATATTGATATAGGACCTGGTTTATACCGTTCAGTAGCCGATGAAGATTCGGATGTGAGCGAAGATGAAATTAATAAAACCGGTTATTTAGTACGTGTTGCAATGCAGTGGGAACGTTTGGTTTCTAAGCGTACTCGTTTTAATCAAGATGTGAGTATAGAGCAGTCGCTCTCAGGTCTTAATTCTCGCTTAAAATCGGAAACCGCACTAATAAGCCAAGTGATTGGTGCGGTATCACTCAAATTTACCTACATGTATCGTTATAATTCAAAACCCGAAGATGATAAACTCAAGTTTGACTCAGAGCTGAGTGCTACATTGGTGTACAGCTTTTAAGTATTTATTTAATTTAGAGAATATTATGTATCAGCATAAACAGTATGCGGTGTTTATCTTTTTTGTATTAGCGTGGATAGGCGGTTTTGTAGCGCTTGCATGGAACTTGTTAGGCGCTGATGGACCTTTAATTATATTTGCTGGGATTTTAGTGCTGGTGGGCTTTTTGTTCCATGGTCTAACAGTAAAAGTAGATGATAAAAAAATTAGCTGGGCGTTTGGTCCAGGTGTTGCAGGGCAAAGCATTGAGCTTGGCGAAGTAGTAGAAGCTAAGGCAGTTCAAAACTCTTACAGGCACGGTATTGGTATGCGAATTACTCACGATGGTTGGGTGTATACAGTATCTGGCTTTAGTGCAATACAGCTAACGCTTAAAGATGGCACTTTGTATCGAGTTGGCACAAACGATCAAAAAGGTTTACTAGCCGCTCTAAAAGAAAAGAATGTATCAATCGCGCTGCCTAGTAAGGCAAAAACTGAAACGGTTAAGCGCAACAATATGATATAAAAAAAGCGCCCTAGGCGCTTTTTTACTTGGTTTAACAGTGTATTAGTGGTCGTGACCACATCCACCCTCACCATGTACATGACCATGAGTGAGTTCTTCTTCGGTTGCATCACGTACTTCTAGTATCTCTACATCAAAGTTAAGTGTTATGCCTGCAAGCGGGTTATTACCATCTACAATAACTTCTTCATCTTGGATATCGATGATCATTACTGATTGGTCACCATCATCTGTTGATGCACGAAATTGCATGCCGACTTCAATTTCCATACCTTCAAACATCGACTTAGGTACAGCTTGCATTAGGTTATCGTGGCGTTCGCCATAACCTTCATCAGGTTCAACTTTTACGCTAAGTGTGTCGCCTGGTTGCTTGCCTTGCAAAGCATTTTCTAGGCCTGAAATTAAGTAGCCTGTGCCAATGATAAAGTGTAGTGGCTCACCACCGAACGAGTTATCAATGCTATTGCCATCATTATCCATTACCGAATAATGCATTTTTACCACTTTGTTTGCCGCAACGATCATAGTCATTCCTATTTATTCATCTTCAAGAGAGTAGGGTAGAGGCAGAATGCTTAGCTCCACCTGAGGTGTGTGTTTTGCACGAAGTACCTGAGTTACATCAGTATCGTTTGGCAACACAACGAGGCCTGTTAATTTATTTGTTTGTTCATTAAAGCTTTGTGCAATAAGTTTACCCGCACGGCGCCAGTTTTCGCCTAATTGGGTTTCTAAATCGGGCTCTGAAAGTATCCCTTCGCTTTGACCTGAGACTATATACATTGCACGCTTATTTTTACCTAGGTACTTCATGCGAGCCACAGTTTCTTGACCGGTATAACACCCTTTTTTAAAGCTTATACCGTCAATAACATGTAGGTTTACCATTTGAGGAACATACTCGCCAATTGCATCTGCACTTAACTGAGGTTCACCTGCAAGCATAGATGCTTGTTGCCAAGGAGCTTCGTTATCAAGTGTAGATACGTCATCAGGCATACTAAACTGGCTATCGACCATCAATAAAACACGGTTATCAGCTAATTTTAGTGCTTTACCGCTTTCAAAGTCACACGCGCTCGCATCACCTTCAAAGTTAATATCAAGTTGTGCGAGTACATCCGATAAATCATCACCAATGAGACCAATTAATCGCTTTGAACATGCACTAATGTCAACTTTTGCAAATACGGCATACTTTTTTAGCTCAGCTAACGATTTTTCTACTTCGTTTTCGCTGCCTGTAAGGTAGTAGCTGTCTTGATAAGAAAATAATTTAAATACGCCCCAAAGTTTACCTTTAGCGCTGCAATGGCCAGCCCACAAATAATTACTGCTGGTTAATTTATTTAGATCTTGAGTGATTTGCCCGTGTAAATAAGATAATTTATCAGCACCGCAGAGGCTAATAAGTTGATGAGATAACGGACATGCATAAACGCTCGACATAAAAACCTTCTTTGCAATATAAATGAAGTGACATAATAACGCAGTTGTTACGTATGGTACAGACAAGCGCTTATTGGTGCGGGTTTATTCTTTAATGAGAGATTAATAGCTGCTAAATAGGCTTGTGTTTGTTAAACTCGAGTCAATTAAGTATGAGGTTTAAAATGGTTGAAATTCATAGTAAAGCACGTATTCGTTGGGCTTGCCGTCGTGGCATGTTAGAGCTTGATGTTTTGTTTATGCCGTTTGTTGAAGAAGCATACGACTCTTTAAGCGCAGAGCAACAGGCTATTTTTCAGCGTTTGCTAACAGAAGAAGACCCTGACTTATTTGCATGGTTTATGGGTCATCAAGAATGTAAAGATGAGCAGTTAAACGGTATGGTTTCGCTGATCTTAGACCGAGTTCGTGTATAGGTTTACAGTTACTAATAATAACGCTGACCACAAACCTATTGTGGTCTTTTTTTGCATGCTCAGTTTAATATTATGTTTATTTTTAGATTCGCTACTAGCTATGCTTTTTTGTTTGATAATTAATATATTAGCTGGCTTTTTAGTGTGGCAAAAAGTGTTGGTAATTCATCCAAACCATGGCGTTATAATTCTAGAACCCAAGCTATTTAGGTTTGAGGGTGAGGGTTTAAAAATTCAGGGTGAAATTAGTAAAAAAAGCCGTTTTTATGGCAATAATATATGGCTACATATTAAAGGTTTTAGTAACAACCATTGGCTTATAATTTCAGCCAATGGTGTTAATGAACAAAGTTATGCGCGTTTGAAACGTGCTACTTTAAGCGCGGTTAATTGCGTTTTGGAGTCAAAATAGTCGGTGTTGGATTTTCATTTTGTTCAGGATAGTCAATTGTATAATGTAGGCCTCTGCTTTCTTTTCGTTCCATTGCACTTCTAATAATGAGTTCTGACACTTGTACTAAGTTACGAAGCTCAAGCAAGTTATTACTTACTCTAAAGTTTGCATAATAATCGTGTATTTCTTGCTGCAGCAACTCAACCCTATGCAGTGCACGTTCTAAGCGTTTAGTAGAGCGTACAATACCTACATAATCCCACATAAATAAACGTAGTTCATGCCAGTTATGGGTAATAACAATTTCTTCATCAGAGTTACTAACACGGCTTTCATCCCAATGAGGTAGAGCCATTGGCTCTGGTGCATGTTCAATTTTACTTAAAATATCTTTAGCTGCAGCGTGGGCAAATACAATACATTCTAATAATGAATTACTTGCCATACGGTTTGCACCATGTAGGCCTGTGTAAGCGACTTCGCCAACAGCATACAAGTTATCGAGATCTGTTTTACCGTTAAAGTCGGTCATTACGCCACCACAAGTGTAATGCGCAGCAGGTACAACTGGGATTGCTTCTTTTGTTATATCAAGCCCTACACTTAGGCATTTTGCGTAAATAGTAGGGAAGTGCTCAATAATAAAGTCTTTATCTTTGTGGCTAATATCTAAATAAACACAATTAGCACCTAAACGCTTCATTTCAAAATCGATTGCGCGTGCGACTATATCGCGTGGAGCGAGCTCTTCACGGCTGTCAAAGTCTTTCATAAAACGAGTGCCATCAGGTCGTTTTAAATAAGCCCCTTCACCGCGCATCGCTTCTGTAATTAAAAAGTTTTGTAGCTCTGGATGATAAAGGCTTGTTGGATGAAATTGATTAAATTCCATATTGGCAACTTTACAGCCTGCGCGCCATGCCATTGCAATACCATCACCACTTGATACATCTGGATTAGAAGTATACAAATACACTTTGCTTGCGCCACCAGTGGCAAGAGCAACAAATTTAGCTGAAATGGTTTCTACCTTTTTAGCTTTTTTGTTCCACACATACATACCTTCAATGTGTGAGCCTGTTTTTCCGGCGCTTTTATCTGTAATTAAATCAATGGCATTGTATTGCTCTAAGAGCGTTATATTCTTATGAATTTTAACTTGGCTAATAAGCGTGGTTTGCACAGCTTTGCCAGTAGCATCGGCTGCATGCAAAATACGACGATGGCTGTGACCGCCTTCACGTGTTAAATGAAAACGCTCTTTTCCTTTGCTATCAAACTCCATATCAAAGGGAACACCTTGGTCGATTAACCACTGTAGGCAATCGTGAGCATTGCTGGCAGTATAATGAACAGCGTCTCTGTCGCATAAACCGCCGCCCGCATCGAGTGTATCTTCAACATGAGATTCTATGCTGTCGTTTTGTTTATCAAATACAGCTGCTATACCACCTTGAGCATATAAAGTAGAACCTTCTGTAAGCGCTCCTTTACTGATCACGGTAACGTTACAATAATTAGCTAGAGATAATGCAAGTGATAAGCCTGCTGCGCCGCTACCTATAATAGCGACATCTGCAATGTGATGTTTATTTTGGTTCATGTCAGAGGTACTTTGCGGTTACAATGCTCGTATAGAGCAATATTTGTTTTTAATATCTGTAGTTGTACCATATTTGTCATACTACTACGTAGTGATTTTAAAGGCTTAGCGCCGTTATTTATCATCTATTTTATAAAAAAATAATATTAAGCAGAACTTTTTATTCATAAAGAGGTCAGAGTATTTGTGAACAATGACGACAATATGAATAACAAGCAAAAATCAGACATAGGAGTACCGGCTCGAATGAGCGAGCAGGAATTAGATTTAGTGCTAGTAAAAAGGGTCCAGCAAGGAGATAAAAACGCCTTCAACCTATTAGTAAAGAAGTATCAAAACAAAATTGCAGGTTTGATCTCACGTTATGTATCAAACCAAGGCGATATTGCTGATGTAGCACAAGAGGCTTTTATTAAAGCTTACCGTGCACTTCCAAACTTTAGAGGTGACAGCGCCTTTTACACGTGGTTATACCGTATTGCCGTTAATTGTGCTAAAAATTACTTAGTAGCCCAGGGGCGTAAGCCGCCAGCAAATGATATAGACGCTGAAGATGCCGAGTTTTATGATTGTGCAGATTCAATGCGATCTAATGCATCTCCTGAAAACCTACTTTTAAGCGAAGAAGTACGCGCTGTTATTTTTAATACGATTGATAGTTTGCCTGAAGATCTTAAAACCGCAATCACCCTTAGAGAAATCGAAGGGATGAGCTATGAAGAAATAGCAGTGGTAATGGATTGCCCGGTCGGGACTGTGCGTTCGCGTATATTTCGTGCCCGTGAAGCAATAGATAACAAATTAAACCCATTAATAGGCGAGTCTTAGTATGACAAAAGCACACCTTAACAAGTTAGATAACGAAGCGTTATCGGCATTACTTGATGGCGAGCAACATCTGACTGATGCAAAAATTGCAGAGCAAGATGTAACTACGTTTGGCCGTTATGCGTTAATTGGTGATGCGATGCGTGCTCAAAAAAATAATAACGACATACATATTGATATTAGCGATCGCGTTGCATTAGCACTAGAAAGCGAGCCTGTTTATGCTGACTTTGGTCAGTCAAAAACACAGCCTCAAGCAATCACTGAGACGGTACAAGATAATAAAGTAGTGGCTTTTAATTGGCGCAAGCCAGTTGCTCAACTAGCAATTGCAGCCAGTGTGGCAATGTTTGCTATTGTTGGAGTTAATACGCTTCCTCAAAGCAACAACGAGCAACAAAGCGAAATTCCATTACTACAAACCACACCGCTGACAGGTATGGCATCGCCAGTAAGTTACTCATCTGAGCCTGCGCTTGAAAATGCAGAGCAAGGTTTACGTGAATTACAGCAACAACGTATTGGTGCATTAGTTCTTGAGCATCAACGCCAAGCACGAGTTGCGAATTCTTTAGAAACAGCGCAAACTAATACCAAAGCGTCTGAGGAAAAAAACTAATTAAATGAAAGTAATCACTTTTGTTCTGTCGTTGGTAGTAAGCTTTAATGCATTTGCCAACGACACAAATCCTGCCAAAGATTTATTACTAAAAATGGCTAATGCCGTTCACACCCGTAATTTTGACGCTTCGTTTGTGGTTGTCAAAGGTAAAACAATGGAACCCTACCGATGGGTGCATGCTTTACAAGGTGACACAGAACTTGAGCATTTAAGTTTACTTAACGGTGCTGGGCTTGAAATGGTCCGTATTGACAACCAAGTTACTTATTTTGAACCTCAGTCAGAACCATACTCCCTAAAAACAGATTCAATAGCGGGTCCAATTCCTGAAGTGCTTTTTAAAGATATAGATCGCTTAAGCGCGCACTATGATTTTGTATTAGGCGGGAAAGGTCGTATTGCAGGGCGTGCTGCTCAACTAGTTCGCATAGAATCTAAAGACGAGTATAAATATAATTATTGGATTTGGCTGGATATGGAATCGTCGTTATTACTAAAAGCCGCGTACGTTAACCATGAAGGTGAGGCCTTAGAGCAGTTACAGCTTACTCACATTAGTGTGACAGAGCAGCCAGCAGGTATGTTACTTGAAGTGCTCAATCGAAACTTTCCAACGCCTTTACCAAACGATGCACTTATAAACGAAGACAGTACAGCTACTAACTGGCAAATTAGTTGGTTACCGGATGGCTTTGAATTACTAAAATCAGACAGACATAAGCTCGATTTAAATAACGAATTAACAGACTATTACTTGTTCTCTGATGGTTTTGTTGAAATTTCGGTATTTATTCAGCGTCCATTACCGGGTAAGCGTTTAAGTGGTGCACTAACCTCTGGTGCAACGACAGTATATGTGCATAATGGCGGTAATTTTGATGTATCGGTTGTTGGTAATGTACCGAGTATGACCGCAAAAGCGATTGCTGAGTCAGTTACCCGCGCATTATAAACGATTCGTAAGGATTGTTATGATTGAACAAACCCTCACTGTTGTGGCCCTCGATGGCCACATTGCTCATTTAGAAGCACAACAAAAACAAGCTTGTGAAGGCTGCAATGGTCGTTGCGGCTCACAAGTGTTTGGTAAGCTGTTTGGCACTGCAAAAAAAACCTTCCCTTATAAATTTGAATCCTCTGTTGAAGTAGGACAAAAGGTAACCTTGTCACTTGATGATAGTCACGTCGTTAAGCATGCATTTGCGGTATACATGCTACCACTGCTTTTAAGTCTGGTTTTTGCACTGATTGCAGCGCAATTATTTATGTCTTGTGAAGGTTGGCAAATTTTAGCTGCAGCTTTAGGTGGTGTTACTGGTTTCTTTATAGCTAAAACTCGCGTGAAATCGCTAAAGCACGATATAAAAGTTATAAAAATTCACCCAATTAGTATCCCTTTAACTCAAATAGATGGTGATTGACGCCAATTAAATGTAAAATTGCCGTTTTATACCAAAGTAACTTGGAAATACAGGGAATAGTGGTTTTTTAAATTATTTTATCTAGCTGAATTATGTAAGTTAAATAAATTTAACTTATTGTTATTCAATAAATAAAATGGTTTTAATCAATATTAAAAAGCATTCGTGATGTTTGTAATTTACAAACTGAGCTTATGGCATCCTACAGCAAGTATTTTCAAGTCACTTAGGTATTCATATTTAGTCCATTAAAATAGAAGTATAGAATCCAGTTTATGAAGCATATCCGTAATTTTTCGATCATCGCCCATATTGACCATGGTAAATCGACCCTTTCAGATCGTTTGATCCAAGTTTGTGGCGGTTTAACCGACCGTGAAATGCAAAAACAAGTTTTGGATTCAATGGATATTGAGCGCGAACGTGGTATTACCATTAAAGCGCAAAGTGTAACGTTGAATTACAAAGCGAACGATGGCGAAACTTATCAACTTAATTTCATTGATACTCCAGGACACGTTGATTTTACATATGAAGTATCGCGTTCTTTAGCTGCATGTGAAGGTGCACTACTCGTTGTCGATGCAGGCCAAGGCGTTGAAGCACAAACATTAGCTAACTGTTACACCGCTATTGAAATGGAATTAGAAGTAATTCCAGTACTTAACAAAATCGATTTACCGCAAGCGGATCCTTTGCGCGTTGCAGAAGAAATTGAAGAAATTATTGGTATTGATGCCCTTGATGCAGTGCAATGTAGCGCTAAAACGGGTGTAGGTATTGCCGAAGTTCTTGAAATGATTGTTAGAGATGTTCCGCCGCCAGTAGGCGATACAGATGGACCTCTACAAGCACTTATTATCGATTCTTGGTTTGACCCATACCAAGGCGTTGTATCATTAGTGCGTATTAAGCACGGTGAATTACGCACTGGCGACAAAATAAAAATAATGTCGAATGAGCATATACATACTGCCGACCAAGTGGGTGTGTTTACACCTAAGCAAACTAACACCGGTATTTTAAGAACAGGTGAAGTAGGGTTTGTTATTGCTGGCATCAAAGAGATACATGGTGCGCCAGTAGGCGATACTATAACTCATCAAAAAAATGCGGCTCCACTTCGTTTACCTGGTTTTCAAAAAATTAAGCCTCAGGTTTATGCAGGTATGTTCCCAATTGCATCTGATGAGTATGAATCATTCCGTGATGCGCTTAATAAATTAAGCTTAAACGATGCGTCGTTATTCTTTGAACCAGAGAATTCAACTGCATTAGGTTTTGGTTTCCGCTGTGGCTTTTTAGGTATGCTACACATGGAAATCATTCAAGAGCGTTTAGAGCGTGAATACGATATTGATTTAATTACAACGGCACCTACGGTAATCTATGAGATAGTTACTAAAGAAGGTACATTCCAGATTGATAACCCGTCTGATTTACCTGCAGTAAACGATATTTTAGAAATTCGTGAGCCGATTGTTGAAGCTAATATTTTGGTACCACAAGAATACTTAGGTAATGTTATTACTTTGTGTATTGAAAAACGCGGTAGCCAAACAAAAATGACCTATCACGGAAAGCAAGTAGCTGTTACGTATGAGCTACCTATGGCTGAAGTGGTAATGGACTTTTTTGATAAATTAAAATCAACAAGCCGTGGTTTTGCATCGCTTGATTATAACTTTAAACACTTTCAAACATCAGATATGGTGCGTGTTGATATTTTAATCAATAGTGAGCGTGTTGACGCACTTGCGATTATTGTTCACCGCGATGGTGCTCAGTCTCGTGGTCGTCAATTAGCTGATGCATTAAAAGAGCTTATTCCTCGTCAAATGTTTGATATTGCGATTCAAGCAGCGATTGGACAACACGTTATTGCACGTACTACGGTAAAACAGTTACGTAAAAACGTAATTGCTAAGTGTTACGGTGGCGATGTGAGTCGTAAGAAAAAGCTACTTAAAAAGCAAAAAGATGGTAAAAAACGTATGAAGCAAGTAGGTAATGTTGAAGTGCCTCAAGAAGCGTTTTTAGCTATTTTAAAAGTTGGTAAATAAAAACAAAGGATTATAAATGGCTGGTTATTTTTCAGTTTTATTGGTGCTATTAACCTTAGGCTCAGGCTTAATATGGTTAATAGATCACTTAATGTATGCACCTAAAAGACAGGAGCGCTTAGCGATAGCGCAAACGTCTGCTGGAGCTCCGTTAGATGAAGAAACTGCGGCATTAATTGCACCAGAACCAGTACTAACAGAAACAGCAAAGTCGATTTTCCCGATGATTGCAGCAATTACTATTTTTAGATCATTTATTTTTGAACCGTTTCAAATTCCATCTGGTTCAATGATGCCTACACTGTTAGTGGGTGACTTTATTTTAGTACAAAAGTATTCATATGGAATAAAAGACCCAGTTTGGCGCACTCAGTTAGTTGATATCGGTGAGCCTGAACGTGGTGATATTGTTGTTTTTAAATACCCTTTAGATGAAAGTGTTGACTATATTAAACGTACGATTGGTTTACCTGGCGATAAAATTGTTTATCGTGATAAACGTTTATATATTCAGCCAAACTGTAAAGAAGGCGAAACCCAACAGGGTGAGCTTTTATGTAATGAATTCAATAAAATTGATTTTAAACTAATTAATGATAACGAATTTAAACAAGGCCCAATGCCTCTAGCTCGTGTGAATGAAAATTTAACAACAGTTACGCATGATATATTAATCAACCCACAAGCGCCTGAAAGAAAAGGGCGTTACTATCAGCAACCGGGCACGCCTTCTGATGAATGGACTGTTCCTGCTGATCATTATTTTATGATGGGTGATAACCGCGACAACAGCCAAGATGGTCGCTTTTGGGGCTTTGTACCAAAAGAAAACTTGGTGGGTAAAGCTGTCTTTATATGGATGAGTTTTGAATTTGAGAATGGCCCTGATGATATTTTACCAGGATGGGTTCCAACTGGTGTTCGCTTTGAACGCCTAGGTAATATTCAGTAACGATGAAAAAAAATGTAACAGAATTATATAAAAAAATTGGCTATGAATTCGCTGATCAAGGTTTACTTGAACAAGCAATGACGCACCGCAGCCACAAAGGCCAACATAATGAGCGACTAGAATTTTTAGGCGACTCGATTTTAAGCTTTGTGATTGCCAATGCACTTTATGCCAAATTCCCTAAAGCGCGTGAAGGCGATTTAAGTCGCATGCGTTCAACACTTGTGCGTGGTCAAACACTTGCTGAGTTTGGTCTTGAATTTGGTCTAGGCGATTATTTACGCTTAGGGCCGGGCGAGCTTAAAAGTGGCGGTTTTCGTCGCGAGTCAACGCTTGCTGATGCAGTAGAAGCTATTATAGGCGCTGCATTTCTAGATTCAGGTATCGACAGTTGTGGCGATCTTATATTGGCGTGGTACCAATCACGTTTGGATGCTATTTCACCAGGGCTTAACCAGAAAGATCCTAAAACCCTGCTGCAAGAGTATTTACAAGCCCGTAAATTATCGTTACCGGGCTACACAGTGGTTGATACACAAGGCCAAGCACACAATCAAACATTCACGGTTGAATGTATTGTTGATGGAATGGATAGCATAATTTCTGTTGGTAGCTCGCGCCGTAAGGCCGAACAAAAAGCTGCTGAAAAAGCATTGAAGATACTTAAAAATGAACCTTGATACCTTAATACAGCCTCATGAACGTGATGTAGATACATTTTGTGGAATGGTGGCGATTGTCGGTCGACCAAACGTAGGTAAATCGACTTTGCTTAATGAAATCATTGAGCAAAAAGTGAGTATTACCTCACGTAAACCACAAACTACACGTCATCGTATTATGGGTATTCATACCGTAGATAAACACCAAGCGGTATACATAGATACACCGGGTCTACACGTTGAAGAAAAGCGTGCTATTAACCGTCTAATGAATCGAGCAGCGTCTAGTTCTATCGGCGATGTAGAGCTTATTATTTTTGTCGTTGAAGGCACTCATTGGAATGCAGATGACGATATGGTACTTAATAAAGTATCGCAAAGTGGTAAGCCTGTATTATTAGTTATTAATAAAATTGACCAAGTTAAAGACCGTGATCTTGTATTGCCTCATATGAAGTGGTTAAGTGACAAGTTTGATTTTGTTGGAATTATGCCAGTATCAGCAACGCAAGGTAAAAACGTTGATTTAATCAAAGCAGAAGTAACTAAACGCTTACCTCCTTGCGAATTTTACTTTCCTGAAGATTATGTAACTGACCGTTCGATGCGCTTTATGGCAGCTGAAGTTATCCGTGAAAAGCTAATGCGTTTTATGGGTGAAGAACTACCGTATTCTGTGACTGTTGAAATTGAGCAGTTTAAATGGCAAGACAACGGTATTTGGCACATCAATGGGTTAATTCTTGTTGAGCGCGAAACACAAAAACGCATGGTTATTGGTAATAAAGGCGAAAAGCTAAAAACCATTGGCCGTGAAGCTCGTAAAGACATAGAAGAAATGCTTGATAACAAAGTATTTTTAGAGCTTTGGGTTAAAGTTAAGTCGGGTTGGGCTGATGATGAACGTGCACTAAGAAGCTTAGGTTACAGTGAAGACTAAACCAAGCAGTAGCTTAGTGAATGGATAGCGACTTCTACACCGCGTATTTATTACATCGGCGTCCTTATAGTGACTCCCAAGTAATGTTAGATATGCTTGTAGAAGGCGTTGGCCAGTTAAGAATGCTAGCCCGAATTAGTGGTCGCCAGGCCACTAAACATAAAGCACAACTTCAGCCGTTCCAGGCACTCCTTGTTAATTACAGTGGCAAGTACGATTTAAAATATATCAATAAGTTTGAACTGCATGGTAACCCGCACTTTTTAAAAGGTGATGAGCTTTATTGTGGTTTTTATTTGAATGAGCTAACTAATCGCATCGTTCCTGTTAATGAGCCAATTGAACAAGTATTTGAGCTATATAAATCGCACCTAGGAAACCTAAACAGCGGAGCCAATTTACAAGAAGTGCTTCGCTCGTACGAATTTCAATTATTGGAATTACTCGGTTATGGCGTGGATTTTAGTTTTGATGCCAGTGGTGAACCAATAGATGAAAAGCAGACGTATAGTTATTTCCCCGAACTTGGTTTTTTAGTACAAGAAGATACGCGTTCTGGATTTAGTGGCAAACAACTCAACGCCATAGCAAATCATGACTTTAGCCAAAGTGATGTGCTATATATGGCAAAGCAATTAAGTCGCTATTTATTAAAACCCTTATTAGGTAGTAAACCATTAAAAAGCCGTGAGCTATTTATGGCCTCTCAATAAACGTAATTTTACAGGTAAGAAAATGAAAGATATTCTTTTGGGTGTAAACGTAGATCATATTGCAACACTTCGTCAAGCGCGTGGAACAAGTTACCCAGATCCAGCCCATGCAGCCAGTGTAGCAGAGCATGCAGGCGCAGACGGTATTACGATTCACTTACGTGAAGACAGACGCCATATTCAAGATCGCGACGTTTATGTGATGGCTAAAACTATCCAAACTCGCATGAATCTTGAAACCGCTGTTACCGATGAAATGATACAGATAGCGCTTGAAGTAAAACCCGAGTACGTGTGTTTAGTACCTGAAAAGCGCGAAGAGTTAACCACCGAGGGCGGCTTAGATGTAGCGGGTAATATAGATAAAATTAAAGCCGCAACAAAAACGCTTACCGACGCGGGTATTAAAGTATCGCTATTTATTGATGCAGATAAAGCACAATTAGATGCAGCTAAAGAATGTGGTGCTCCTTATGTAGAAATACACACAGGCGCGTATGCTGATGCAACAAATGATACTGATTTACACAAAGAGTTAGAGCATATTCGTGAAGGTGTTAAATACGCAGCAAGCTTAGGTTTGATTGTTAACGCTGGCCATGGTCTTCATTACCATAACGTTAAACCCATTGCCGCGATGCCTGAGATTTATGAGCTAAATATTGGCCACGCTATTATTGCTCGTGCAGCGATAGATGGGCTCGATAAAGCCGTACGCGACATGAAACGATTAATGATTGAAGCAAGAATGTAATACGAATCTACATAAGTATTTAAAAAGCTTAATTAAAAAAACGCGGTTAATGCCGCGTTTTTTTGTATCTAAAATTCAAAGCTTATCTTTGTAGCTCAGTTACGCTTGCATCAGCAAGTAAGTTTTCAAGCTCGTCCTGTAACTCAAATAATTCAGGTTCAATATTCTCTAACAAGCATTTATTTTTAAGTGATGTTTCAATTGTTTCTGCGAGTGATTTAAGTTTTGGTACACCAGTGTAACAACATGCGCCATGAAACTTGTGGACAATACTTAGGACTTGCTGACAATCATTACTCTCTATCGCTTTAGCAAGCAATGTAAGAGTTTCAGGGACGCTTAGAAGTAGCATATTAAGCATCTCTAGCGCTAACTCGCTCTTTCCTCCAGCACGCTGCAGGGCTTGTGCCCAATCAATTCGACTACTTTGAAATGGAGCCGGGCTTTGTGGTGTATCTGTTTTAGCTTTATCGCGATTAACCGGGGTCTGTGGACTATGATCGCTAATAATTTGTTTAAGCATATCTTCATCAATAGGCTTAGTTAAATAGCCTTTAAAGCCATCTTTTAGTAGTTGCTCTTTTTCGCTTTGAAGGGCGTGTGCCGTTACAGCTATAATTGGTGTATCTTCATTAAGTGATGATTCTTGTATAAGCTTGCATGCGGTTATACCGTCCATAATTGGCATCTGAATATCCATAAAAATTATGTCGTATTTATGACTTTTACTTAAGCTGTATGCTTGTGAACCATTATGTGCCGTTTCTATTACTTCAATCTGTTCACTTAATAAAGTATGGAGAAGTTTTAAGTTGGCATCGTTATCATCAACAACTAATACTTTTAACGGCAGCAAAGCTTGATCGTTTTGTTCAATATTATGAGTAGGGTGGTCAAGCCTGTAAGGTGCAGCAAGTACTTCACATAACTTACGGTGATTAAGTGGTTTACTTAAACACGCATCAGCACCGCTGCCTATAAAGGCTTCTCGCATATTGTGCGATACAGTATTAAGCATTAAATATAAGTAATCAGTAGATTCACGCACGGCTTTTACATAGCTTTTTAGTTGCTGCATATCATCAACTGATGCCATATGGCCAATTAAGCAAACATCATATTTATGTTCAGTATTTTTTATAGCGTCTAAAAAGCTAGTCTCGTTAAAACATGCCGTTACGCTTGATTCCCATTGAGTCAATAACGAAAGTACAGCGTGATGTGTATGCTCGTGTGGCTCTAAATACAAAATACGTTTACCAATGAGCGATTTAGTCGGTAAGTCGTTAGTAAATACATGATTGGGCAAACTAAACACACTATTGAATGTAAAACAGGTACCGTTACCTGGTGCAGAGTTTAATGTTATGCGGCCATTCATCGCTTCAACAATATGCTTAGTAATAATGAGGCCAAGACCTGTACCACCAAACTTACGTGTAATGCTTGAGTCTGCTTGCCCAAATGGAGTAAATAAAGAGTCTTGCTTATCCATAGGTATACCCACGCCAGTATCTGTTACTGACACAAGTAAAGAGGTGCGTTCGTCGTCGAGTAACCGATGGCTTATGTCGACCTTAATGGAGCCTTTTTCAGTAAATTTAATCGCATTACTTAATAGGTTTATCAGCACTTGTTTAAAGCGAGTGGGATCGCCCGTTAAGTCATCTGGTACTTGTTGGTTAATGTAAATGGATAGCTCTAATTGCTTATCGTGTGCGCTAGGAGCGAGTAGCGTCATCACTTCATTTACAGCATCACGAAGTTGAAACTGAATCGACTCAAGTTCCATTGCACCCGCTTCTAGTTTGGAGAAATCTAGAATGTCGCTAATAATAGTCATTAAACTATTTGCTGATAGCATAATAGTATCGAGATAATCTTTTTGATGCTTGTTTAGTGGTGTTTTATAAAGCTGGCGTGTAAATCCAATAACACCGTTGAGAGGAGTACGAAGTTCGTGACTCATTTTAGCTAAAAAGTCTGATTTTACGCGGTTAGCATCTTGAGCTTCTTTTTTTGCAAACGAAAGTTCTATATTTGAAGTTTCGTATTGCTCTAGTGTTTCACGGTAGTCGCTAGTTGCTTGGTCAATATTTTTTTGCATTTCATCTTTTTGCATCACCATAGTGTGAGCAATGGTATTTAAGCCTTCTCGCAATAGCTCAAATTCACCTATCATGTTGTCGTTAAGGCCAGTACTTCTTTTACCTTCGACTAACTTGTCGGTTGCAAGTACTAACTTATTAAGCGGCGTCATAAACATGCGGCTTAACCTTAAAGCTAAAATTGCTGCAAACACCAATGATAAAATAATTACAATACCGCTAATTAATAAAGCACGTTGCTGCCCTATAACAGCTTGGTCTTTGTTTAGCTGTATAATAACGGTGCCCAGAGATGACTGAAAAGCAGATGGATCCCATTTAGAGTCGTGACTTGTATGGTTAATAATGGGCGTGAAGAATGTAACAAGCTCATCTGACTTTTGCACGTGGGTCGTTTTTAAATTTATGAGCGTCTTTTGATTAATTAACTTTTCAAATGAGCGGTGATAATTACTCGTCATTAATAGCGCATTATTTTTATCAAAAATTGCAATCGACTTAATTGTAGGGGAGTGCTTGTTATGTGTGTAGCTTATAAGGCGATTCAATAGCTGTTTGTTTTTTTCGAGCATGGGTTGCTCAAGCGCAATAGCAAGTGGCTCAGAAATAGTAGTACCTTGCTGATATAAAATTTCATCAAGCTCAATGTAACGATTTATTGTAAAATAGCCACCAAGTAGTAATCCTATGATCACCGTTGGGATCAGGGTCAGTGTTAAAACAGAATCGCGTAAGCCTAATTTGGTCATAATGGGAGCGTTTTATCGTTATTAGTATGATTTGAGTATATACGGTTCAACACGCATTCTAAAGCATCTAAATATAGGTGCTTCATAAATAAACTGAAGGTAATGCCTAATGGCGCAAATTTTTAAAGCGAAAAAAAAACCGCTTAAGCAACAAACATTAGAATTAAATATAACGGGAATGGATCATCAAGGGCGTGGCATTGCTAAGCATAATAATAAAGTATGCTTTGTAAGCGGTGCATTACCAAATGAAACAGTTAAAGCAATGCTCGTCGAAGATAAAGCTAAATACAGCAGTGCAAAAGTAATTAAAGTTATTAAAGCGAGTGAATCAAGAGTAGACGCTTTTTGTGAGCACTATAATCAGTGTGGTGGCTGCCAATTACAGCATTTAGAAGTAAGCCAACAAGTTGTAGAAAAACAAACTGCAGTTACTCAGCTATTTAGTAAGTTTGCTAAATTAAACAGCTTAAACTGGCAAGCTCCATTATTAAGTAAGTCTGTGCATTACAGGCGCAGCGCTCGCATAGCCGTTATGTTTGATAAAGCAGCAAAAAAAATGCGTGTGGGTTACAGAGCCAGTGGTTCAAAAAATATTGTCAGTATTAATAAATGTGCAGTACTTGATGAAGTATTTGCAGATGTTTTTACACTTTTTGATGGTTTAATTAATCAACACAAAGCGCTGCACAGTATAAGCCATTTACAGTTATGCCAAAGTGATGAGAAAAACTTTGTTGTTATTCGTTACACTAAAGCAATTAACGATGATACAAAGGCTTTGGTTGAGCACATAACAAAAAGCCAACAGTTTGAAGTTGTATGGCAAAGCGAGAGCGATGTAATTGAGCATTCACACTTAGCCATGCCGTTTTATTATCTTAAAGAGTTTGATCTAAAATTTGAATTTGGTTTAGGTAATTTTATTCAGGTAAATGCGCAAGTTAACGAAGCTATGTTAAAGCAAGCCGCAAATTGGCTTGATTTAAAAGGTGATGAAAATTTATTGGATTTATTTTGTGGCATTGGTAATTTCTCATTAGTGTTGGCAAAACAAGCAAAATCTGTAATTGGCGTAGAAGGTGTGACTTCAGCGGTTGCAATGGCTGCTCAAAATGCGCAAACTAACTCTATTACCAATGCGCAGTTTCATTGCTTTGATTTAACGCAAAGCATACAGAGCGCCCCATGGTTTAGTAAAAACTTAGATGTGCTTGTACTCGATCCATCTAGGACTGGTGCAATGGCTGTATTAGAGCAATTATCTTTAAAGCAGTTTAAAACTATTTTATATGTCTCTTGTGACCCTGTTACTTTAGCCCGTGACAGCGCAATTATTTCACAAGCTGGCTTTGATCTTAATAAAATTGGGCTAATGAATATGTTCCCTCATACAGGGCATATTGAAACTATGGCGTTATTTCAACGGAGGTAGAACGCATTATGGTAGCTACACGACAATCACATCAACAAGATGAGACAACAGATTTTAGCACTCGGCTTTCATTTCTTGCCTTGTCTGAAGAAAAAACAGAGCTACTTACTAAAGCGCAAGCGCTCTGCGTAAAATGTGATAATGAAAGCAGGCAAACTACTGCAATCGAAATGGTTGAAATTTTAGCTGAGCTAAATCTCGACCCCGAATCGTTAGCTACTGCGTATTTAACCCCGTATTTTTTAAACGATTTAATATCACTAGAAACCATAGAAGAGCAGCTTGGTAGTAATATAGCCATGCTGTTAACTGGGGTTGCACAAATGGCCACTATTAGTACTTTATCGCATCAAGGTAAAGGAACTATGCAAGTTGATAATATTCGAAAAATGTTATTAACCATGGTTGAAGATGTGCGCGCCGTGGTCATTAAGCTTGCCGAGCAGGTATGTCATTTACGTAATGTAAAAAATGCGGATGAAGAAGACCGCGTCATTGCCGCTAAAGAAACGGCTGATATTTTTGCACCATTGGCAAACAGATTAGGAATAGGGCAATTAAAGTGGGAACTGGAAGATTTATCGTTTAGATATTTGCACCCAGGCACCTATAAAAGCATAGCCAAACAACTTGACGACAAACGTCTTACGCGCGAAGCCTATATGGAAGATATGGTTGAGCAAGTAAAAAACCGTTTAAGTGAAGCGGGCATAGAGGCCCAAGTTTATGGCCGCCCCAAGCACATTTACAGCATTTATAAAAAAATGCAGCAAAAAAACTACGAGTTTGATCAGCTTTTTGATATTCGTGCAATGCGTATCGTTGTTGAACGCTTACAAGATTGTTATGGCGCGCTGGGTATTGTGCACACCAATTGGCGTCATCTTAATAAAGAGTTTGACGACTATGTAGCAACCCCAAAACAAAACGGCTATCAGTCAATCCATACCGTAGTATTTGGGCCTGAAGGTAAAACAGTAGAAATACAAATTCGTACCAGCGATATGCATCAAGATGCTGAGTTGGGTGTAGCTGCACACTGGATGTACAAAGAAGGTGCATTACCAGGGCGCGGCTCGGGTTATGAGCAAAAAATTAGCTGGTTGCGTAAGTTACTCCAATGGCAAGAAGAAGTGGTTGATGGTGGTGATTTAGCAGAAGAGCTTAAAAATCAAGTAGTAGAAGACCGCGTATACATATTTACCCCAAGCGGCGATATTATCGATTTACCACTTGGCGCTACACCACTTGATTTTGCTTACTACATTCACTCAAATGTAGGGCATCGTTGTATTGGCGCAAAAATTTTCGGCAAAATAGTGCCGTTCACGCATCAACTTACAACTGGGGATCAGGTAGAAATACTGACCCAAAAACAACCAAATCCAAGTCGTGATTGGTTAAACCCGTCATTAGGATACATTAAGTCATCGCGCGCTAGAGCCAAAATTCATCACTGGTTTAAACAGCTCGACCGCGACAAAAACTTAAGTGCGGGGAAAGAAATTCTCGACAGTGAATTACAAAAGCTTAATTTAACATACAAAGATTTAGAGCCTGCCATCAAGCGTTTTAATTTTAAAGAACTTGATGACTTAATGGTTGCAATTGGTGCGGGCGATGTACGCCTCAATCAAATGCTTAACTTTGTAAGTGATCGGACAGAAGATGAACCGGTTATTCGTATTAAAGCGCCTAGCAAAGTAACGGGTGATAAAAACGGCATAGTGGTTGATGGCGTTGGTAGCTTAATGAGCCATGTAGCAAAATGCTGTCGTCCTGTCCCTGGCGATGAGATAATAGGTTATATAACGCAAGGTCGAGGGATAGGTGTTCATAAGGAAGACTGTGATTCGTTTAATAACTTAAAAAATCAGCATCCAGAGCGTGTTATTTCGGTAAGTTGGTCTGAAGATATCAACGGCTCGTACGCACTAAGTATTAAAATAGAAGCAACCGATCGTTCAGGGCTAATACGCGATATAAGCTCAGTACTTGCTAACGAAAAAGTAAATGTTTTAAACATGAACGTAAATACGGTTGAAGATAATCAGTTAGCTATATTTACGATGCAAATAGAAGTACATGACTTATCGGGTACTAACCGTGTTCTTTCTAAGTTACACCAAATTGAAGGTGTACACGATGCCAAGCGTGGTCATTAATCATGAATGATAATGCAGCGCTTACACAACTTCTTAGCATAATGAAAACACTGCGAGATCCCAAGGGCGGTTGCCCGTGGGATCTCAAACAAGATTTTAAATCTATTGTGCCGCATACACTAGAAGAAGCATACGAAGTTGCCGACTGTATTGAGTCAGGCAACTTAGATGAGCTTAAAGGTGAATTGGGGGATTTGTTATTTCAAATTATTTTTTATGCGCAGCTTGCACAAGAGCAAAATCTATTTGATTTTGATGATGTAGTAGAGCAATTAAACGATAAGCTTACCCGTCGTCACCCGCATGTATTTGGCGATAAAAAAGAGCTAACAGATAAGCAGCTATCGCAACAGTGGCAAGCAATCAAAGCAAAAGAACGCAGTGCTAGAGCGCAAACAGAATCACCTTCTTTTTGGCAAGATATTCCTGCCAATATGCCAAGCTTAAGTAAAGCCAAAAAAATTCAACAACGGGTTGCCGCACTTGGTTTCGATTGGCCAACGTATCATGGTGCACTTGATAAAGTGAGCGAAGAAGTGCTTGAAGTAAAAGAAGCGATTGAGCAAGACCCGTTATCTGATCATACAGCGGAAGAACTCGGCGACTTACTTTTTGCCACTGTTAATGTTGTACGCCATGTTAAACGAGACCCCGAACAGCTGCTTCGTAGCGCTAATGATAAGTTTTCAGCGCGTTTTGAAAAGGTAAACGCCTATTTGTATGCGCAAGGCAAAAGCTTAGATACAGCCACCTTTGAAGAAATGGACAGTGCATGGGATGCAATTAAAAAAGTAAAATAGGCTTAATGTTAAATAGTGCACATTTTTTGTGCGCGCATTAGCTAATTTTAGCTGGATTGATAAGCAGTGTTTTGGTACAATTTCGCCCCGTCTTGATGATATACCCTTAGGCTCTTCTTTGGGTGTTATATTCCTTTTAATTCCTGATATTCTAGGGTTCGCATGAGTACAAAATTTATCTTCGTTACTGGCGGAGTTGTTTCTTCGTTGGGTAAAGGTATTGCCGCAGCTTCACTGGCCGCTATTTTAGAAGCCCGTGGTTTAAATGTTACCATTTTAAAGCTGGATCCTTACATCAACGTTGACCCAGGCACAATGAGCCCAATTCAACACGGTGAAGTTTACGTTACAGAAGACGGCGCAGAAACTGACCTTGATTTAGGTCACTACGAGCGTTTTATTCGTACCAAAATGACTAGTCGTAATAACTTCACACAAGGCCGTGTATATGAAGACGTATTACGTCGTGAGCGCCGTGGTGAATACCTAGGCGCTACTATTCAGGTTATTCCACATATCACTAACGATATTAAGCAACGTGTATACGACGGTGCTGAAGGTTATGATATTGCTATTGTAGAAATTGGCGGCACTGTAGGTGATATAGAATCACAACCGTTTATTGAAGCAATTCGTCAGATGGGAACTGAAATTGGCCGCGAACGCGCGCTATTTATTCACTTAACGTTAGTGCCATTTTTAGGCCCTGCAGGTGAAGTTAAAACAAAACCAACTCAGCACTCTGTTAAAGAGTTACGCTCAGTAGGTATTCAGCCAGATATTCTTATTTGTCGTTCAGACCGTAAACTACCTAATAATGAGCGTGCAAAAATCTCATTATTCACAAACGTAGAAGAAAAAGCGGTTATTTCATTACCTGACGTAGACAGCATTTATAAAATTCCAGCGCTATTAAAAACGCAAGAATTAGATAACTTCGTATGTCGTCGTTTTCACTTAGATCCACCAGAAGCTGATTTAGCTGAGTGGGAACAAGTACTTTATCAAGAGTCTAACCCAACGGGTGAAGTGACAATTGGTATGGTTGGTAAATACACTGAATTACCAGATGCGTACAAATCGGTTAACGAAGCATTAAAGCATGCGGGCCTTAAAAACCGTTTAACAATTAATATCCAGTACGTAGATTCACAAGATTTAGAAAGCAAAGGTGTTGAATTACTTTCACACTTAGATGCTATTTTAGTACCGGGTGGATTTGGCGGACGTGGTGTTGAGGGTAAAATCTTAGCGGCTAAATACGCACGTGAAAATAAAGTACCATACCTAGGTATTTGTTTAGGTATGCAAGTAGCATTAATTGAATATGCACGTAATGTTGCAGGTTTAACGGATGCAAACTCTACAGAGTTTAATGCAAATTCAGAAGCGCCAGTAGTTGGCTTAATTACTGAATGGCTAGATGCTGAAGGTAATGTTGAAACACGTAGCGAAAAATCTGATTTAGGTGGCACTATGCGTTTAGGCGCACAAAAATGTCATTTAACACCAGGTTCTAAAGTACGCGAAGTATATGGCAGCGACGAAATAGTTGAACGCCATCGTCATCGCTACGAAGTAAATAATAACTTTGTAGAAATACTTGAAAAAGCAGGCTTAAGCTTTACTGGTTTATCAGAAGATAAAAAACTGGTAGAAATTATCGAAAATAAAGATCACCCATGGTTTATTGCCGCGCAGTTCCACCCGGAATTCACGTCAACTCCACGTGATGGTCATCCGTTATTTGAAGGGTTTGTAGCAGCCGCGCATATCCACCAAAAAGCGAATTCGTAATTTTAAAAGCCGTGCATATTGCACGGCTTTTTTGTTTTAAGGGCTGACTAAGCTATATAAAACGTAGTAAAGTTAGCTGAACTCACCATTTTGGGAATATAGAGGAATCAAGATGTCAGAAATCGTAAAAGTAATCGGTCGCGAAATTATGGACTCGCGTGGTAACCCAACTGTTGAAGCAGACGTACATTTAGCAGATGGCTCTTGGGGTCGTGCAGCAGCACCTTCAGGCGCATCTACTGGTACTCGTGAAGCATTAGAGTTACGCGACGGTGATAAATCACGTTACTTAGGTAAAGGTGTATTAAAAGCAGTTGGTTATATCAATAACGAAATTGCTGATGCTTTAAAAGGCCAAAGTGCATTAGATCAAAGCGCTGTAGATAAAGTGATGCTAGATTTAGACGGTACCGAAAATAAAGAAAAATTAGGTGCAAACGCAATCTTAGCTGTATCACTAGCAACTGCGAAAGCAGCTGCACAGTCTAAAAAAGTTGAGCTTTATGAACATATCGCTGACTTAAACGGCACGCCAGGTGTTTACTCTATGCCACTTCCAATGATGAACATCATCAATGGTGGTGAACATGCAGATAACTCTGTAGATATTCAAGAATTCATGATCCAACCTGTTGGCGCTAAAAACTTCCGCGAAGGCCTACGTATGGGTGCTGAAGTATTCCATAGCCTTGCTAAAGTACTTAAAGCTGATGGTCATTCAACAGCGGTTGGCGATGAAGGTGGTTTTGCACCAAACCTTGCATCTAACGAAGCGGCTCTTGCTGCAATTAAAGTAGCTGTTGCAAATGCAGGTTACGAGCTAGGTAAAGATATTACTTTAGCGATGGATTGTGCTGCATCTGAGTTCTACGACAAAGAAGCAAATATCTACGACCTTAAGGGTGAAGGCAAAAAATTCACTTCTGAAGAATTTAACTTCTTCTTACAAGATCTTACTAATCAGTACCCAATCGTTTCTATTGAAGATGGTCTTGATGAGTCTGATTGGGATGGATTTGCACATCAAACTAAACTAATGGGTGATAAAATCCAATTAGTAGGTGATGATTTATTTGTAACAAATACTAAGATTTTAAAACGTGGTATCGACAACGGTATTGCTAACTCAATCTTAATTAAGTTTAACCAAATCGGTTCTTTAACTGAAACTTTAGCTGCAATAAAAATGGCTAAAGACGCTGGTTTTACTGTTGTTATTTCTCACCGTTCTGGTGAAACTGAAGATTCAACAATTGCTGATTTAGCGGTTGGTACTGCTGCAGGTCAAATTAAAACAGGTTCATTGAGCCGTTCTGACCGTGTTGCAAAGTACAACCAATTGCTACGTATTGAAGAGCAATTAGGTGATAAAGCACCGTACAACGGTCTTAAAGAAGTTAAAGGTCAGTAATTCTATTTTATATAGAATCTAATTTTTAATTTTAGATGATAAAATCCTCGCATAAGCGGGGATTTTTTATGCCTGATACTTTTATTCAAAGAGATGAGAATAAGTTGTAGCGTTAAGCTGCTGCCGCGCGCACGTAGTGCGAAAAGAGGGTACCCACAAAAATGGCTCAACAATTAATATTTTATAACACAGTTAAAGCTGAAACTGCTGTTTTAAAATATCACCTGTAAAACTGGTTTTTAAGTAAAAGCCACGGGGTAGGGTTTTAATTATTTGCCCATTTGGACCAATAGCATCAGTCACTATTTTACTATGAGCAGCTTTAGGGCGTATTTGCATCGCATCGCCTAAATGGCCTGATATTTCGTCGACTCTACCTAGTGCAATTAGCTCCATTTGCTCTTCCCAGTCGCGTTGTAATAAAGCGTCTTGTTCAAACGTGGGTTGCCACAAAAAGCCGCTGCCGATGGTTCTATCAAACGGGGCAATATCACGTTCGCTTAAAATTGGCAGCCATAAAACATGATTTAGTTTTTTACGTACAGAGCTGGTATGCCAAGTCATTCCTGTAACGTTCATTAAAGGTGTAACCGATACAAACGTAGTTTCAAGTGGCCTACCTTTATAGGAAATAGGGAGTGTTTTTAGCTCAATTCCTAAATCTTCAAAATCCGGAAGTGGTTTTGAGCCCGCAGTAGCACCTAATACATATTCAATTAACTGACCAGTCCAACCTTTCTCGCGCAGTAAATCATCTGGCGTTTTAAAATTATACTTGTTAGCAAGCTGCCCTAGAGTTAATCCGGCAATATTATTAACGCGTTGCATTAAATCGTTTATTGAGTGTGGTTTTGTAGGTCGCATGTCATGCCAATTTTAAAATATGAATATTATAGAGGTTTAATAACTCACTAACTACGTTGAAATTACTTATGCGGAGAAACTGCATATGATAGTTTTTTGTTATTGAGCTACTTTTTATTGCGATTATAAGTATCAATTCAACGTAATCAGTATTCTTAATTTCGGTTGTATAAATATCATAGCCATGATAGCAAATAGGCTAAGCCGTGGATATCTCTAGAGTTGTGTGTTTTTTGCTCGCTTGTTGTTTGTGTTAATTTTGAACATATTGAAATTAAGCTGCTTTACTTTAAGTTACTGACTCAGTTGGTTTTTTTAATGTTGTACATTCAGTTTTGATTAAGCAATTTAAAAGTTGTAAGGATAAATACAACTATATGAACATGTTTATCCACAGAATCTGTGGAGAAGCCAAGTTTTTAGATCTAATATTGTGGATTTGTTTGCAAAATGAGCGTGTTTTACAAAAGTTATGCACAAACTGTGAGTAACTAGAGGAAAACAAGAACCGCAATAGCCTTGTTAAGTTATTTTCCAAATATTTACCCACTCTCCATAATTTATCAATGTACTAAAAGCTCAAACTTAGCTTACTAATCGGGTTGGGTATAATAGTATTTGCCGTATTGCGGCTAATGTGGAACAATCATTAAAAATCGACTTACAAATGAGGCACTAAGGTGATTGATGCCGAAGGTTTTCGTGCCAATGTCGGAATTGTGATTTGCAATAATCAGGGACAGGTTTTTTGGGCCAGACGTTATGGTCAACACTCTTGGCAATTTCCCCAAGGTGGTGTTGATGATGGCGAAACTGCAGAACAAACCATGTACCGTGAATTACACGAAGAAGTAGGGTTGCGACCAGAAGATGTAGAAATAGTCGCAAGCTCAAAACATTGGTTACGCTATAAATTACCCAAACGATTAATCCGCCGAGACTCTAGTCCGGTGTGTATTGGGCAAAAACAAAAATGGTTTTTACTAAAATTACGCTGTAAAGACGAAGATGTAAATTTACTTAAAACCCATCATCCTGAATTTGATGATTGGCGCTGGGTAAGTTATTGGTATCCTGTAAGACAGGTTGTATCGTTTAAACGGGATGTTTATCGACGTGTAATGAAAGAGTTTGCTCCTTTCGCCATGCCTTTTAATAAGAGAGAACAACATAAAGATCATTGGCGAAGTAAAAGGTAGTTAACTAGGTAACCTGAACTCTGGATAATAAATCTATCTCGAGCAGCTATTTTCAGCGCTAACTACGTTGAATTTACTTGCAATAGGCCAGCTATTGACGCGTAAGTTCGCCTTGTTTTCACTGAAAATCTCTGGCTAGAGAAAATAAAGCTAAATATCACCATGACTCAACACGTTAGTAAATATCTTAACCAGAGTTCAGGTTAAGTATAAAATAAAGGAGCAGGACATGCTGGCTACACTGAGATCTATTGCGGAGTCTGTATCGCGACAAGCGAATTTAGACAGCGCATTAGTGTGCTTTGTGCAAATGGTTAAAGATGCCATGAAAACCCAGTGCTGCTCCATTTATTTTGCAGATTACAGCCAGGACAATTTTGTACTTATGGCAACCGAAGGGCTAAACCCCGATGCGGTAGGTAAGTTTAGAATTGGTTTTACCGAAGGTTTAGTTGGCCTAGTAGCGCAACGCGAAGAACCTATTAATATTGCATTTGCTAAATCGCATCCTCGTTTTAAGCTCTCCCCCGAAGTAAATGAAGAAGGCTACAACGCTTTTTTATCTGTACCCGTTGTTCATCAAAAAAAAGTACTGGGCGTTATTGTTGTCCAACAAAAAATGGCACGTGTATTTAGCCAAGACGAAGAGTCTTTTTTAATAACACTTTCTGCTCAACTTGCTTCACAGTTAGCGCATGCTGAAATTAAAGAAATACTACGCCAAGATGAATCATCTCATCAAACGTCTGTTTTAAAAGGTGTATCGAGCGCGCCAGGAATAGGTATAGGACAAGCATTTGTTGTATTACCAAAACTTGATTTTAAATCTATTGAGCTTTTAAAAGACAGTGACGTCACTGAGCAGCGTCGCTTGTTTACTCAAGCTGTAGCTGCAACGCGCAAAGAATTTAATACCCTATCTATGACGCTAAGCGATTCTATTCCGCACGAAGCTCTTGCGGTATTTGATGTGTATCAACAACTGCTTGACGCTAAAAGTTTAGGGCATAATGTTGAAATGCAATTACAAGAAGGCTGGTGTGCTAAAAGCGCCCTAAAAATTGTAATAGAGCGTTTAATATCTCAATTTAATGCCATGCAAGACCCTTATATAAAAGAGCGTGCTGTTGACGTTAAAGACATTGGTCTTCGCGTATTACACCACCTTGTAAATACCGAGCACGCTGTTAAAAATTATCCGGCCAACACTATTTTAATTGCTAATACCTTAACGCCCGCCATGCTTGCTGAGGTGCCAAAAGGTCACTTAACAGGCGTTGTAAGCGTAAATGGTTCTGCAAATAGCCATGCTTCTATATTAACGCGTGCGATGGGGATCCCTGCCATTTGGGGCATAGAGGATTTACCTCTACTGCAGTTTAATGGCAAACCGATGATTTTAGATGCATTTGCTGGGCGTTTATATATATCGCCTTCACAAATGCTGATGGACGAATACACAGAGTTACAGCATCAAGATAACCTACTAAATAACCGCTTTTTAGCTGAGCAAGACTCAGAATCAATTACGCTTGACGGTGAACATGTTAGCTTATTATTAAACGCAGGCCTTGAGCTTAATACCGAGCAAAGTAGCGCGCATATTTGTGACGGTGTGGGGCTTTATCGAACCGAAGCGTGGTTTATGCAAAAGGGTCAGTTTCCTTCGCAATCAGAGCAAGAAAATTGGTACCGAGAAGTACTAACTAGCTATCATCCTAATCCTGTGGTTATGCGTACATTGGATATTGGGGGCGATAAGGTACTTGATTACTTTAATATTACCGAAGAAAACCCATTTTTAGGTTGGCGTGGTATTCGTATTAGCCTTGATCACCCAGAGTTATTTTTAGATCAACTAAAAGCGATGCTTAAAGCAAATATTGGTTTGGGTAATTTAAAAATAATGCTCCCTATGATCAGTGGCACTGAAGAAGTGGACGAGTCACTAGCGTTATTTGAACAGGCTTATTTTGAGTTAAGTGAAAAATACCCAGAGCAAACCATAGAAAGACCCGACATAGGAATAATGCTGGAAGTACCTTCAAGTGTATTTATGCTTCCAGAGTGGTCAAAAAAAGTCGATTTTTGCTCAGTAGGCAGTAACGATTTAACACAGTATTTATTAGCAGTAGACAGGGCTAACGCACGTGTAGCCGAACTTTTTAACCCTTATCACCCAGGTGTACTAAGAGTACTAAATAAAGTGGCGCACGAATGTGAGCAATATGAACTGCCATTTAGTTTGTGTGGTGAACTAGGCGGCGATCCTGAAGGAGCTATTTTACTTATTGCCATGGGTTACAGACGCCTGAGTATGAATTTATCATCGCTTAATAAAGTGAAGTGGGTACTTAGGCGTTTAAATGTCAGTGACATGGAACAACTACTAAGTGAATGTTTAGCGCAATCCACAGCCAAACAAGTACTACGTTTAACGCGAAGCTTTATGCTAGAGCATAAATTAGGTGATTTGTTTTACACCCCCAAATAAGCTTGTACACCTAATTAATTGCAATACACAGATGCTATTAGTTTTATAATCCTTTAATATATAAACCTTAAAAGGGTATTTGAGATTACTATGTATGACTTAGGTTTGTTAGTCGCAAGCTGCGCACTACTAGGCTGTATTGTTGGGTTTTTAGCTGGGTTACTAGGCATTGGCGGCGGTTTAATTATCGTTCCAGTACTAAGCACTCTGCTACTCTCATTTAATGTAACGTCGGCTGATCATGTATTAGTAATTGCTATTGCAACCTCACTCGCTTCTATTTTATTTACTTCAACGTCTTCAGCGCTGGCTCATCATAAAAATGATAATGTGCCTTGGGCAATCGCCCCGTGGGTTATGTCGGGTGTGGCTTTAGGTGCACTTATTAGTGGCTTTGCAGCAAGTTTAATCCCTGAACAAATATTACGTACAGTGTTTGCTATAAGTGTTGTATTTATTGCAGCAAGAATGGTGCTCTCCGCGCGTAATAAACCGATGTCAGAAAAACCGTTGCCGGCTGGTCCTATTTTAGGAGGCGTTTCTGCAATAATGGGCGGGTTATCAGGTTTAATAGGGATTGGCGGCGGAGCTTTAATAGTACCTATGCTTAATTATTTTTCGGTTGATATAAAAAAAGCAATTGGCTGCGCGGCAGCGTGCGGAATTGTTATTGCATTATTTGGCTCTATTGGTTACATCAGCGCAGGCTGGCATGTTAACGATTTAGAGCATGGTTTTGCCGGGTTTGTTTATTTACCTGCATTATTTGGGATTGTTATTACCTCGTGGTTTGTTGCGCCCATTGGCGCCAAAGCAACTCACTATTTACCTGTTAATACAATTAAGAAAGTTTTCGCGGTGCTGCTTGTAGTTATCGCAATTAAAATGGTTTTTAGCTAAAGGTTTATTTTTTATGGCACTTGAGTTTCCTCAAATTGATCCAATTATTTTTTCTGTTGGACCGCTAAGCGTACGTTGGTATGGCTTAATGTACTTAATAGGTTTTGCATTTGCGATGTGGTTTGCTAATCGTCAAGCGTCAAAGCCAAATTCGGGTTGGACTAAAGACCAAGTAAGCGATTTACTGTTTTACGGCATGTTAGGGGTAATACTAGGTGGGCGTATTGGCTACGTATTGTTTTATCAGTTTAGTTATTTTATAGAAAACCCACTGTATTTATTTAGGATAGATCAGGGCGGTATGTCGTTCCATGGTGGAACACTTGGCGTTATAACCGCCGTCGCAATTTTTTCGTGGACGCGTAAAAAGTCACTGCTTCAAGTAGGCGACTTTGTTGCACCACTTGTTCCTGTAGGGCTTTTAGCAGGGCGTATTGGTAACTTTATAAACGGTGAGTTATGGGGCCGAGTTACTGACGTGCCATGGGCAATGGTATTTCCAACGGGCGGTCCGCTTGCGCGTCACCCATCGCAATTATACGAAGCATTTTTTGAAGGCTTAGTACTGTTTTTAATCCTGCAATGGTTTATTAAAAAACCACGTCCAGCAGGCAGCGTAGCTGGTGTATTTTTATTAGGTTACGGCGTGTTTAGATTCTGTATTGAATATTTCCGCCAACCCGATGCACAACTCGGTTTATTTGCCGACTTTATTTCAATGGGGCAAATACTTTCACTTCCTATGATAGTGGGTGGTTTAGGTTTATTAATTTGGGCATACAAGCAACCACAACACGTTAAAACAGCTAAGGCATAATAAGAAAAGCATGAAACAATATTTAAAATTATGTCAGCGTATTGTTGACGAAGGTCAGTGGGTCGAAAACAAACGTACAGGTACGCGTTGTTTAACCGTTATTAATGCCGATTTAGAATACGATGTGGCTAATAATAAGTTTCCAATGATCACTACGCGCAAAAGTTACTACAAAGCAGCGATTGCTGAGTTACTAGGATATTTACGCGGGTACGACAGCGCTGAGCAGTTTCGTGAAATTGGCTGTAAAACATGGGATGCTAACGCAAACGATAACAATGCATGGCTTAATAATCCTCACCGTAAAGGTGAGGATGACATGGGTCGCGTTTATGGCGTACAAGGCCGTGGTTGGCAACGTCCAGATGGCTCAACGCTTGATCAGCTTTCCAAAGTTATTAATAACTTAAAAAATGGCATTGATGACCGTGGTGAAATAATCACGTTTTATAATCCAGGTGAGTTTGAGCTTGGTTGTTTGCGCCCGTGTATGCATACGCACACTTTCTCCTTACTTGGCGATACGCTATACTTAACGTCATACCAGCGAAGCTGTGATGTACCGCTCGGCCTTAATTTCAATCAAATTCAGTGTTTTGTGTTGCTTGCGTTAGTGGCTCAAATTACCGGCCACAAAGCGGGTAAGGCGTATCATAAAATTGCTAATGCACATATTTACGAAAACCAACTTGAACTGATGCGAGATGTGCAGTTAACGCGTGAGCCATTTGAATCACCTCAGTTAAAAATTAATCCAAAAATTAAATCATTAGAAGACATAGAAACGTGGGTAACACGAGACGACTTTGAAGTAACAGGCTATCAATGCCATGAAGCGATTCAATATCCATTTTCAGTATAATAAAAGATTAAGGAAAACATAAAATGAAAGCAGTGATCCCAGTAGCGGGCCTTGGTACTCGTATGTTACCAGCCACTAAAGCAATTCCTAAAGAAATGCTTCCAGTGGTAGACCGTCCTTTAATTCAATATGTAGTAAACGAAGCCGTTGCTGCAGGAATTAAAGAAATAGTGTTAGTAACGCACTCAAGTAAAAATTCAATCGAAAATCACTTCGATACAAGTTTTGAACTAGAAGCTACTTTAGAAAAGCGTGTTAAGCGGCAACTACTTGCCGAAGTGCAAGCAATCTGCCCTAAAGACGTAACCATTATTCACGTACGCCAAGGTGAAGCAAAAGGCTTAGGCCATGCTATTAGTTGTGCAGCGCCTATTATTGGTAACGAACCGTTTGTAGTTATTTTACCAGATGTAATTATTGACGATGTAGAGAGCGATCTTAAAAAAGATAACTTAGCAGAAATGATCGCTAATTTTGAGAAAACCAAGCACAGCCAAATTATGGTAGAACCAGTACCAATGGCACAAGTTAACCAGTTTGGTGTGGTTGATTTAGGTGATGTTGACTTAAAGCAAGGTGAAAGCTCGCCAATTCTTAATATGGTAGAAAAGCCGCCAGTAGATGAAGCTCCATCAAACTTAGCTGTAGTGGGTCGATACGTATTAAGCGAAAATATCTGGCCGTTACTTGCAAAAACTCCGCAAGGTGCAGGCGACGAAATTCAATTAACTGACGCAATTGCGATGTTAATGGAACACGAAAAAGTAGATGCATACGCTATAAAAGGCCGTAGCCACGATTGTGGAAGTAAAATTGGTTACTTAAAAGCAACGATTGAATTTGCACTTCGTCGCGATGAATTTGCCGATGAATTGAAATCATTTATTAAAAAATTGATTTAACAGTTAACGTAAAACATGAAAGGCGCCTATATCGGCGCCTTTTTTTATGAGTTTTATCAGGGCCTGTTTATCTTTCGAGGTTAAATTTACAGCAGGCTGTTTGGTATTTAGGCAAGGCAGAGCCTATGTAGTGTGGTTATTCCCCATAAATAGGCGATAACGTAGCATAAATGCCAAACATGCGCTGCCCGGAGGGTTCTGCCTCGGGGCAATTTACTCTTTGTTGCCTACATGGATGTAGGTAAGGGGCGTGAGCAGGACGCGGAAGCTTTACTCGGTTTTTACTTATTCTTACATGGATGTAAGCCAGTAGAATAACGCAGGAGCAGTTACCGAGCCCACTAGGTTACAAACCTCGCGCCGCGATTAAATGGCCCCTAGATTGAACAAATTTTAATCCTGAAAGGTCAACAGGCCCTAGAATAAAATAAGAAAAGGAATAGCTCTAAAATAAAAGTTTTTAAGTCATTACAGACATATTGTTATTTATGTTGTAAAGTTTGTGTTAATTGGCATTGAATTTGTATTAAATAATGCTCTCAAGGAAGGGGTGGAGTATGCAGCGTTGTGTTTTACGAAATACTGACAAGCATGCGAAGAGCTAAGTTTTATAGCTCACAGCTTAAATAAAGTTAAACGCTTTCTTGTGAGAATGTTTAACTGAAATGTAGTGTAAAAACACTGCTTTCAGGACAACTAATACATGTTTATATATAAAAAAAATAACATTGGGCTTTTACTTAGCTTGCTAATGCTTTTATTTGGTACAGCATGCAGCGTCTCGCCTGAAATAAAAACCATTGATGAACAACCTCAAAGTAACTCGCCTGACTACGTATCAATTACAGCCCTTGAACTTGCACAGCTAAAAGATGCCGCAATGCAGTGGCAACAAGCTCGTGAAGGCATAGAGCGAATTTTAAGATTAGAAAAAGAAATAACTTACCTCGTAAATCATATCGATATTATAAACAGCAAAGCTATTGCGCAGTCTAATCAAGGGTATAGCAGCAAGTCTGTACGCTCACCACGAAACACACGTAATGTTAAATCACGCCAACAAGTTAAACAAAATTACAGTAATAAAAAACAAACTGTAAAATTAAATAAGCCTAAACATGTATTTGCTTTACAGGTAGCTTCGGTTGACTCAGAGCAAGGTGTGGCTAAAGCATGGCAAGAGCTAAATACTAAAGCAGCGCCGTTGTTTAGAGACAAAATATTGACTAACGTAGAAACCGCCAAAATAAACGACAAAATGTTTTACAGGCTAAAACTTGGCTCTTACCAAAACTTTAAAAATGCAAAAGCAGACTGTGACGTATTCAAGTTATATAAACTCGATTGCATAGTAAGTAACTACACCGATAAGCCAGTAAAGCTGTAGCGCACAGCATGTAATATCAATCTACAATAATACCTAATCAATTTGAAGGATTAGACCTGACGCTAACTTCGCTAATAATTTTTGATATACGACGGCATGTATGCCGGAGTTAGAGCAATGCAGCAACAATTAGTGATACCAACTAAATGATGAAATTTTGCCTTGTTATCGATATGGCTTTTCTTACCTCAAAATAAACTACTTAATTAAAAAGTTGCTATAAAGTGGCGCAAAATTTGCTTTGATTTATTATCTTGGTTAGTAGAGTGCATTTTGCAATGCGGTATTTTAAGTCTTGTCATTTAATATCAGTTTTATTCTTATCTTTTTATTTATATGGATGTAGCAGCGCAACTGTAAATAACGAGAGCGTGCAGCATTCTTTAATTACTGATAAACAAGTAAAAGAGTATGTTTCGCAGTGGCACTTACAGCAAGAAAGCATTGGTCGTTTAACTGCTATGGAAGATGATTTACAGCTGTTAATTATGGCGTTATCGTCTCGAAGTGAATTAACTGAAAACCCTCCTTTACTCATGCAAAGTAAAACCGATATCACCTATGGTAATCAGCCTTCACAGAATTTGGAACCGACGGCACTAAATAACACTCCCGAAGTAAAAACACCAAACTTACAAAATTCAGAACTCACCTTAACAGATGAAACTAAAATTGGAGCACAGCTTGGTTGGTATTTAAAGCCAGAGCTTGTTAAAGCAAGAGTCGAAAGGCTTAAGCAATTATACCCCAGTGCATTTACTCAATTTAATTTTACTATGTTTGAACGTAAAAATAATAATATGACTTTGTATGGATTACGTGTAGGTCCATTTAAAAACGATGCTCAAGTAAGTGCGTTTTGTTATTTAGCTAATCAGCTTGATCAAGTATGTAATATTGCTGCTTTTGTCGGAAAACCAATATAATTAATAAATTAGGCCTTTTAAACTTATATAGTATTAAAGTATTTGTACTAATAGTCGATACTAACTATAGTTGGGCAAATATTTGATAAAGCCCATTTTCTTATAAGGATTTAGCATGAAGTTTTATTTATCTGCATTAGCTGTAGCCACCGTGGTCAGCTCGTTTAGCACTTATGCTGCTACAGAGTCATTTGAAGCGAAAGTAACAGTACAAAATGCTGTAGTACTCACAAAAGATAACGATTTAAATTTTGGTACTATTCGTGCTATTTCAGATCCATCAGGCAATCTGCAAGCTACGCTTACAGTTCATCCTGATCCTGATGCAACTAATGTTACCTCGCAAGAAGACGCTGCTGGTAATGTGGCAACTATATCAATAATTGAAGGTGGTGAAGCGGGTGCTTTTAGTGTGTCAGATGTAGTACCAAATTCTATTTTAACCATTAGCGACCCAGTAAATACTTTAGTACAACCTTTAGCTGGTCAAGGGTTAAATGAACCTGATTTTACTGTAGGTACTTGGACTTACTTTATAACGAGCGGTACTAATGCTGGTGGATTATATACAAGTGCTACTCCCAACCTACAAGCTGGCGTTGATGGCGCTGTATCATTTAATATAGGCGCGACTCTTTCTACTTCATCAAACGCATCAAGTGTGGATTACCCTGATGGTGAGTATTCTGGTAGCTTTAATATTGAAGTGTCATATTAATTAGTGTTTAAACAAACAATGCGCTTTTTGTATGTTTCTGCTTGGCTTTCGTTAATGTTTAGCGAGCAAGCCTATAGCGCAAGCATACAACAAGAAGCGCTTAATTTTGGCACTTTAGTTATCCCTCAAAATAATACTTTAAGCTCTATAACCATTAGCTATGAAGGTGAAACAACCACATTTGGTAATATTTACGTATTAACTGAGGGTAATCCCGCAGAACTTTTATTTACCGATTTACCTCCCCTTACTCAAATATCGTTTAACAAAACGAGTGACTCTACATTGCAAAGTGAAGCGCTAGGAGCTAATAGTGCCAAGTTTTCGGTTGTATTAGTGGATTTACCAAGAACGCAAACTAGCGATGAGTTTGGAGAGCTTTTACTCAAAGTAGGTGGCCGTTTAATAACGACAGGGACTAGCCAAAGTTACTTAGATGGTAGTTTTATTACTGACACCCAATTAGAAATTACGATTGATTACTAAAGGAAAAACATGCTTTATAAAGTTGTAGTGCTGCTCGCACTGAGTGTATGTATTTTAGGAAAAAATGCATACGCAAATTTACTTATCTCTCCAACCCGTATTAGTTTTGATGAACGTCAACGAACCGCTAAAGTTATCGTAATTAATACGGGTGATGAATATCAAACATATCGTGTTTTATGGAGTGAGAAGCAAGCGCAACCTAGCGGTGGCTACATACAGTTGGCAGAGGTTACAAGCGAAAGTTTAAGTTCAATGGCACGTTTGTCACCAAAACAAATGCGTTTAGCACCTGGTGAAAAACAAACAGTAAAAATAGCAATACGTAAACCTAAAGGTCTAGCTTCTGGTGAGTACCGCTCTCATCTTCTATTTCAAGCATTGCCTGGTGAAAATACGAATAAAACAAGCTCAATAAAAGTTAATATGATTATGAGCTACAGCATTCCTATTTTGTTACGCAAAGACATGAAACAGCCAGAAGTTGCCATAGAGCAAGCTCAACTAGTGCTAAATGAAAGCAATCAACGTCCTCAGTTTTTATTGAATATAAAACGAGAAGGTAAGTTTAGTAGCTACGGTAAATTAAGTGCTTACTTTGTTGATAGTAATAACGAGCAAGTTAAAATTGCAGAAATTGGTAATTTAAGTATTTATCCAGAAGTAGATAATGCGTTTGTAACCCTTAGTTTATTTAGTGACAAAAATTTAGATAAAGCAGGAAAAATTATTTTTAAATATGAAGGCAGTCAAGAATATAAAGACCTTACATTTGCACAATACACTCTGCCTTTAACTTCACAATCACTTAATGTTTTAACAGTGAATGACGCTAAATAATTTATTGTATGCACTATTACTAAGCATAAGTAGTTTGCTTAGTAATAGTGTAATAGCTAATCCCAATTCTTCCGTAGGGGATGCTTTAACAACACTACGCGCAATTGAACTAAAGCTAACTAAGCCCGTTGAAGTAATTGATTATAAAAACAAAGAAAATCAGCAACAGCGAATCGCCACAGGCGAGTTATTAATACTTTCGCTTTATTTAAACTCATACTACTTAGGTGAAGTTGCAGCAATTAAAAGCGAGCAAAGTGTACAAGTTAGTTTAAGCGACTTATTTGATATTCTACAATTTGCAATGAATGTTGATGCTAGCAATCGAATTGCTCAAGGTGTTGGAGCAAATCAACAACCTCTTTCTCTAAATGCAGCGGTTACACCCGCTGTATTTACTAGTCCTACACAGAGCTACTTATTAGCAAAAAATCAAATTACCATTGAAGATGATATTTATGTAGATATTCAAAGTTTACATAATGCTTTAAATCTAGAGTTTAATATTGATTACCCAGATTTAGAATTACTTATAAGCTCAGATAGCCCCTTACCGGTTGAACAACAAAGATACAGACAGTCGCGCAACCTTAAATCACCTAACAAAAGATCGCCACCTACGCTGCCATGGAAAGCTAGCCCATATAAAGCGCTATCTTCTCCGGTTGCCGACTTACAACTAAATTTTACCGCGAGCGATGATAGACATTCTACGAACTATTCACTTTTAGGCACTCAAGACTTTGCGTATTTATCTGCAGAGTATTTTTTGTCTGGACGAAGTACTGACTTACTTACCAACTCTAGGTTAACGTTTACAAAGCAAAACTTAGACAAAGAAATAAAAAACGGCTTCATGCCTACTGAAATATCTTTTGGTGATGTTATCGCCACGCAAGTTGGTAATAGCTACAGTAGTCAGTATGCCCGAGGTGTTAAAGTTTCTAATAATGTAACCAATAGAAAAATAGTCAATAATCAAATTAACTTAAGCGGTGCTATACAGCCAGGTTGGGATGTAGAACTGTATCGTAATGAAATATTAATAGACCAGCAGCTTAGCCTCGCAGATGGGCGTTATATTTTTGATAATATAAACCTATTATTTGGAGCTAATAATTTTGAGCTTATTTTTTATGGGCCTCAAGGTCAAGTTGAGCGTAAAAGTGATTATTACTTTGTGGACGGAAATCAACTTAAGCAGGGGCAAGGTAACTATGAATTGTCGGTTACTGAACAAGGTAAGCAATTACTAAATAAAAATGTTTCAAGCTCGCAGGGGCAGGGTTGGCAAGTTGCGGGTAGATATGAGCAAGGGCTTACAGATAATATATCTGTATACACTGCTACATCAGGTCAAAAAAATACAGATGACGATCTACTTAAGTATGCATTTGGTACCAATATAAGCTTGTTTGACCGATTATTATTAAATGCGAATGTTGAAAAAAATAATAACAATGAACAAGAATTTGAATTTACAGCCCGAACTCAAATTGCCGAACAATCACTACTTTTTAGCGCTACAAATCGTACCGACGAACAGCAGCAAGATTTTAACAGCTACCAAATAAATTTAGCTGGTGGGCTAATGAATAATACCTATGGACGCCTTTCTTATCAAAATAACGTCCTATATGACGATAGTGATATTAGAGGGCGTTTTAAACAAGTACGCAACCAGTTCAACTACTCATACTCAGGATTTGCACTAAGTAACCAATTACTGTGGCAACAAGACGATAGCTCTAAGAGTACTTTTGGAACAACACGTTTTCAAAAGCGCTTTGGGAGAACCTACACAAGGTTTGGTATAGATTATAGTATATCGCCAGTAAGTGAGCTTGTTAGTTACGAGGCTGAGTTTAGCCGCAACTTGGGCCGAGATTTACAAGCGGAACTTACTTTAACTGATTCACTTCGTAATAATATTCAATCGGCCGAATTAGGGTTCAATTGGCAAAGCGACAAGTTTAGTTTAACGAGTAACTTAAACTACAACAGTAACGATGATTGGCGGCTCGGTATTTATAGTCGTTTTAGCTTAGGGTTTGATGTTGAACACAATACATATTTTGTCTCTAAGCGCAGCTTAACTAACACGGGTAGCTTAATGTTACGCGTATTCTTAGATCAAAATAATAACGGTATTATGGATGATGATGAGCACGGCGTTGCCGGCGTAAAAGTAAAAGGCGTTCACAATTATCGTCAAGCAATTACAGACGAACACGGCGTTGCGCTATTAACTTCAATGCCAGCAAATCGTACAACAGATATAATACTTGATAGAAATAGTTTTGAAGATCCGTTTTTAATATCAGCTAACGAGGGTTTTTCTATTACCCCAAGGGCTGGTTTTGTAGAGTATATGGACTTCGCATTAAATAATGCCAGTGAAGTGGAGGGAGTTGTTTATCAACAAAAAGGTGATACAACACAGATCCAACCCTTTGCAAATATAGCGCTGTTGAATGAGAAAGGGGATCAAGTTGCACAAACTCAAGCAGCATATGATGGCTATTATTTATTTACAGACCTTAAACCGGGGCAGTATAAAGCAGTAATTGATGATGAATATAAACAACGCAAGCAGCTAAAAAACACTCAAAATATAACAGTTAATTTATCGCCTCAAGGAGATGTAGTAATGGGCGTTGATTTAACGTTAAAGGCGCTCAGTGCAACAACTGGAAGCATTGCCAATGCAGGAAGTTTTAATTCGTTAAATATCTTAAAAATTTATTACCGTTTAATAGCACCACGAATAGAGCAGCAAGAAGCTTTTTATATGCATGATAAAGCTAAAAATAAATTTATTTTAGCCTTAGCGTACGCAACAAACAGTTCGCCAGAGATTATTTCTGTATGCGACTCAGTAAAAGCGCAAGGATTAAAGTGTGTTGTTGAAACACATAAAATACTCCATTAAAGGAATTAGGATGAAAAGAGTTCAATGTATATTTTTAATCAGTGCAATGTTGCTAAGTTATGGTTGTGCGAATAATAAAGCAATTGATGGTAGTGCTACTCAGACCAACGTAACTGACGAAAAAAGCTACGTAAAAATAACAAAGCAAGAACTTGAAACTTTAAAAATGAGCTCCCAGCAGTGGCAAAATATGAAGCCAGAACTTGCGCGTTTATTACTTATTGAAGACGACTTAAGTTTACTAATATCGCAACTCAATACAATAGCTAAAGAAAATGAGCAGAAAAACGCACCCGTAATAAAAGCAGAAATCGTTAATACCAACACAATTAATCGATCCAATTTACAAGTAACAAAACCAGTTAATCCCAGATTTGCTTTACAAGTGCTTTCAATAACGCAAAAAGAACAACTCTCTTTAGCTTTTAGGCAACTACAGAAAAAGCTTCCTAGCTTACTAGGCGATAACTTTGTGATGAATGTTGAAACAATAAATGTAAAAGGAGTTATGTATAACCGCTTAAAGCTAGGCGCATACATAGACAAAAAAAACGCTATGGCTGACTGTCAAAATTTAAAGAGCCAAAATATAAATTGTTTAGTTAGTTATTACGTAGATCAGCCCTTTACCGCACAATAGCTAAGTCGGCATACAAATTGCTTCATCCTCAGTATGTTTTGAAGAGGATGGCAATTATGCGCCTTTTACTGCCTTTATTATTTTTAAATTTAGCTGCTTGTAACTTGGTGCCGCCGCCAGAACCAAGTGTGCCTACAGATGCACCTAAAGCAGCCATGGCTCCTTTTACGGTTAATGACTATGTAGTCAATTTAACGTCGCAACTTAACCACCTAAACGGAGCATTAAATGCTAATGCACGTGTTGGCGTTAGTAGCTTCTTTTATGCAGATGCACTAGATACAAAATTAGTGACAGGGCAAGCCTCAGGCTTAAGTCAGCAGATCCAAGAAAGTCTGCTTACACAATTTACTCAACTGGGTTATCACACCGTTGAGTACAGACTTGGGAATAACCTCTCTTTATCAGAAAACTCAGACAGTATTTTAAGTCGCGATTTAAGTAAATTACGTAATCGCCAAAATATTGACTTAGTTATCACAGGAACAGTGACTCGTCAGCAGCATGCATACATAGTTAATGCACGACTTGTGAATATAGAAAATAAACAGGTGCTCTCTGCGGGAAGTACCGAGATCCCAATTAATGTAATGTGGGGCAATGAGAAAATTCAGCAGCGTGACGGACTTTTATACCGAAGCGAATACTAATTTGGAGCACAAAATGAAAAACCTATTAATTACATTATGCTTACCACTGGGCTTTGGTTGCTCTCAAATACTAGGCACAATGAATACAGACACCACAACACCACAAAGTGAGCAAAGCAACCAACTGGTGAGTAACCAACGCGACGTTGCAGCACCTGTTTCTGACGATAACTTATTTCAGTCAGGAATGGCTCCACAAGATAACTACACAAAAGCAACACCGCCAATGCGCAAAAATATTAACCATTATGTGCGCGGCATAATGCAAGACATGGTTGAAAACTTACAGTACGTAAGTGAACAAACACCGTTAGCTGTTTCGAGTTTTATTTTTTTAGATGAAGACTACAACGATGGTAGCTTACTAGGAAACCAAATTGCAGAAAGCTTCATGCATGAATTACACAGCTTTGGTGTACCCGTTATTGATTTTAAAACAACTGATTATATGCGTGTTACCTCAACAGGCGACTTTGTATTTAGTCGCGACTATTTAGAGCTAAATCAAGATCAAAACTTTAAGTATGTACTAGCCGGTACACTTGTAAACCATCAAGGTGGTGTACTTGTTAACGCACGTATTGTTGGGCTAGAAAGTAAGGCCGTAGTAGGTTCTGCACAAGGGTTTATTCCACAGTCAGTTGTTGATGCGCTTAATAGTAGCTATCGCACTGATGGCATAATGTTAAAACAAGCAAGCAAGCAAGTGAGATAATTATGTATAGTAAATTATTTAACCGCTTTATCGTTTTTTTTGCTTTAGCTAACTTAGCAGGTTGTGCCTTTACTCAAAATAATGAAAGTGCTGAAATGAATGCATCTTCAACCACACAAGTAAATTATGACTTAGCAAGCATGCTTAAAACAGCCGAGCAAAAATCAACTCAAGATAATGTTAACGGCAATCAATTTACACCACTTAAACACCATAAAACACTTGCTAACTATGTAGAGCAAATGGCGCTTGATTTGGTTGATACGCTTGAGTTTGAAAGTGATACCAACGCCAATATTAATATTGCCGTTACTACCTTGGTCGATCTTGATTCATCGCTTACTAAAAGTAATCAATTGGGTAATCAAATTTCTGAAACGTTAATTCATCAGTTACAAAAGTTTGGTTATGGCGTGGTTGATTTTAAAACAACCCAAACAATAGATGTAAATAGCCGTGGTGATTTTGCTTTTTCACGTGATATTGAAAAGCTTAGTGATGAGCAAATGGCGAGCCATGTATTAGCGGGTACATTAATTTATCGCCATGATGCTGTTGTTGTAAATACACGTGTAATTAACGCGCATACAAAAAAAATCGTCGCGAGTAGTCGAAAACTAATCCCAATTTATGTACTAAATAAAGAAGATATATACTTATCAAGCAATTAAGTTCAGTTGTTGCTTGATATAAAAAACCAGATGCCGTTATAATTCACACCTCTAAGCACACAGCTTATTTGTGGCCTCTTAGTTAAATGGATATAACGGCCCCCTCCTAAGGGGCAGTTGCAAGTTCGATTCTTGCAGGGGCTACCAATTAAATCAATGAGTTATATTTTAACCTCCCTCCCTTATACTTTGTGTATAGCGTATATGTAGTAGTGTTGCACTTTTTAATTGAAGGCGTTTAAAGCTTCTTGCTCGCATTTTTCACGCTCTGTAATCATGGCTTCAAAGTCAGTTTGAATTTGTGCTAGAACAGTTGGTGGGTTAAGTCGTTTGATTCTTTTAAATTGAATACTTTATTCTTCATCATAGGCGAGTATTGCTAAAGTAATTTTTTCGCGTTCGATACCATTTGAAAATATTCCTTCGGTATCTAATTGTATGAGCACTTTCTCCATGGTTGTAAGCCATTGATGTGTAGTGGTCAATAAAATTTGGCCACAGTTTTAGAATCTTGATATCTAACCTCAGATTCATTTGGCGCTAAACCGGCATTATAATGATGCGGCCTAACGTTGTTGTAATATCCGTTGATATAATCACTAACGCTATATTTAGCATCTATAAAATTTCCATATCCAACCTTTGGCATCCATTCCGTTTTAAAGCTTCTAAAAAATCGCTCCATTGGTGCATTATCCCAACAGTTTCCACGCCTACTCATACTTTGTTTGATTTTATAGCGCCATAAACGTTGGCGATATTTTAAACTTGTATAATGACTACCCTGGTCTGAATGAAACATCAGTCCTGTCGGTTTTCCTCTGCTTTCATACGCGAGTTCAAGCGCTTTTAGCGTTAAATTAGTATCTGGCGACAACGACATGGCCCAGCCAACTACTTTACGTGCAAATAAATCAACAACAACGGCTAAATAAGCCCAGCGATTACCTACCCAAATATACGTCACATCACCGCACCACACGGTATCTGGCTCAACAACATCAAATTGTCTATCAAGCAGGTTTGGAATTTCAAGGTGTTCATTACCGCCGCGTTTATATGAATGTTGAGGTACTTGGCAGCTTTCAAGCTTTAATTTAACCATTAGCTTAGCAGCACGATAACGACTCAATTCAAAATCATTGTTCGTTGCTATTGCCGCGATTGTCCGCGCCCCAGCTGAGCCACCGCTCATTGCATGTATTGCTTTAACTTCAGCCTCTAGCCTTACTTGCTCTGACGTCGGCGTTGTATCCCGTATAGCCCAATATTTATAGCTGCTACGATGCACATTGAATACGTTACACAGCACGCTAATTGGGTAACGCTCTCGTTGATTTAGTTTCTCGATTAACGAGAATTGTTCAGGGAGTCGGACATCAAGAGAGCGGTAGCCTTTTTTAATATATCCTTTTCTAATTCGATGCGTTGGATTTGCTTTTTAAGTTCGCGGATTTCAATTTGTTCGGGCGTCATTGGCGAAGCAGATGGTGTCTGGCCATTCCGCTCTTGCTTTAATTGAGTAACCCACTTACTGACGGTTGATTTACCCACCCCCATCGCTTTAGCTGCTTCTTCTTGAGTATAACTTTGGTCAACTACAAGCTGAGCTGTTTCTAATTTTATTGCTGCAGAATACGTTGCGCGTTTTAATTTCGTCATTTTTTCACCCAAATTTGTATGCTTATTAGCATAACATTTCTTTCTTAATGGGTGGCCAAAACCACTGTACCACTACAATGCCAATTATCCATTGCTTCTATATCTGATTGAAACAAATCAATGCTGTTTTCTAGTTTTTGACACTCTAGAGTTGTTTCATCAAAGTATTCGGAATAATCCTCAAACGTGGGGTAGTCTTCTGGATTCCATTTAGCCATGTAGAAACTACTTACATCATTGCCGTACTCTTCTTCAAATACTTTTTTTAAATCCGATAAGGTATTAAACATTGGAAGTAGTGAGTAGCTACCTGTGTGGTAAAAGCCCATTACATAAAGATCGTTACCGTATTTTTGTATAATGTTTTTAAACGCTTTTTTGGTATCTTGATAAAGTGTTTTTTCGAAGTTTTTAGTATCTAACATGAGGTCATTATTTCTTTTATTATTACAGAAATTTATATGAAAAAGAGAGCGATTAAAACTCACTCTACTAAAATAAAATAACCAGAGCTATTATATGACTCTGGTTATTGTAAGTTAATATTAGCCATCACTTGTAATCGTATCGATTAGCTCACTAAGTACGGCTTCAGATTTACTTGTTTCTACTTGGCAAGTACCTGCATTTAAATGGCCACCACCGCCGTATTTAAGGCACAGTTCGCCAACATTCGTGTTTGAGCTGCGGTTAGTGATTGATTTACCAACGGCATAAACTACGTTTTGTTTTTTAAGGCCCCACATTTTATGAATCGAGATATTGCAGTCGGGGTACATTGCATAAATAACAAATCGGTTTGTGGCGTAAATTGTTTCTTCTTGGGTTAAATCAAGGACCACTAAGTTTTTATGGACGGTAGCGCATTGAGAAATTTGCTCTTTGGCTTTTTCGTTATGCTCGTTATATAAAGCAACACGTTCGGCTACGTCTTCCATTTTTAGGATTTCTTTGATGCTTTGATCTTTACACGCATCAATCAGTTTCATCATTAATTGGTAGTTTGAAATTTTAAATTCGCGAAAACGACCAAGGCCAGTTCGCGCATCCATAATAAAGTTCATTAATACCCAATCGGTTGGGTTTAATATTTCGTCTTTTGAAAACTGAGCAGCATCGCCTTTATCTACCGCGTCCATCATTTCAACAGAAATATTTGGAAGTTTTTCAGCGCCGCCATAATAGTCATAAACTACGCGAGCTGCTGATGGGGCTTCTGGATCAATAATATGATTTTTTATGTCGCTTGAGTTACGAACGGTTTCGCTAAGGTGATGATCGAATGCGATGTGACAACCTGCAACGTAGGGGAGGTTGGTGGTAATGTCGTTTTCGGTAATGTCTATTTTGCCATCTTGCATGTCTTTTGGGTGAACAAACAAAATATCGTCAATTAGGTCCAAGTCTTTAAGCAATACAGCACAAACTAAGCCATCAAAATCGCTGCGGGTGACTAGTCTAAATTTATTATTGGGCATAGCTATTCCATTTATTAAATTGAATTATCAATTAAGTGTAACAGCTAAATTTTTTTTTGAGAGGTCAGCTCAAAAAAATTATAAAAAAAAGCCAAAACGTTAGTTTTGGCTTTTGCTAGCAAGTTTGTATGTGTGGCAAATAGGTTATGCGCCTGGGCCACATTCCATACATGAATTTACAATGTCTGGGCCAAATTTAAGTTTGGCATTTAAGTCGCGAAGGGCGGTACGTAACCCTTCTTCAATTACTGGGTGGTAAAATGGCATCTCAAGCATTTCTGGTACGGTCATTTTGTTTTGTACAGCCCATGCAAGTAAGTGAGCGATGTGTTCGGCTTGTGGGCCAATAAACTCAGCACCTAAAAATAAGCCTGTACCTTGCTCTGCGTATACTCGCATATGACCTTTGTTTTTAAGCATTACTCGGCTACGGCCTTGGTTTTCAAAGCTGACTTCGCCTACTTCAAAACAACCACATGGGCCTAAACGGTCGGTAATTTGCTTGTAGCTTTCGCCTACCATCGCTATTTGTGGGTCGCTAAATACAGCTGCAATTTTAGCTCTGCGCAGACCTATACGTACATCTGGGAAGCGCCCGGCATTTTGACCTGCAATAGCACCTTGGTCTGATGCTTCGTGTAACAATGGGAGCATGTTACTCGCATCGCCTGCTATAAATATGTTCGACTCACCACATTGCATTGTGTGCGTGTCTGCGTGCGGTACGCCGCGTTCATCAAGCTCAATGCCGGTGTTTTCAAGGCCTAGTTTATCTACGTTAGGTACTCGGCCTGTGGCTGCAAGTACGTAGTCAAACTGTTCGGTGTGTTTTTCACCTTGTTTGTCGGTGTAAGTTAGCTGTGCTTTGTCGCCAACTTGCATCATGTCAGATACGTTTGAGTCGGTATCTACAAAAAATTCTTCAGCAAAAACAGTATTTGCATAGTCTTTTACTACTGGGTCTGTAAGTGGGCCAATTGCGCCGCCTACACCAAATAGTTTTACATTTACGCCTAGTCGACTAAGTGCTTGGCCAATTTCAAGACCTATTACACCAGGGCCAAATACAGCGACTGATTCTGGTAGGTCATCCCAATCAAATACGTCGTCGTTTATAATAAGATTGTCGCCAAAGTTATTAAATACGCCTGGGTATGAAGGGCGTGAACCGGTGGCAATTACAAAGCGTTTTGCTGTAATAATTGTGTGGTCGTCTATTTGTATGCGGTTTGTGTCTAAAAATTTAGCGTAACCACGAATTTTATCACCCTCTGGTAATTCATCTACGGCTTCTACTACGAATCCTGCAAAACGATCTCGTTCACTTTTAACGCGTGCCATAACTGCTTTGCCATCAATGATAGGCTTTGAGCTATGAACACCAAATGCAGGTGCCATTTCAATTGCGTGTGCAGCTTCAGCGGCTGCAATCAATAACTTACTTGGCATACAACCAACACGTGCACATGTAGTGCCGTATGGGCCTGATTCAATCATTAATACATTTTGTGTGAACTGTTTAGCATTACGATAAGCACTTAAACCAGCAGTGCCTGCGCCTATAACAACAACATCGGTTTGCAATTCTTTCATAGTATTTTTTCCTCTAATAAATAGGGGCATAAAAGCCCCTATTTTTACCTACTAACGTTAGGTATTTAATTTACTTATTAATTAAGCAAAGTATTTTTCTAAGTCGTCTGAACCACCGATGTGTTTACCACCAATGAAAATTTGTGGAACAGTGTCACGACCAGATACAGCTTTTAGGCTTGTTAGTGATGCGCCTGCACCCATAACAATCTCCTCATATGCGAAGCCTTTTTCTGCAAGAAGCTCTTTCGCTTTTTTACAGAAAGGACAGCCAGGTTTAGTAAAGATGCTTACTGGTTCTGGTTTAGCTTGCTTAGGGTTGATGTAATCAAGCATTGTGTCTGCGTCAGATACCTCAAACGGGTCACCTGGTAAATCTGGTTCGATGAACATTTTGTCAATCACGCCATCTTTAACAAGCATAGAGTATCTCCAGCTGCGCTTACCAAAGCCTAGGTCGTTCTTATCTACTAACATGCCCATGCCGTCAGTAAATTCGCCGTTGCCGTCTGGTAATAAAGTAATGTTTTGCGCTTCTTGATGTTCAGCCCATGCGTTCATTACAAAGGTATCGTTTACTGATAAACATACGATTTCGTCAACGCCGTTTTGCTTAAGTACGCCTGCTAATTCGTTGTAACGTGGTAAGTGAGTTGATGAACATGTTGGTGTGAATGCACCTGGTAGTGAAAACACTACAACAGTTTTACCTTTAAAAATGTCATCTGTTGTTACTGATTTCCAATCGTTATTTTGACGAGTTGCAAATGTAACACTTGGGATTGTTTGACCTTCGATATTGTTTAACATAATTTTTGTTCCTCTTGATTTGTTGATAGCCATTATGGTGAATAATTAAATATAGTTCCAATCGTTTGTTTGTATTAAACTGATAGTTATAAACTATCACGTAGAGCTGAATATGAACTTAAAAGATTTTGAATATGTAAAAGCAATAGCGCAATATAAACATTTTCGCAAAGCTGCCGACGCATGTTTTGTTAGCCAGCCTACATTAAGTGGTCAAGTAAAAAAACTCGAACGTGAGCTTGGTGTTACTTTATTTGATCGCTCAACCAAGCAAGTTACCTTAACAGCAAAAGGTGCTCGTTTATTGACACAAATAGAGATTATTTTAGAACAAACGCAAATACTCAAAGAACTTGCTGCTACTTCTAATGGACCTCTACAAGGTAAATTAACTATTGGTATTATTCCTACCATAGCACCGTATTTACTGCCTGCGTTATTAACATCAATGAAAGCGGCATTTATTAATAGTCAGTTTTCGTTTATTGAGATGCAAACAGCAACAATTTTAGAAGCCTTAAACAAGGGTGAACTCGACTTTGCTATTTTAGCCGATGTGCCAGAGCTTATTAATTACCATACGGTTGCTTTATACAAAGAAGATTTTTTAGTGGCGGTATCACACGATAACGCGCTGTCTAAGCATAAAAAAGTAGCGCTGAGCGATCTTCAAGGATGCAGCCTATTAATGTTAAGTGATGGCCATTGCTTTAAAGATCAAGCCCAAAAGTTTTGTTTTTCTGCAGGAGTCGATGTATCTAACCAGTATAAAGGTAATAGTTTAGAAACATTATTAGCGTTAGTGGCTATGGATGACGGTATTACATTTGTACCAAAGTTGGCATGTACCGACCGTGTAGGGATTGATTACTTGCCTATATTCCCTAATCAGCAGCGTAATGTGGTGTTTGCATGCAGAAAGCATTATCCGCATTTATCTGGTGTAGAACAATTGGGCGAGTGGTTATCGGCTCACCCTAATTTAAAAGCTAAATTGAGTAAAAAACTCTAAAGATCTTGGCTGATTATTTCTACTACATCGTTAATTTGCACGCCAGGTAGCGGTTTGTCATCAATACTGACTGCTACTGCGGTTTGCTGATAAAGCTGCTCTACGCGAATTTTATTAAGCGTGGTGATGGTGTGCGGCATAACATTACCTGCCGCGTCGGTTAAATAGTTATGGTGCGCAATGCTTAGCATTTGGCCTTTTTTTAACCCATGAGCTTTACCTAAGTTAATAACGATTTTGCTATTTTCCATATGCATTATTTTACCTTGAGTAGGTAAACACGCCATAGCTGCTTGAATGTCATAACTTACTGATTGGTTGATATCGGTTATGCTTTGCCCATAAGGCGATTGCCAAAACCTATCACTATTAACATCAACTATGGTTGTTTTTTCAAATGGCCAAATTGCTTGAGTATGGTAACTATTTTGCCAAAGTTGCTCATAGGTAGTGCCATCAAACAGTGCAAACTCAATGTTGTAACTGCGCTCATACGCCTCGTCTTGCCAAAATGCATAATCGTTATTGAGTTTGTCGCTAGTCGAAAGGCTGGTTATTTGGCTAAGCAGAACATATTGAGCGTTACTGCGCGAAGATATTTCTTCTAATTGGGCATTTGAATAGTCGTGCTGCTGCGAAAAGTATTTATCAACGCTTATTGCATTATTATAGTAAGCAATAGGTACTGCGCTCATTTTTGATTTTTGCAGGGAAGTAAAAATATTTTTGCTAATCGCTTTGCTTACGTCAAATATTTGACCCATTTTGGCGTGTTCACGATGAACAAGTTGGCTTTGTGTAACGGCCACAAACTTATTAAAACTATTTTGTGGGCATTGCTCTGTTTGAGAAAAAATATCGAGTCGTAATGTAACGGCAAATTTATTGTCGTATTTATTTTCGCTGATCAGTTCAATTTTTTGAATTTCGCCGTGGCTGCTAATTTTTAGCTGATCTTGCATTAACACGCCATCTACCAGGGTTTGTACAGAGCTAACCCGTGCGCCAGAGAACACTAACGCTTGTGTAATCGCATCTTTTATAGCGGCAGATTTAGCTGCGCTCGTATCACCATTTTGAACGTTCGCGTGACCCGTTGATTCATACCACTGTGCTTTAGTAAAAGGGGAGAAGGTTAATAATGCCGTTACACTTAATCCTGCAAATGCCAATGATAAAAACGACTTCATACTTTTACTCCAATTAAACGTTAGCTATTAACTAGGTAGAGCAAGGACTGTACCAATGTTATTTGGTAATTATTAGTAATGCTATAAATGGCATTAAACGTGCATATGTACTGCTAATTACTATACAAGGGCTAAATGCTATGCGAGCAATTTCATTACTTATTACACTTGGGTGTTTAACCTTAGGCGGTTGTAGCAGCGTTTTTGATAAGCATGTTGAATATAAATATGTAGAGCCAAATAATTACCCAGTTTTAAAAGCGATAGGGTATGCACCTATTAGCTTGCAAAAAGGCGCCAACCTGTCGCAAAAGCAACTTATGGCCATTAAGGCTTCTAAGCTTGAGGCTTACCGCGAGCTTACTGAGCAAGTATATGGGCAAAAAATTACCGCAGGAACAACGGTGGAAGGTTCAATTGCTCAAGACGATTACTTAGAAAGTAAAGTGCAGGGGCTCATTAAAGGTGCGCAAATTATAAAAACGTATGCTGTTGATGATACTTATGTAACCGAGCTTGAGCTCAACATGAAGCGTGTGCACGATTTATACATAGGTGAAGTAAAACCACGCGAAGTTAAAAAAGTAACGTACTACTAAAAAAGTTATTCAAAATATCTCATCCTCTTATATTGAGTGCTATGCTGTTGTTAGGATTAATTTTTAAGCAGATTGCGTAGTGCTCAACAGATGTATTTTATTGCCACTTATATTAACAGTGGCTCTGTAAATGGCGTTTAAGCCAACTCATTTAAATCCTAAATTATTTATATGGTGCAAAGCCAATTTGCGCTACCTATTGCTGTTTTTTGTACTCTCTAGTGGCGTGCTTGCAAGCCGACTAACTATTCAATTTAATACCTTTATTGAGCTGATGGATCAAAAATATGGACCTGCGCGAGCGGCTGTTGCACGTAACTGGCAAAGTATGTTGGTACAAACTCAAAATAAACCAGAACAACAACAAATTCTTATTGTTAATGATTTTTTTGCGCGTAATTTACGCTACCAAACTGATATTTTGCTATGGAAACAAAACGATTATTGGGCAACCCCTTTAGAAACGTTAGGCAGAGGCCTAGGTGATTGTGAAGATTACGCAATAGCAAAGTATATAAGCTTGAGAGCCCTAGGGGTGAGTGACGACAAGTTACGCCTTATTTATGTAAAAGCAAAAATTGCGGGCACTAACAAAACGCAAGCACATATGGTGTTAGGTTATTTTGCTACACCAAACGCTCAGCCACTTATTTTAGACAGTTTAATAACACAGGTTTTACCTGCTGCAAAACGTGTAGATTTAAGCCCTGTTTTTAGCTTTAACAGCCAAGGTTTATGGGCTAATAATTCAACCAAAAGTGTAGCCAGCCCAACAGCAAGACTTTCACGCTGGCGTAAAATTTTGGAGCAGACAACCAAAGAAGGAGTTATGTGGTAATGGCATCATTTTCCTTATCTAAGTACCTTAAAAAACGAAAAATAACACTCAGGCAAGAGCTGTGGATTGCATTATTAATTGTTATTTTTGTAGGCTTTATAAGTAGTGTTTTAATTAGCACTAATTCGGCTAAAAGTTATTTTTCGACCCAGCTGTACTTAAAAAATGTAGATAACGCCAGTTCACTCGCGTTAATGATCAGCCAATTAGACAAAGACCCCGTTGAGCTTGATCTATTAGTATCGGCCACATTTGATACCGGTCACTATAAGCGAATCGAACTACAAAACCCTAATGGTGAGGTGATTGTTAAACGCACGTTTACCGATGAGCTTAAAGCGACGGCTCCGCAGTGGTTTAGAGCAATGTATGGATTAAATGTACAGCCAGGGGTTGGGCAAGTAAATAATGGTTGGCAGCAATTTGGTACTTTGTTTATAGAAAGCCACAGTCAATATGCTGAGCAAGCCTTATGGGAAAGTGCGCTTAAACTATTTTTTAGTTTTTTAATTGTCGCTTTTTTTGCTTGTATAGTTAGTGCTTACTTTTTAAGTAGGATATTAAAACCACTAGATGATGTTGTGTATCAGGCTAATGCATTTGGTGAAAAACGTTTTATTAAATCGAGCGTTCCGCGCACTTTTGAGTTTGCGCGTTTAGTGCAATCAATGAACCAATTATCTACCCGTTTTAGCCGTATTATTAAAGAAGATAATAAACGTTTAGAAGAGCTTAGATTTAAATCGCAACACGATGAGCTAACTGGTTTAGCAAATAGAGAGTACTTTGGTGCAACGCTTGAGGCTCACTTACAAAAATCGAAAGATCATGCCCATGGTGCTTTGTTTTTATTTAGGGTTGTAAACCTCGATCGCGTAAGTGAGGAAGTGGGACGAGTAGAAATGGTTAACTTTCTACGTCGATTTTCACAGATGTTGGTTAGCTTCTTAGAGAGCAACCAAGAACACTTTTCTGAAAATTACATTGCACGTATTTCTCACAGCGATTTTACCGTTTTATTTAGTGATATTGATGATATTCAAGCAATCAGTGAACGTATTTTATTGATGCATCAATCGTTTGTTGAAGAGTATAAAAACGTTAAGCTAGCGATACCTCACAGCTGTACTTATATTCAAAAAGACGACACGCGATTTGATGTATTAAAGCGTGCGGATGAACTTTTAAAATCATCGGGTAAACGATCTGATGTACAAGCAAAAGTAGCTCAAATCAAGCAAGAAAGTGAGCTGTTTGATAATGCAACTAGCTGGAAAAATGCCATAGAAGAGGCACTCAACAATAATAATTTAGAAATAAATACTTACCCAGTAACGAGCTTTACAGGGCAGGTAATGCAAAATCAATTAGGGTTGAGCCTAAAGCTTGGTGGGCAAGTATACCGTGCTAGTTACTACTACCAGTGGGCTAACCGATTAAAGTTATTAGCGCGTTTAGATTGGGGTTTAATTAAGGCGTTGGTGGCTCATTATAGTATTGAGCCACCAAGTGAACTGATTTCGGTTGAATTATCTGCTCAAACGTTACTTGATGATGCTGCACTTGCTTCGATTCTTACGTACCTTTCGGCGTTTCCTGATTTAGCCTCTAAAATTTGTTTTGATATTCGTGAAAGTATTGCCGTTAGCGAAATTGAGATATTTAAAGATTTTTGTGAGCAGGCTCGATGTATGGGCGCTAAGGTAGCATTAAAACGTGTGGGCCCTGAATTTACTAAAATTAATAAAATTCAGGAATTTGGTCTTGAAATGATTAAGGTTGATAGCGTTTACGGACACAATATTAGTTACAGCCAAGATAACCAAACATTTCTGCGAGGAGTGTGCACGTTAGCGCATTCTATTGGCATTAAAGTGGTGGCTCAAGGTGTAACAAGCCAAGATGATATAGATACGCTTATTAACTTAGGTTTTGATGGGGTTATTAAAGAGTAAGTAATAGGCATTAACGGTGCGGTTAATGCCCTTTTACAACTAACATTAATTGAATACGGTCGCGAACTTTTAGCTTATTAAATATAGAGCTCATATGCTCTTTAATTGTGCGTTCTGTAATATTTAAAGATTCTGCAGCTTGCTTATTAGTTGCACCTGTTACAACAATATCAACTACTTGACGTTCTCGCTTTGTGAGTACATCAAGCTCGCATGTGCTCGCATATTTAAACGGTGTATTTGATAAAGCTCCTACTAAGTTAGATAGTAATTGCCCTGGTAACCATATTCCGCCAGCACAAATTGTCTCAAGTACTTGTTCAATAATTACTTTAGTAGCAAGTGCTTCTACGTACCCCCTAGCTCCTGCTTCAAGCGCACTTCTTAGTTGATTTATTTCTAGTTCGTTGGTCATAACTATAACCAGTAAACGTTGCTGAGAATACTTTTTAACAAGCTCAAGCCAATTAGGTGTGCCGGCCAAAACCCAAATAATACTTGATGCCGTGACTCTGTGTGGTTCTTTTGTGAATATCAAACAACCAGGAAACGCTGTATGCCAGTGTTTCGATTCAAATTCAGGCTGTGTAATAAAAATACTTTGGCGCATTACTTCTCCATTTATAAAATGTTTTAACGCTCTGTCATTGCTTGCGATGTAGCTCTAAGAACCGGTTTTAAAATATACTCAAGTACGGTTTTTTTACCGGTAATAATATCCACTTGAGTTGTCATTCCTGGAATAATAGTTAGTTCTTTTGAAAAATTATTTTTGGTGGTTTTTAGCTGCACCAAATAAAAGGTATTCTCGCGGTCATCTGTAATTGTATCGGCACTTATATGTAATACTTCGGCTTCAAGGCCACCATATACGGCAAAGTCGTAGGCACTAAATTTTATCATTGCAGATTGCCCAGGGCGTAAAAATGCAATGTCTTTAGGCGGGATTTTTGCCTCTACTACAAGTTGATCGTCAAGCGGGACAATTTCCATAACATCACTACCTGGCTGTAAAATACCGCCAACAGTATTAACTAATAATCGTTGTACAGTGCCTTTAACAGGAGAGCGTATTTCAGTTTGAGTTACTTTATCGGCTAAGCCAGATTCAGTTTCCTTAATTGAATCTAATCGCAGTAGCGCTTCGGAGAGTTCATTGTTCCAGCGGTTAATCATAACGAGCTCAACTTCGGTTACCTTATTTTTAGCTTCGTTAATGGCCGAAAGACTCCTATTTATAACTGCTTTGGTTCTGTTTATCTCGCCGTTTAAATCAACTATTTGACGCTCTAAACGAATAATATCTATATCCGAAATAGCACCGGTGCGTAACAATGGGCGGGTCACTTTAAGCTCCCTGTTTGTTAAGCGTAGCGCGCTGGTATGTTGCTGAAGTGCCGCTTTTGCTTCAATATAATCTTGGTGTCGCTGCTCTAGTTGGCGTTTGTGTATACTTACCTGTTGCTTCAACTCTTGGCTGTTACTCAAATAAAGAGAGCGTTCGTGTTGAACCACCTGAGGTGCATTTTTTATAACATCTTCGTTAAATACGAGCTCCTTTTTTTGAGTGAGCGCTCTGAGCCTCGCAACTTTTGCACTTAACGATTCAACCTTGGATTGATTTTCTCTAAAGCTAGAAATAAAGCGGGTAGGGTCTATTTTAATGAGTACATCCCCCTCGTTTACTATTTGGCCTTCTCGGACATTTATTTTTTCGACCATACCGCCGTCATAAGATTGAATAAGCTGTAATTTATTAGAGGGAATAACACGGCCCTCGCCACGAGCAACTTCATCCAAATTAGCAAAGCCAGACCACACAATAAGGCATATAAACGTTAAACAAATTAGATAAAGTAGTAACCTAGCGCTTGCTGGTTCCTGCTGCATTTTTTCCCACTGTGCATCTACTACCCAGTCTTGAGTACTTGGCGGTGAAATCCATCCTTTAAATAGTTTATTAAATACGGATGGCTTACCTTGTTTTCTTGCTTCTATTGCTTTGCTAACAGATTCAAAAGAGCGTTGTTCAAGTGGTTTTTTGTTATCACTCATGATGCTTGCTCCACGGTTTTATTATTTAACGCCGCAATTACTTTTTGTTTTGGTCCATCAGCAACCACCTTTCCGTTATCTAAAACTATAATACGGTCAACAAGCTCGAGTAATGATGAGCGGTGAGTCACCACAATAAGGGTTTTATCTTTAGAATAATCTTTTAAATTGTTAATAATTTTACTTTCACTATTGTGATCTAGCGATGAAGTTGGCTCATCTAGTAATAGTATTGGTGGGTCATTAATTATGGCTCTTGCCATACCTACTGCTTGGCGTTGTCCTCCTGATAATTGGCGGCCTTGCTCGCCTACTTGTAGATCAAATCCGTCTGGGTGCGAATTAATTAAATCAAATAATTGGCTTCGCTCACAGGCTTCAATAATTTGCTCGTCTTTGGCATGCCAAGCGCTTATCGTAAGGTTGTCTTTTAAGGTCCCATAAAACAGGGCAACGGTTTGCGGTACATAACCAATATTATGGCGAAGCTCTGCAGGGTCAATTTGATGTATATCGTTATTGTCCATCAAAATTGCTCCTGAACAGGGTTCATATAGCCCTAAAATAAGCTTTTCTAATGTACTTTTACCTGAGCCATTACGTCCTAAAATTGCAACTTTTTCACCAGCTTTAATTTTAAAACTAACGCCGTTGAGTGCATTATGAGATTCGTCAGAGTATTTAAAGCATACATCTTTAAATTCTATATCGCCCTTTAAAATAGGGTGGCTTAACCAATGCTTACCAGGTGGGCGCTCGACCTCTTTTTCCATAATCTCATTTAGTGACTGCATTGCTATTGCGGCATGATGATATTGCGCTAAAACAGCGGCTGACTGCCCAATAGGGCCCATAGCACGAGATGATAATAAGTAGGCTGCAATTAATCCGCCTTGAGTTAGCTCACCTTCAATAACGAGGTGTACGCCTATTATCATTATTATCACGCCTACACATTGCTGTATCCACGATGCTGTATTTGATATAGAGCTAGAAACGAGTCGACTTTGTGCGTTTACTTGCGCAATGTAAATGGTCGACTTTTCCCATACAGATTGTGTTTTACACTCTGAGTGAAAACTTTTTACATCTTCAATGTTGGTTAAACTTTCTACTAATACTGCATTTCGCATTGAGCTTGCTTTCATTGTTTGCTCTGAAAGGGCCTCAAGTTTGCGGTGTGCGGCTATAGCGTAAGCTAATAATACAAGTGCGCCCGCTATAATAGGTAAACTTAGAGGTACGCCAATAATGGCGATAACAATTAAATATAAAACTACGAATGGTAAGTCGACTAATGCGACAAGCGTTATGGAGCTAAAAAAGTTACGTACAGCTTCAAATGATTGAATATTGCTAGCAAAGGAGCCAGCTGATGATGGACGGTTTTTTAGTTTCATACCTAATACCCGCTCCATAATTACAGCCGATACTTTTACATCTATTCTGCTTGCAGCAAGCTCTACAAAATAGCCTCTTACTAAGCGTAAAACAAAGTCAGCAGTGAGTGCTATCAAAATACCAATAGCAAGTACCCAAAGGGTTTCTGTTGCATGGTTAGGCACTACGCGGTCATATACATTCATTACAAATAAAGGCATGGCAACCGACAAAAAGCCCAACGCAATAGCTGAAATGATTACGTCTTTATAAAGTGAGCGGCACTCTTTAATTACTCCCCAAAACCATCCGTCTTTTGATAGTTTTTCAAGTACAGGTGTTCGCTCATCAAATGCAAATTCTGGTTGTGCATAAATAATTAAACCAACACTGTTGCCTGCTAATTCATCAATGCTCTGTTCGATAACTGATTCGGTAAGCTCTGGGTAAATTACACTCACCAACTGCTTATCGTAATCAATAGAATTAATAACACAGGCTTGATTGTCTTTTAAAATTAAGATGGCAGGTAGCAGTGCTGTATTAATTTTTTGTAGTGGCTTATTAACTACTTTTGATTTAAAGCCAATGCGCTTTGCTGCGCGCGAAAAACCTGATGGAGTAAGATTTCCATCAGTTAGAGGAAGTCCATTTAATAGTGCTTCTCTTGAAAACTCTTTATCATGATGGCGACATAAAACTGCTAGGCAGTCAACGAGTATGCCACCATGATCAAGTACATCGTTTAATTCCATAAACCATCCAATGTTATGTAGAACTGCATGCGGTTGTTACTACTAAACCTAAACTCGAGAAATAAATTTAGCTTAAATATTTCAAGCCGAGTTTAGGCTATTTACATAACGTTAATTGACTTAGCTATCAGTAATTACAGCTTCGATACGTCGATTCGCAGCATTTGCTCTTACTGATATTTCGTTTACTCGAGGTTGATCAATACCGTACCCGAACGATTTAACACGTTTTGGTTTTATATCGAATTGTTTAATTAGAATTTCAGCAACGGCAAACGCACGTTTTTCAGATAGTTTGCGGTTATATGTTCGATCTCCATCTAGAGAAGCATGACCTTGTATTTCAACCTGCTTATTTGGGTTTTCTTTTAAAAAATCTGCAAGCCGACTAATTTCTTGAATATATTGAGACCTTACATCGCTTGAGTCAGCAGAAAAAGGGATACCAATCTCTATATTCGAGGTTGATGCGCTATAAATTGTACAGCCAGATAAATCAACATTAGTTGACAGCGGTGTACTCGGACAAGTGTCTTGCTCGTTTGGTACGCCGTCACCATCATCATCTAAAAAGCTACCTGGTGTAGTGTCGGTTTCCAACGGTATATCTAAGTATCTTGGCATAGCGGTTACACTCATGTAGGCATTATCTTGCTTCGCTTTTTTTTGTAGAAATGCCTTGCGGCTAAAGGTGGTTGCTACATCGTAACTCGGACAAATATTTTGTGCGTTATGCACAATAGGATCGTCAGTTAGCTCTTTTAATGTAGGGTATTTACCTGACATTACGTCAAGTGCTGGCAATAATTTCCCCATTTCTTTTAGCATAGTTAAAATAGCCGATTGGCGGTCGTATAGCGCAACTATGTATGAACGTGTTGATTGGAACGATTCGTTTTCGGCATCAAGCACGTCTAGTAGAGTTCGTTGGCCTATATCAAATTGATCTTTATATGCAATTTTAACTTTAGTTGATGATTCGCGGTGTTGATTAAGCGCTGGCAACTTTTGCTCTAGTATAGTGACGTTGTAGTAGGCAATTTGCAGACTTTGACGAATATCAATACAGGCTTGATCTCGTTGATATTTTGCAATGTTTATATCTTGATAAGCTTGTTCTAAATTAGCGCTATCAAGACCACCGTTATACAAGTTATAACTAATATCTATGCCGACTCGCGCTTCTGTTCTGGTTTCATTTTGACCAAGCTCATCTCTATCTTGGCTACCGTAGCGGGCAGATAAATCTACGTTAGGATGAAAGGCCGCTTTTTGTGCTTTGGCGTTCGCTTTTTGCGCTTCAATATTATACAAAGAGGCATAAAATGAAGGGCTGTTTTTGTAGGCGACGTCTAGCGCTTGGTTAACCGAAATTGGTATATTGTTTTCATCAAGGTCAGCTTGCTTTATATCGTTCATAGGTAGCTCACCTACAACTCTTAGGTAGCGAGCGCTTACATCATGTAAATTTGAGTACTCCGTTAATACATTAGATTGCGCTAGAGATAAACGGCCACTAATTTGTTCTAGGTCTGCTGCGCGCGCTACACCGGCGCCTACGCTTTGCTCTATTTGTTGGTATACAGACTCGTGCTCTTGTAAATTAGCTTCTGCAAGTTGTACTAACTCCTTGAATTTTTGTACGTCAAGTAGTGCAATCGAGGCTTCAAGTGCTGTTTGTTCTGTTTGAGAAATAAGCTCAAAGTACCTAATAAGTTGAATACGTTTAAAACGGTCAACTGTATTAGATGTTCTAAAACCGTCATAAAGCATTTGAGTAACGCTTAATTCGGCTGTATTACGGTTATATTCTTCTTCAATACCGTAATTTCTTCTTTCATATCCTGCACTTGCTGATACATCAACACTTGGTAAATAACCTGAACGGGCAGCATCCACTCCATAAATAGAAGATTTAAAAGCATGCCATGCTTCTTGTACTTCAGGATTGTTTTCAATCGCTTTACTTGAGACGTATGTAAGTGGCATTGCTGATTGTTCGTTTGCATGCACGTAGTTTGATAAAGTTACGGCTGTAATCGCTAATCCGATTAACATAGTCCCTTGATGCTTTTTAAAAGTGTTTTTTATAATCATTGCTTCCTCTTAGATCCTGTTAAGACCGAAAATACTCTTTTAAATATTTAGTAAAGGAGTGCTAATTTTGCAAGTAATCTTTTCGGGTAGCATGAAAAAAAATTTCTACCACTTTTTTGTTGATTTTTTATTTTTGAATTTTTCTTCTAAACCTGTACTTGAGTCCAGTATCTATGTGCTTTTTTTGTTCTACCTTTAATTTATTAGATTGTTATTTTAAAAAGTTTGAGGGTACCTAAATGGAAGCAAATCAACTTGTAGTTATTGATATTCAGGGTTCGGCGGGTGTTGTGTTGGATGATGGCTCAATAAGAGCGTTAAACGTGGGTGACATTATTACCGTAGGTGATTTAGTTGTTACTGCTATTAAGTCGTCGTTACAAATAGATGTGCAAGGTGAAACCTTATCTATACCCGCAAATCAAAAGGTAAAAATAACACCAGACCTATTAGCGAAAGAAGCAAGAGACGCTAGCGAAACAACTGTTTTTGATGAAAGTTTAGATGAAGCAATCGCAAGCTTAGATTTAGGTACAGAACAAGACTCATCAACGGCGGCTAATTCAGATGTAACAGATTTTTTAGATGCATTAGAGGGTGATGGGGACATTTTAGATAATTTAGAGGCAACAGCCGCTGGTGGCGGTAATGCAGCTGGTGCAGATGGAGGTAGTTCGTTTGTACAGTTAACCCGAATTTCTGAAAGTGTTGATCCTAGTAGTGTTACTTTTGATTCTTCTTTTGATCAAAGCGCTACTGAAGCTTTTAATTTAAGAGATACCTCTGATGGTATTGTGCCTGACGCAACTTCGGCTTCTATTTCACTTAATGAGCTGGGCGTTACTAATTCATCACAACCAACAATTACCGGTACGAGTGAAAACTTAATTGGCGAAACGGTTAATGTGACGGTAACTGATGTTGATGGAAATTCTCAAGTAGTTAGTGTTGTGATTGGCCCTGATGGTACCTTTGAAATAACTCTACCAACTCCGGTTGCTGATGGCCCTGTGACCGTTGTTGTTGAAGCGACAGATCCTGTTGGCAACCCTATAAACGACACTATTTCTATAGAAATTGATACAACACCTCCGCTTATTGCTATTGATCCTGTTGCCGATTCTGCTTCGCAAACAGTGACAGTAACAGGGACTGTATCTGGGTTGAACACTGGCGATAATGTGTCAGTCACGTTAACGGATAGTGCAGGTACGGTACAAACAATTGTTACTCAGGTTGATGCTCAAGGAAATTGGGTTATTACTACTACCTCACCTTTATCTGAAGGAGAGTTTAACGTAAGCGCAGTGGCGATTGATGCCGCTGGAAATCAAGCTGTAGACCAAGCTTTAGCGAATGTAGATTTAACTGCTCCGGTAATCACAGTAAATGTAACTGATGAAACAAATAACGCAACACCACCACTTGTTGGAACAACAAATGGGGTTCCTGAAGGCACGCAAGTAACAATTACTGTTACAGATAGTGCAGGACAAATACAAACATTAACTGCGGTTACTCAAGCCGATGGAAGCTGGAGTGTAGAAGTTGGGACTCCTTTACCTGAAGGTGATTTTACGGTTGATGCACAAGTAAGCGACAGTGTAGGAAACTTAGCATCAGCAAGTGATTCAGGAGTAGTTGATTTAACGGCGCCTACGGTACAAATTAATAATATTAACGACACTCAAGACACCACGCCAACTATTACAGGTAACGCGCAAGATGTACCTGCAGGCTCTATTATTAGTGTGGTTATTACCGATTTTAACGGTCAAACTCAAACATTATTAACCCAAACTAACGCTGATGGGGATTGGTCTATTGACGTAACTACGCCATTGGCTGAAGGGCAGTTTGAGGTTGATGCAAGTGTAAGTGATGCTGCAGGTAATCAAGCCCAAGCAAATAACCAAGGTGTTGTTGATTTAACAAACCCAGATATTACCGTTACCGCAATTGCTGATACTAACGATACTACACCAACATTTTTAGGTAGGGTAGAAGACGCCCCAGCGGGCTCTGTAATTACAGTATTAGTAACCGATATAAACGGTAGCGTACAAACTTTAACTACTTTATTAAATGAAGATGGCACATGGAGTGTTGATGCTAATGAAATCTTGCCAGGTGGTGAGTTTACCGCAACTGCGTCAGTAACCGATGTAGCAGGTAATGAGGCTACTGCGCAAACAAACGGCGAAATAACGTTTGCTCCTATTTCAATTCAAATCGATGCAATTGCTAATACTAACGATACCACTCCATTTTTAAGTGGTAACACCGGCAATGTGCCTGCAGGTACAACCATTACTTTAACTATTACGGCAAGCGATGGGAGTACATTTACATTACTTGCAGTGACGCAAGCAGATGGTTTGTGGACTGCACAAGTAACAACCCCTCTACCTGAGGGCGACTTTACCGTAGTTGCTGCTGTTATAGATGACTCGGGTAATGAAGCGCAAGCAAGTGCAGTAGGTAATGTTGATTTAACTGTAAGCATTAATTTTATTATTGATACTAACGATACAACACCAACAATTAGCGGCTCTACACAAGACGTAGAACCTGGTGCGTTAGTAACCGTTACATTTACAGGAAGCGATGGCGTAGCAGAAACCGTGCAAGTAGTTACTGGTGCTGACGGAAGCTGGTCAGTTGAGGCAAGTAATGAATTAGTTGAAGGCCAGTTTAGTGTGGTTGCAACAGTGACTGATGCTGCAGGTAATACAGCTTCTGCAAGCGAAACTGGAGAAATTGATTTAACAGATCCTGCAATCACGATTAATCCTATTGAGGATACGAATGATGTAACTCCATCAGTAAGTGGTAACGTAATTGATGTACCAGCAGGAACAGAAGTTACATTAGTAATAACTGACAGTGAAGGTAATGAACAAACACTTACAACAATTACAAATACAGATGGTACATATACAGCGGATATTATTGCAGATCTCAGTGAAGGTGATTTTACAGTAACAGCAAGTGTTAGCGACACTGCAGGCAATAGCAGTACGGCAACTGTTACAGGTACGGTTGATTTAACTGCACCAAGTGTCACTATCAACAATATTGCAGATACAAACGATACAACTCCTACTCTTACAGGCTCTACCCAAGGTTTAGCATCTGGCAGTGAAGTAACTTTAATTGTTACCGATAGTCTAGGAGCAGAGCAACAGTTAGTGACTACTATAAGTGCTGATGGTACTTGGAGTATTGAGGTTCCAACTGCTTTAAGTGAGGGGGATTTTACCGTAACTGCTAATGTATCTGATAATGCAGGTAATGCAGCTCAAGATTCACAATCAGGCTCAGTTGATACCACCCCTCCTTTAGTTGCAATAAATGACTTTGCTGATTCAAACGATACAACGCCTACATTTAGCGGAACAACAAGTGATGTAGCTCCGGGTAGCCTTGTTAGTGTTTTAGTTACTGATGCAAATGGTGAGTCTCAAACATTGACGGCGGTTGTGTCAGAAGATGGAACTTGGCAAGTTGGTGCAACTCAAGCTGTTGCTGAAGGCGACTTTACAATTACAGCAACAGTAACAGACGCTGCGGGTAATGAAGCAAGCGATACTGTTAGTGGAACAATTGATTTATCAGCTCCAATTATAGCAATTAATACAATCCCAGATAGTGCCGATACTACTCCAACAATTTCAGGTTCTGTACAAAATGTACCAGCCGGAACAACTGTTACGTTAACCGTTACAGATGCTGGTGGGAATACACAAACAATTACAACACAAACGTTAGCTGATGGTACCTGGACAGCTGATGCTATTAATGAGTTAGTTGAAGGTGACTTTAGCGTTAATGCCATCGTTAGCGATGAAGCAGGTAACCAAAGTGAAACTTTAGCACAAGGAACTATCGATAATACCGCACCAACTATTACGATTGATGCACTCGCTGATAGCAATGATACAACACCGACAATTTCTGGTACTGCAACGGGCGAGCCAGAGGGCACCGTTGTTACTATTACCGTGACTGATGAAGCAGGTAACCCACAAACCATCACCACAGAAGTACTCGCTGACGGCACTTTCACTGTTGATGTACCAGATGAATTAAGCGAAGGCGAATACAGCGTAGACGTATCAATCACTGATACTGCTGGTAACGAAAGTACAGAAGTAACAACGGGTACTATTGATACCTCAGCTCCTGCTATTACGATTGATCCACTGGCAGATAGCAACGACACCACCCCAACTATTTCAGGCACCGCAACGGGGGAGCCAGAAGGCACGATTGTTACTATTACAGTAACTGATGACGCTGGTAACCCACAAATAATCACCACTGAAGTGCAAGCCGATGGTACCTTTAGTGTTGATGTACCAAATGAATTAAGTGAAGGCGAATTTACCGTTGAAGTATCGGTTACCGATACCGCAGGTAATGAAACCACAGCAACTACGACTGGCGAGGTTGATACTTTAGCACCGGTGATCACGATAGATGCACTGGCTGATAGTAACGACACCACCCCAACTATTTCAGGCACCGCAACGGGGGAGCCAGAAGGCACGATTGTTACTATTACAGTAACTGATGACGCTGGTAACCCACAAATAATCACCACTGAAGTGCAAGCCGATGGTACCTTTAGTGTTGATGTACCAAATGAATTAAGTGAAGGCGAATTTACCGTTGAAGTATCGGTTACCGATACCGCAGGTAATGAAACCACAGCAACTACGACTGGCGAGGTTGATACTTTAGCACCGGTGATCACGATAGATGCACTGGCTGATAGTAACGACACCACCCCAACTATTTCAGGCACCGCAACGGGGGAGCCAGAAGGCACGATTGTTACTATTACAGTAACTGATGACGCGGGTAATCCGCAAACCATCACCACTGAAGTGCAAGCCGATGGCACCTTTAGTGTGGACGTACCAAATGAACTAAGCGAAGGCGAATTTACTGTTGAGGTATCGGTTACAGATACTGCGGGCAATGAAACCACAGCAACAACAACGGGAGAAGTCGATACTACCGCGCCAACAGTTATTATTGACCCCGTAGGTGATACTAACAACACCACTCCAACTATTTCAGGCACCGCAACGGGTGAGCCAGAGGGCACAGTTGTTACTATTACGGTAACTAATGAAGCAGGTAACCCACAAATCATTACCACTGAAGTACAAGCCGATGGCACCTTTAGTGTGGATGTACCCAATGAGTTAAGTGAGGGGGAATTCACCGTTGAGGTATCGGTTACTGATCCTGCGGGCAATGAAACCACCGCAACAACAACGGGAGAAGTTGATACGGCTGCGCCATCAATAATAATCGATCCTGTGGGTGATACTAACAACACCACCCCAACTATTTCAGGCACCGCAACGGGTGAGCCAGAGGGCACCGTTGTTACTATTACTGTAACTGATGAAGCAGGTAACCCACAAACTATTACTACTGAAGTACAAGCCGATGGCACCTTTAGTGTGGATGTACCCAATGAATTAAGTGAAGGTGAATTTACGGTTGAGGTATCGGTTACCGATACCGCAGGTAATGAAACTACCGCAACAACAACTAGCGAAGTTGATACTGCCGCGCCAACAGTTATTATTGACACCGTAGGTGATACTAACGACACCACCCCAACTATTTCAGGCACCGCAACGGGTGAGCCTGAGGGCACGTTAGTTACTATTACGGTAACTGATGAAGCAGGTAATCCACAAATCATTACCACTGGAGTACAAGCCGATGGCACCTTTAGTGTGGATGTACCAGATGAATTAAGTGAAGGTGAATTTAGCGTTGAGGTATCGGTTACCGATACAGCAGGGAATGAAACAACCGTAACAACAACGGGAGAAGTTGATACCACAGCGCCAATAGTTACTATTAATGCACTAGGCGATACGAGTGATACAACACCGACCATTTCAGGCACAGTTAGCGGGGAGCCTGCTGGTTCAACCATAACTTTAACAGTGACCGATGCTAATGGCGCAGTACAAATAATTTCAGCACAAGTAATTGCTGATGGAAGTTGGACTGCAGAAGTGTCAGCGGCTTTAGCTGAAGGAAGCTACTCTGTAGATGCAAGTATTAGTGATAGCGCTGGTAATGAAGGCACAGCAAGTGCTTCAGGCACAATTGATACAAGCGCATTGACCATTACCATTGATATTATTGGCGAAACTAACGATCAAACACCTCAAATAAATGGTGATACTTTTAATGCACAAGCTGGCTCTCAAGTTGAAGTTCAGATCACTGACTCAGCGGGTGCAATAATTACTTTAACCACAGTTGTTGATGAAAACGGTCTTTGGAGTGTTACTCCGCCTGCAAATTTAGCTGAGGGCACCATTTTAATTAGTGCAACAGTAACAGACATAGGTGGTGGAACGGCTAATGCAGAGCTTGATGCTGTAATTGATATTACGCCTCCAACCATACAAGTAAATGAACTAGAAACAAGTAATGATACAACACCGGTTATTTCTGGTAACACAACAGACGTAGTTGCAGGCACAGTTATAAATTTAACGGTTACTGATTCTCAAGGGGTTGTTCGCACATTTAGCACAACAACAGATGCCGATGGTAATTGGAGTGTTGAACTTTCTCAAGAGTTGGCCTCGGGCGATTATTCTGTAGAAGCTGAAGTATCTGATGCTGCAGGAAATAGCGCTTCAGATACGGCTACAGGTAACATAGATACATCAGGACCTAGCTTAACCGTTGACTTTGAAGCTGTAACCAACGACTCAACGCCTACTATTTCAGGCACTAGTGATGCAGACGTTGGTACCAGTATCACGGTTGTTATTACAGATGAAAATGGAGTTGAACAAACACTTAGCACCACAGTAGATGCAAATGGTAACTGGGAAGTAACTCCACAAACAGATTTAAATGAAGGTGATAACACCATCGAAGTGAGTGTATCTGACGAAGCAGGAAATACGACAACAGTTACAGATACAATTACGTTAGACACACAAGCGCCAATACTCACCATTCAAAACGTAGGCGATGTCAGCGATTTAACACCTGAGCTGCAGGGCACTAGTAATGAAATTGGCGGCACCGTAACACTGACCATCACCGACAGCCAAGGCGCTGAGCAAACCTTCACCACCACCGTTGAAAGTGATGGCCACTGGAATATTGAAATTCCAGGTGCCCTTGCACAAGGTGACTTTAGCGTTGTTGCCAGCATCACTGATGCTGCAGGCAACGACACCACGGCCAACAGTAGTGGTAATGTAGATACCATTACACCGGTTATCACCGTTGATGCACTGGGTTTAGGCAACGACAGCACCCCAGTTGTTAGTGGTACCTCAACAGAGCCTGAAGGCACCGTTGTGAATATTGTTATCACAGACAGTAACGGCGATGAAACACCAATTACAGCCACAGTCGATGCGAACGGCAACTGGCAAGCAATCAGCCCTGAATTACCAGAGGGCAGCTACAGTGTGCAAGCCAGCATTACCGATGCCGCAGGTAACACCGATAGTGCCGTGCAATCGGGCACCATTGATAGCCTCGCGCCAACGCTTGTGCTTGATACCGTGGGCGCAACGAACGATAGCACCCCGACTATCAGCGGAAGTACCAATGCGCCAGCGGGGACTGTTATTAGCATCAGCGTGAGTGATGGCACCACAACAGAAACGTTCACCGCGACAGTACAAGCTGATGGCAGCTGGTCAGCGGATGTACCGAATGCACTGAGCGATGGTGAGCTCACCATTGAAGCTAGCGTTAGTGATAACGCCGGTAATACCACTACATTAAGTGAAACCGCAACACTCAACACCACGGCCCCAAGCATTAGTATTAATGCATTGGTTGATACCAACGACACTACCCCAACCATTAATGGTACAAGCGATGCAGCTGATGGCACCACCATTAGCTTAACGTTTGAAGACAGTGCAGGGAATATTACGACTGTTGATACGACGGTAACGGGTGGCGTCTGGAGCGTTGATGCACCAACTGATTTAGCCGAAGGTGAATACACGGTGACCGCAGAGGTAGGCGATGGCCTAGGTAATATCGGCAGCGCCACCGAAACAGGTCAGATAGACTTAACCGCACCGAGCCTTGTTATTACCGACAACGGCGTAGGCAACGATACCACCCCAACTATTACCGGTACTAGCGATGCACCGCAAGGCAGTACGGTAACGGTTATAGTGACAGATACCAGTGGCACACCACAAACAATGAGCGCCACTGTACTTGCCAATGGCACGTGGTCAATCCCTGTACCGGTAGCACTTGCAGAAGGTGCATACACCATTAGCGCGAGTGTTGAAGACACCGCTGGTAATGAAGCCACCGCCACAGGCACTGGTGAAATAGATACCACCGCACCGACACTTGTACTTACCAGCTCAGGCTCAAGTAACGACATCACCCCGACACTCAGTGGCACAAGCGATGCCGTTGAAGGCACGGTTATTAACTTCACCGTAGTGGACGATCAAGGCAATACACAAACCTTCACCACCACTGTGGATGCCGATGGCAACTTCTCTATAGAAGTACCGACTGCCTTGGCAGAAGGGCCGTACACGATCACCGCTAACATCAGCGATGTAGCAGGTAACAGCACCGATATTACCGGCAACGGCACAATAGACACGTCCGCGCCAAGCATTACCGTTGATGCGCCAGTATTAACAAACGACAGCACGCCAACAGTGACAGGCACCAGTGATGCACCTAACAGCACCATCACGGTTACGTTTACAGATGCAGC